>JBKDZL010000074.1:0-2150 GCA_047971145.1 Erysipelotrichaceae bacterium
ATAAATGATACTTTGGAACCGCCGAGTACCGAACGGTATGCTCGTTAATTAAATTACAAAGTTATCATAAAAATTTAATAGTGGTGTGAGAGGGAGGACAATTAAGTTCTCCCTACTCGATATCGTAATAACTCAAAAATACAATCAAAGAAGTAAATTAATGAATATTTACTTTCTTTAGGAAACTCTTTAAAATTTTGTTGAGACTCTATAGTATTATTTAAGATTATTGATTTACTGATTTTAGAAGATAATGTGGATTGCTCACGATTAGTGATTAAGAAAATATCATCACATTGTTGCTTTACTTTTGGTAAAAAAGATATCAATTCCTTACTTTGTCCTGAATTAGATATGAAAATTACTAAATCTCTTGAGCCTAAAGTTTTGATAAAACGCGCTTGAATCGCTGGTTCGTACTCGAAAATAACTCTATCATTTAAAATTTTATTTACTTTTAGGTAGAAATCAATTGCTGAAACTCGCGATTGTCCAGAAGCAAATATATATACTTGGTTTGAGTTTTGAATAGAAGAAACCAACGAGTTTACTAAGGTCTCATTATATTTTATATAAGTATCCACTAACTCAAAAGATTTTGTTAAACTTGAAAAGTTATTATTGTCGGTACTGTTAATTTCATGTTTAAAGATTTTGTACGATTCATAGCCTAGAGAATTACAAAACTTAATTATTGTACTTTGTGCACAGTATGATTCTTTGCTTAATTCCTTTACAGTTAATGTAAAATTATCTTGATGCTTAATTACAGTATCAGCAATTAATTTATACGTATCAGACATTCCAAAATAGTCTGCCTTAATTTTTTTTATTACTATATTCATAAATATCACCTCGTTAGTACTTAATGTTAGTATAACAAAATTTATTTCCTTGCATCGAATTAATTCACAACTTGTAAATGTTTTTACAAAATAAATTCGATAAGCGTATAATATGAATGTAAATAACTTGGAGGTATTATGAAAATAGTTGCAATAACAGCATGTCCAACAGGTGTGGCTCACACTTATATGGCAGCTGAAAAATTAGAAGTGAATGCAAAGAAAATTGGATACGACATTCACGTTGAGAAACAAGGGGCGTTAGGAATTGAAGATCGAATTCCGGAAGAGAAAATAGCAGAAGCAGATCTTGTTATTTTTGCTGTTGAAGTTGCAGTCAAAGAACAAGAGAGATTCAATGGTAAAAAAGTATTTAATTGTCCGGTAGTATTACCAATAAAAGAGAATGAGAACATATTTGAGTTAGCAAAAGCAGGTGCAAAAGTTCAAGGTGGTTCACAAGATGGAGGAAAGAAAGAGATTCGCTCCGAAGATAAAAGTATTAAGCAACACATTTTAACGGGTGTATCATACATTATTCCAGTTGTAATTGCAGCATCTGTAATCATGGGGATAGCACGTATTGGAGGTATGTTCTTAGATGTAACAGATATTTGGGATGCATCATATGCCGAAGCAGGTGGATTACTTGCATTCTTCCACACGTTAGATGGATTGGGTGGTACAGCATTAGGGCTAATGCTACCAATTTTAGCAGGGTTTATTTCATACTCAATTGCTGAGAAACCAGGTTTAGCTTCAGGGTTCACAGGTGGTATGATTGCAAGTAATATTGGTGCTGGATTTTTCGGTGCATTATTTGCAGGTCTATTTGCTGGTTACTTTACAAGATTTTTAGTTCAAAAAATTCAAATAAAAGGTGCTGCTGCATCAGTTGGCCCAGTCTTTTTAATTCCAGTTGGATCAGTTCTGGCAACAGTTTTAGTTACAAACTATGTAATTGGTGTACCATTCACAGCGTTTAACACATTCTTGGAAGTAACTTTATCAAATATGAGTGGTACAAGTGCAATGATGATGGCTTTAGTGTTAGGAGCAATGGTTGGATTTGATTTAGGTGGTCCTGTAAACAAAGCTGCGGTAGTCACAGCGATGGGACTTATTGAAAGTGGTTTATATTTACCAAACACAGCAGTACAGGTTGCTATCATCATTCCAACATTAGGTTATGGAATTGCAACAATAATAAAAGGTGCAAAATTTAGTGAAGGATATAGAAATGCTGGTAGTGCATCATTCATCATGGGGATTGTTGGTATCAGTGAGGGAGCGATTCCGTTTACA
>JBKDZL010000075.1:0-6279 GCA_047971145.1 Erysipelotrichaceae bacterium
ACAATCAGTTAATTAGTTTGAAGAATATTAAGGAAATGTCAATAGATAGTCAAATCCAAATGCATGCGATTGGTGAGGTTAAAGCAAAATTTGATATTTTTGATACTGTAGATTATTGCTCTAAATATCAAGATTTAGAGTATTGTGTTACATTTCGTAGTGATAGTATCGCCAAAGTTGAAATAATAACTGATAAACAACACAAAAAGATCTTTCTATTCTATGATGAGAGTTGTATTTGTTGGGATAAAATACGGGTTGTTATTGACAAAAAATGATATTTCTCTAAAATATAAAAAGAGGAGAACTTGAATATGGTAACTGCAAATGACATTAAGTCTGGTAACAGCATTATTTATGAAGGAAATATTTATTTAGTTTTAGATAGCCAACATAATAAAACAGCTATGCGCCAAATGATCATCAAAGTAAAAGTGAAGAACATGAGAACTGGATCAACAGTGGAGTTATCTTTTACTGGTGGTGAAAAGGTGGAATTAGCTCATATTGATAAAAAAGAAATGCAATATTTATATGATGCTGGAGCTGCAGTTGTTTTTATGGATACTGATACCTATGAACAAATTGAAATTAACAAAGAAAATTTAGAGTGGGAATTAAACTTCTTAAAAGCCAATGCCATGATTCAAATTCAAATGTATAATGGAGAAATATTAGGAGTTATTCTACCTGATAAAATGCCTTTGCAAATAGTTGAGTGTGAGCCTGCTGTTAAGGGTGATACTGCTACTAATGCGTTAAAAAATGCGGTTTTAGAAACTGGCCTAAATATAAAAGTGCCAATGTTTATTAACAACGAAGAAGTTGTCTTAGTTTCTACTGCAGATGGTAAATATTCAAGTAGAGCTTAATATTCTAACTTATGTAACTCAGGGCAGGGTTAAATTCCCGACCGGCGGTATACCCCGCGAGTGTGAACTGAATCGGTGAAATTCCGGTGGCGACAGTAAAGTCTGGATGGAAGAGGACAAATGAATAAAAGTGTTAAAAGATTAGTTTTTTCAGCGATTATGGTCGCATTAGGAGCAATATTAATGTTCCTAGAATTTCCGATTTTGCCAGTTGCTCCTTGGTTGGCAATTGATTTTAGTTTTATTCCAATTTTGATAGTAGCTCTTGCTTATGGCAAAGCTGACGCTTTCTTGGTTACTTTGGCAATAAGTGTTATTCACTTTTTATTAAAGGGAGATTTAACAGGTTTGCCAATTGGACAGTTAGCTAATATAATTGCGGTCATGTCTTTCTTAGTAGTTTTTGTTTATTTTAAAAAGAAAGAGAAAACAATTATTGGTGGTGTTGCAGGGGTTTTATTTGTAACTTTAATATTAGTTGTTGCAAATTATTTTGTAATAACACCATGGTATTTTGATATTTTAGGGATGGATCTCACAGAAACAGCAGCAGCGGCAGGATATGATAGTTTTCTTGCTTATGCCGTAGGCGTTATTGGTTTGTTTAATTTAATTAAGTGGACTATTATCTCAACTGTGACATTAATAATTAATAAAACTATTGATAAATTTGTTGAAGAAGTAAAATAATTACAGAAAAATGATATAATTAAAGATAGATAGCAGAAAGAGGTTATTATGGAGAAATTGTCGAGAACAAAAAGAATTGAAAGATTGAAAGCTGAAATTGCTGAACAAACTACTCAAACAACAGATCAACCAGTTACAGTAAATGATGTAACAGAAACAGTTGTTAACTCGCCTGTAGAGAAAAAAGATACAGTCAATTTTCAACATGATGACCAAGATTTAGTTAAAAATATTTTAGATAAGGCTAAAACAGAAGCTATTAATAGTGGTAACAGAAATGATCATGATACGATACATAATGTAATTGGTAAAATGAAAGAAAGTAACATCATTAAAGGTGGTGATGCAAAAAGTGATCCTACACCAAATGAAATAAAAAAACAATTTAAATCAGTTAATGACAAAACAGATGATTTATCTAAGGTAATAAGCGATATAAATAATAAGGATGTAAATGATTTAAATCAAGCTGCTGATGATATTAAAACTGCTATAGAAGAAGATCAGGATACTGACTATAATGAGAAATTAGAAGTAGAAGATGTAGTTGATGATACTACTGAAAATTTAGAACCTACAGAAACTGTTGAAACTAGTGATGAGCAATCAGAAAGTGGAAGTGAAGTTGTAGAATCTAAGACAATTGATGAGATTGATGATGATGGAAATGTAGATGAAGTTGATATTAAATTAGATCAGGCTCTTCAAAAGAAAATTGTCGAAGAAACTCAACAGTTACAATTGCGAGTGAATCAATACGAAGAGGAATTAGAGGGTGTTAGTGGCAATGTTTCTTATACTAGCAGAATACTTAATATAATTCTTATTATCTTTATTTTGATATTAGTAGTAGTAATTGGATTAGTAATCACTTGGATTTTAAATAATGCAAATATTATTGCGCTTCCTAGTGAGAACTTATTGGTAATATTGAATAATTTTCCAGGATTAATTTAATGAAAATTAATATCGCTATTGATGGACCTAGTGCTGCTGGTAAGTCAACTATTTCTAAAAGAGTTGCTTCAGAGCTGGGGTATCGTTATTTGGATACAGGTGCCATGTATCGCTGTGTAGCTTTAAAGGTTTATCAAAACAAGTTAAATGCTAAAGATGAAGAAGCAATTATGAATATCTTAGCTGATACTAAAATTGAATTTGGCTTATCAGAAACAATATATTTAGATGGCGTAGATGTTAGTGAGGAAATTCGGAAACATGAAATTTCTTTTCTGGCATCTACGGTTTCTTTGTTACCGCAGGTAAGGTTAGATTTAGTTCAAAGACAGAGAAAAATTGCTCGCTTGCAACCGGGTATTGTTATGGATGGCAGAGATATCGGTTCGGTAGTTTTAAAAGATGAAGCGCAATTAAAAATATTTTTAACTGCAGATAGTCATACCAGAGCGCAAAGAAGATATGATGAGTTATACAAAAAAAATCTTGATCTTGAATTTGATGAGGTTTTAGATCAGATGAAAAAAAGAGATCTACAAGATAGTAGTCGTAAAACTTCACCACTAATAAAAGTAGCTGAAGCTTATGAGATAGATAGCTCTAAATTGAGTATTGAAGAAGTGGTTAATAAGATAGTTAAATTAGCTAAAGAAAAGGGGGCATAAATGATTGCGGGAGTTGTGGCGATTGTGGGGAGACCTAATGTAGGTAAATCAACTATTTTTAATAGATTATTAGGGGAAAGACAAGCGATAGTCTTTGATACTCCAGGTGTTACTAGAGATAGAATTTATGGCAAAGGTGAATGGTTAACTAATAATTTTAGAGTTATTGATACAGGTGGCATTCAAATTGCAGATCAGCCTTTTCAAAAAGAAATAAGAATGCAAGTTGATATTGCGATTGAAGAAGCTGATGTTATTTTATTTTTAGTTAATGGTCAAGAAGGCTTAACTGATGATGATCATTTTATAGCCAGATTATTATACAAGTGTAATAAACCGGTAGTATTGGCAGTTAATAAAATTGATGATGGTGTTTTTATTAATAATATTTATGAATTTTATACTTTGGGTTTAGGTGATCCAATTGCGGTTTCGGGAAGTCATGGTATTGGTGTTGGTGATGTTTTAGATCGATTAGTAGAAAACTTTCCTCAAAAAAATAAAAAAGATTATGAGGGGATGATTCAGTTTGCTATTATTGGTAGGCCAAATGTTGGTAAATCTTCTTTAGTTAATGCAATTTTAAATGAGGATAGAGTAATTGTTTCAAATATTGAGGGAACCACTAGGGATTCAATTGATACAGTTTTTAAAGTTGATGGTGATAATTATGTTGTTGTTGATACTGCAGGTATTCGTAAGCGGGGAAAAGTATATGAAAAAATAGAAAAATATTCTGTACTTAGAGCTATGCGTGCCATTGAGAAAGCTGATGTTGTTTTAATTGTTTTAGATGGTGAGAGAGGAATTGTTGAGCAGGATAAGCATGTTGCGGGTTATGCATCTGAGGCAGGTAAAGGTGTGATCATTATTTATAATAAATGGGATACTATTGAAAAAGATGATAAAACAATGCATTTAATAAGTGAGCAAATCCGTGAGGAGTTTCAATTTTTGTCTTATGCACCTATTATCTTTACTTCAGCCTTGAATAAAAGCAGGACTCATTTGTTATTGCCATTAATAAAAGATATTTATCAAGCTACTCAGCTTAGAATTGCAACCAGTGTTTTAAATGAAGTAATTATGGATGCTCAAACTATTACACCTCCACCTACTCATAATGGTAAGAGGTTAAAAATTTATTATGCTTCTCAAGTGGCGATTAGTCCAACAACAATTATTTTATTTGTTAATAACCCTGAATTGTTGCATTTTAGTTATCAGCGTTATTTGGAAAATAGGCTAAGAGAATCATTTAATTTTGAGGGGATACCTTTAAAGATTCTAGCGAGAGCCAAAGGAGATTAAGATGAGAGTTGTTGTGATTGGTAGTGGTAGTTGGGGTACAGCCTTAGCTCAAGTATTATTTGATAACAAAGTAGAAGTTAAGTTATATGCTGTTAATAATGAAGAAATTGTTGATATTAACAAATACCATGAAAATAGCAAGTACTTTCCTGGGGTAAAATTACCTATTGGTTTAGAGGCTACTAATGATTTGAATATTGTGATTGATGCTGATGTTATAGTAATAAGTGTGCCATCAGTAGCGCTTGCCAGTGTTTGTGAGAGCCTTAATAAAATTATCAGTAAGCCGGCGGTAGTTGTTAATACTGCTAAAGGTTTTCATCCAGATACTCACCAAAGACTATCTGAGGTTATTAACTCAACCATTGATAAGGAAAAATTATTTGGTGTTGTTAGTTTGCTTGGACCATCACATGCAGAAGAGGTTATTATTAGAAGCCTAACGGCAGTTAATGCGGTTAGTGACAATGAGGAGGCTTCTAAGATTGTTCAGAATATCTTTTCTAATGGTTACTTAAGGGTTTATCGATCTAATGATGTAATTGGCTCAGAAATTGGTGTTGCCTTAAAAAATATCATGGCGATTGCTAGTGGTATTTTGTCAGGATTAGGATTAGATGGCGATAATGCTAAGGCAGCATTAATGACTAGAGGTTTAGCTGAAATGGTCCGTTATGGTTTATCAGCTGGTGGTAAGTTAGAAACTTTCTTAGGTTTAACAGGGATTGGTGATTTAATTGTTACTTGTACTTCAAAACATTCTAGAAACTATCAAGCTGGTTATGTGATTGGTAATGATAATGGTTCAGAAAATTTTTGGCGCAATAATAGTAAAACTGTTGAAGGCGTAAGAGCTTGTAAAATTGTTTACGAGGATGCCATCAAGAATAAAATTGAAATGCCAATCGTTGAAGAAGTGTACAATATTCTATATTTAGGAAAAAAACCTCTAGATAGTGTAGAAAATTTAATGAATAGAGAATTAAAATCAGAATAATAATAGTGAAAAGCTCAATAATAATGGGCTTTTTTTAATGCTTTCATCAAAAAATATTAAAAAAGTAAAAAAAATGCATCTTTTTGTTGACACCTATTACTAAGAGTGATATTATATACAAGCACCACAAAAAAGCGGTGTAAAATGATCTTTGAAAACTGAACATGAATCACGTCAATTCACACACTAAAATTTAGTGTGAAGGAAAACAAAAAAATAACGTCAGAAACATTTTAATTTATTAAAATGTAGACATATGAGACAAATCAAATGAAGAGTTTGATCCTGGCTCAGGATGAACGCTGGCGGCGTGCTTAATACATGCAAGTCGATCGAAGAGTTCTAGACTGAAGCAGCTTGCTGTGGACGACTAGAAATCTTAGTGGCGAACGGGTGAGTAACACATAAATAATCTGCCCCAAAGGACTGGGATAACTATTGGAAACGATAGCTAAAACCGGATAAGTTATAGAAAGGCATCTTTTTATAATAAAAGGTTTGATACACAATGGGATGAGTTTATGGCGCATTAGCTTGTTGGTAGGGTAACGGCCTACCAAGGCGATGATGCGTAGCCGACCTGAGAGGGTGAACGGCCACACTGGGACTGAGACACGGCCCAGACTCCTACGGGAGGCAGCAGTAGGGAATTTTCGGCAATGGGGGCAACCCTGACCGAGCAACGCCGCGTGAGTGATGAAGGTCTTCGGATCGTAAAGCTCTGTTGTAGAGGAAGAACGGATAGGAGGAAATCTTATCGTGACGGTACTCTACCAGAAAGCCACGG
>JBKDZL010000076.1:0-1677 GCA_047971145.1 Erysipelotrichaceae bacterium
TGACAGCAATTTCTACAAGACTATAGATACGGCCCCAATGGCATATGGACAATCACTTGTGATAATTGCATTATCAGAGTATTTAAATCATATGGAAGAGGTGGAATAAATATGTACGAATTTAAGTTTGATGCCGCAGTGCGTAAGTTTATAACTGAAAGAAATGAGGAGATTAGGAATAATAATTTGGGGATTGATTTAATATTCTTTGGTGATAGTATAACTAGAAGATTAAATATTACTAGATACTATCCAAG
Source organism: Erysipelotrichaceae bacterium (assembly GCA_047971145.1). GTDB lineage: Bacteria > Bacillota_I > Bacilli_A > Erysipelotrichales > Erysipelotrichaceae > JBKDZL01. The sequence goes on from JBKDZL010000076.1 coordinate 258, forward strand.
TGATAAAAGAATACTTAACTCTGGAATAGGCGGAGATAATTTAAATAATATGAAGAAACGCATTGATGAAGATGTAATATCACTAAAGCCAAGTGAAGTTGTCTTCTTAGGTGGAATTAATGATATACGTAATTGGTACTTAGAGGGTGCTAAAGATGAAGGAGTATTTATTAACTATATTGTTGATAGTTATATTGAAATTATTACTAAGTTGTCTGGTACCAACATTAAAGTGTATCCGTGTTTCTTGTTATACACATGCGAAGAGGAATTTAATTATCACTATTTAAATAGTGTTATAAAAAAGATTAATTGTAAGTTAGAAGAGTTTTTTGAAAGTAATAATTATCACGCTTTAAAGTACAATATATTTCTATCCAATGAATATGATGAATTAATTAGGAACTTTGCAAATGATGGTCTTCATCCAGATGAAGTTGGATATTGGAAAATATCCCAATATTTAAAGCAAAAAAAGATAATTTAAGGAGAACATATGATTCAAAACCCAGTATTAAAAGGATTCAACCCAGATCCTTCAATTTGTAGAGTAGGAAGTGATTATTATATTGCAACTTCAACTTTTGAATGGTTTCCGGGAGTACAGATTCACCACTCAACTGATTTAGAAAACTGGACATTAATTAAGCGTCCACTTGAGCGATTAAGCCAATTAAATATGCTTGGTAATGATGATTCTTGTGGTATTTGGGCTCCATGTTTAACACATGCAGATGATAAGTTTTGGTTAGTATATACAGATGTAAAAACAACAGTTGGTACATATAAAGACTCTCCTAACTATATTGTTACTTGTGATACCATTGATGGTGAGTGGTCAGCCCCTATTTATGTAAATAGTTCTGGATTTGACCCATCATTATTTCATGATGAGGATGGTAGCAAATACTTTGTTAATATGATTTGGGATCATAGAGTTCCTGCCGAAGGATCAGGAAAGCCAAGATTTTACGGAATAGTATTACAAGAAATTGACTTCGAGCAAGGTGGACTTATTGGAGAACCTAAAGTAATATATGAAGGAACAGCAATTGGACTTACAGAAGGACCGCATATTTATAAAAAAGATGGTTACTACTACTTGGCTGTTGCTGAAGGTGGAACAGTATACGAGCATGCAGAGTCAATTGTTCGAAGTATAGATATATGGGGAGAGTACGAATCACATCCAGATAATCCAATGATTACTGCCTACCTTTCACCAAGTAACTATTTGCAAAAAACAGGACATGGTGATTTAGTAGAAACAGAAGATGGAGACTGGTACTTTGCTCACCTATGTGGGCGTCCATTAGATGAAAATAATTCATTATACGGTGGATCACGTGGTAGTTGTCCACTAGGTAGAGAAACATCTATTCAAAAAGTAGAGTGGATTGATGGATGGCCATATATTGTT
>JBKDZL010000077.1:0-10995 GCA_047971145.1 Erysipelotrichaceae bacterium
TTATTCTTAGTTTAAAATAGTATTCTAACTAAGTGATTATTTATATATAATTATGATAAATGATTTAAAAAACTTTTTGTGTGTAATTGTAATATTTTTATTAGATAAGCAATATTTTGAATATGCATCCCAAATTAATTAATACATAGTTTTTGTAGAAAATAATCCAATGACTGGGAATTATAATTCCGTTAACTTAGTTCTTGCAAAAATTTCTCGTGAAATAGCAAAGTATTTCAGCATAGGAAAGCGAAAATTAATGTATTTTGGCCCATTAAGCAATAAAAAAAACTATGATATTAGACAGGAAGCTTTTAAATCAGTAGCACTATATCATGGATTAAAATATGATCAAATTCACACAACTATGGATGTAATCAACTCGTACACTGAAGCATATAAGTTTTTTAATAGAAATAACTCTACAGAACAATTGAGTATTTTTTGCGCAAATGATAATGTAGCAATAGGTGTACTACGTGCTTGTAATGAACTTAATATTTCAGTTCCTAAGCAGGTTGAGATAATAGGTATAAATAATATTCCAGCAAGCGAATTTACAGAACCACCATTGTCAACTGTTAGCATACCATCAGAGTTTATGGGTGAGTATGCAATTAGAGTACTACTTGATAAAATTGAGCACAATATAAAAATTCCGATTAACCATGTTGTATCAACAGAACTTATTGAGAGAGAAACAACTATGAATAAAGACTAGTATTTCGATACTAGTCTTTTATTTTATTAACCGGTAAAAAAGTTCTGGTAAAACTTTGGTAAAAATATTGACAAAATGAAAATTGTGTGATATTCTATAAATAAAAAAAAGATGAAACGTTTTCACGAAAGGGATATTATGAAGAAAATTATGGTTTTATTAACATCGTTAATTTTGGTGTTATCGGGATGTGGAAGTAAAGTAGAAGGTGATGGGGTAATAACCGTATGGTATTACGATCCATATATAAACGGTGCGTCAATTCAAGCAGCAGCAGATAAATATAAAGAAACGAATCCTGATGTTGAATTTGAGTTTGTTGAAACAGCACGTGAAGATATGCAAACTAAATTTACAACTGCGGCATTAGCTAATGATGTTAGTACATTGCCAGATGTAATATTACTAGGTGATGATATTGCTCCTATGTATTTAAGTGTATACACAGATTTATTTGCAGATAACTTAAATTCAACAATTGACTATTCAAATTTTCCAAAGTATAAAGTTGAGCCGATGACTTTAGACGAAACTACTTATGGAGTACCATTTGATAATGGGGTATCTGGGCTGTATTGTAACAAGCAAATTGTTGAAAAGGCTGGATTAAGTAAAAATGATTTCCAAAATTTAACTTGGTCAGAGTTTGGTGCTTTAGGAAATCAAATTAGAAGTGAAACTGGGAAATATGCGTATTCATGGTCAGCAGTTACTAATTTAAGAAACTTAGTTCATAGTGGAGGAATTGACTATGTAAATGAAGATGGATCAGTAAATTTAACAGAGAATACTGTTTTAAAAACTAGTATGGAAACAATGCAAAAAATGTATTCAGAAGGCTATGTCTATGATGCTGTTGATTGGACTGACTATGTAAGTTCAATTTCAAATGGTGACGCAGCTTGTACTGTATCTGGTGCATGGTTTGTGCCAACTATTAAACAAATCGAAGGTGGAGAGGATAATTGGTTTATTGCACCGGTACCAAAACTAGATGGCGTTGAGAATGCTGCGAATGCAACGGCTGAAGGTGGAAGTAGTTGGTATATTTTAAATAGTGGTGATCAAGAGCTTTCTGCGGACTTTTTAACAAGTACATTTGGATCTGATGTTGATTTATACGATCAATTATTAAAAGATGTAGGTTTAGTTGCTACATATTTACCTGTTGCAAAAGGTGAAACATACCAACAGGGAGATGATTTCTTTGCGGGAGATACGATTTATAGTAACTTTCTTGAATGGTCAGATGAAGTTCCTCCATATTTAATTTTAGAAAATTCCCAAGTAGCACAAGATGCATTAGGAACAATTATTAACGGTGTGGTTAAAGGTGAGATGACAGTTGATGAAGGGATCGAACAAGCTCAACAACAAGCAGATCAAACGACAGCATAAAACTGAAAGAGGGTAATATGAAGGATAAAACAACTAGATACCTGATTATACCAATGCTAGCATTATGGGGAACATTTACAGTGTTTCCTGTATTAGCTTCATTTGTAAAATCATTACAATCGTGTCGTGGTAACACGTGTACGTTTGTTGGATTTCAAAATTACATTAGCTTATTTAGTGATAACTTATTTAGAGAATCATTAATTAATACAACTATATTTTTCATTATACAAGTTCCTTTAATGATTTTGCTATCAATAATATTAGCAAATGTATTAAATCAAAAAACATTAAAGTTTAAAGGTGTATACCGCACAATGGTAATATTACCGGCAGTAACGTCTTTGGTTGTATACTCAATTTTTTTTAAATTGATATTTATGGAAAACGGATTAATTAATAATTTTTTAATGAATGTAAATTTAATCGCAACGCCAATCCAATGGTTAAGTACTGCAAATCCTGCTCGTTTTGTATTGATAATCGCCTTGGTTTGGAGATGGACGGGATACAATACGGTGTTTTTCTTATCAGGGATGCAAAATATAGATGATGAAATCTATGAAGCTGCGACAATTGATGGAGCAAATACTATACAACAGTTTACTAAAATTACATTGCCATTGCTAAAGCCAATTATTTTGTTTGTAACTGTTATTTCAACGCTAGGAACTCTTAACTTATTTGATGAGCCAATGGTAATAACAAATGGAGGACCCGGGACTGCAACAATTACACTAGGACAAATGATATATAAACATTTGTTTGTATTTACACCAAATGCAGGTTATGCTTCAGCTATTGCATATGTCATAGTTATTATTGCAGTTGCGTTAGCAATTCTTCAAAATAAATTCTTGGGAGATGATGACCGATGAAAAAATACTTTACTCATACATTTTTAATAATTGTATCATTCTTTTCAGTATTTCCATTTGTTTGGATTGCGATTAGTTCAACTAATAAGTCTATAGATGTAATCAGTGGAAAACTAACTCCTGGAACTGAATTTATTACAAATATTCATTCCGCATTTTCACAATTTGATATATTGCAAAATTTGATGAATTCTGTAGTAATTACATTTTTTACATTAATATTTACATTAATAATTACTTCATTAGCTGCATATTACTTTTCAATAGAAAAAACGTTATCAAGTAAAAGAATCTTTAATATTATGATTGCGAGTATGATGGTTCCATTTTTTGGTCAACTAGTATACTTATTTATAATTGTGTCAAAATCTGGTTTTTCCAATTCTTACATGGGAGCAATTATTCCGCTTTTGGCAAATACGTATATAATGTTTTTCTTAAAGCAAAGTTTTGATTCATATCCCCATGATATATTTGAATCAGCAAAAATAGATGGATTAACAGATTTTCAAATATTTTACAAAATATTGCTACCATCATCAAAAAATATATTTTCGGCTACAACAATAATATTATTTTTAAATACATGGAATAATTATTTATGGCCATTAATTATTCTACAAAGTCCCGAGAAATATACTTTACCAGTACTTGCAGCAAATGCGTCTAGTGGATATAATCCTGATTATGGTGCAATTATGATAATACTAATTATTTCGACATTACCATCATTAGCAGTATTTTTTGCATTACAAAAAAGTTTTGTGCAAGGTATAGGTGGAGCTTTAAAATAAATAGGAGGAATTATGTTTTTACATGGAGGAGACTATAACCCAGAGCAATGGATAGATAATATTGATCTAATAAAAGACGATATAGAAAAGTTAAGGAAAGCAAATATAAATACAGTTACATTAGGTATGTTTAGCTGGAGTATGATTGAACCTACAGAAGGGTTTTATGATTTTAGATGGTTAGAGTTAATACTTACAATACTAAAGGAAAATAACTTTAAAGTAATAATGGGAACGCCAACGTCAGCGAGACCACATTGGTTAGCTCAAAGTTACCCTGAAACTTCAAGAGTTAATGAACATGCAAAACGTGAACTGAGTGGTTTTAGACATAATCATTGTATGCAGTCTCCAGTTTTCAGAGAAAAAGCAGAATTGCTAATATCAAAACTAGTTGAAGTTGTGATTCCATTTGATATAATCCATAGTTGGCATATCAACAATGAATTTGGTGGTCATTGCTACTGCGAACATTGTGTAAGAAAGTTTAGAGATAATCTAAGAGAAGAGTATAAAGATGTAAAGACTTTAAATAACGCGTGGTGGAATGTTTTTTGGTCGCATAATTATTCAAGCTTTGATGAAATATTGCCTCCATTTGCTCATGGTGAACGGTCTAATACACCATTAAATATTAACTGGGAGAGATTTAAGACAAGAAATCACATTGACTATTATAAATTTGAGTATAATTTAATAAGAAAATTATCAAATTTACCAATTACTACAAATTTTCATGGCGATCCGTTTAATTTTTCCCTTGATTATAGAATGTTTTCCGATTACGTTGACTATATAAGTTATGACATATATCCACCATGGAATACGAAAGATAACTATGAAGTTGCAATTAAAGCAAAAAAGGAGCTTATTTTGCAGCATAGCTTGGATTTAGATAAAGAATTTTATATGATGGAATCTACGCCAGGTTCAACAAATTGGCAAGAGTATACAGTTTTAAAAAGTGCAAAGTTACATAAGGCAACTACTTATTTACAAATGCTTTGTTCTTCTAAGTCATTTTTGTACTTCCAATTGAAACAAAGCCGTGGTTCATCTGAAAAGTATCATGGAGCAGTATTAGATGTTTCTTCTGATGAAAATAGCAGAGTATACAAGTATGTAAAAGAGTTTGGAAATGAACTTAAATCATTAGAAATATTCGAAAATATGCAATTAAAAAATGAAGTTGCAATATACTATGACTGGAACAATACAACTATGTTGCATTATTCAGAAGGTCCAAGAAATATAGGGTTAGGAATCAGTGAATTAAACGATAATATTTTTGAATATTTTAATAACGTTGGAATCAATGTTGAGTATGTATTTGATGAAAGGCATTTAGATAAGTTCGATACAATAATCTTTCCTTACGCTTATAACGTCAATCCAAGAGTGGTTGAAAAGTTAAAAGGTTTAAAAGATAAAATAATAATAGCATTTCCAATGTTAAATTACGTGGATGAGAATGATTTGCTGCATGTTGGGAATCTCCCGTATAAACTAAATGATCAATTTGGAGTTATTGTCTCCGAGTTTAATGCAGTGTTAGATAATCAAAAAATAAAATCAGATAAAAGCATGTATGAATATTTAGCAGAAGTTGTTTCACCAACGACTGCCGAAGTTTTAGAAACATTTGATCATGAAATATTAAAGTCTGCTTTTACAAAAAATGATTATAATCATTCAACATATTATTATTTTGGAGGAATACCGACACAAGATTCCTTAATCTCAGTATTTGATAAAGTATTCAAAAGCAAATATGAACTTGATAAAAAAACCGTAGTATCTAATGTAACATTAAATTCTGAAGAATACCAGATGATAATAAATTTCGGAGAAGAAGTAATTAATTTAAAAAATGTATATTGGTCAAATTCAATGAAACAAAATTTATTAGAGAAATATGATTTTGCAATAGTAAAAAAGTAACAAGTTGATTGTTTGGTAATCTTACCTTTAATAACAATATAAGCATATATTTAAGAGCAATAGAGCAAATTTAAGAAATTAAAATACTAAATATTACAATTAATATAGGAATCGAGTGGGGAGAACTCAATCGCCCTCGCTCCTTTTCACACCACTATTAAATTTTCCCGGAATCTTATTGGTGACAATTATGGAGAAAATACCGGAATAGTTAAGTAAGAGAGGAGCAGTATGAAAATTGGATATCAATTATGGAGTATAAATGATGTAATAACAGATCTAGTTCAAGCGGAACTAATGATAAGTAGGTTAAAAGCAATTGGTTATGATGGGGTGGAGCTGTATAATATCGATGATTCCACTCAATTTGAACAAATAGTTGCCTTGCTAGGTAAATACGATTTAGAGATTGTATCAGCTCATTGTGACTATCAGTTATTAGCTAGCGACTATGAAGTCCAGCTTGATAAGTACGATGGATTAGGGATTAAAAATATCGTAATTCCAATTGTTGGCCAGATTACTCAATCTCAGGAAAGATGTAATGAGGTTATTACTAATATAAAAGCGATAAAGGAAGTTGCAAAAACTAGAGGAATAAATATTTTCTATCACAACCACGACCTTGAGTGTGTAAAGATTGACGATAAACTAGTTATTGACTATATTGGTGAAGCGGGAATAAAACTGGAATACGATGTTCACTGGCTAATCCGTGGGGGCTTAGATCCATATCGAATTATCGCAACAAAATATCCGGCGCCACTAATTCATGTCAAAGATATTATCTTAGAAAAAATAGAAGGAGATTATCGACTTATTGATTGTGCCGTTGGGTACGGAAATTTAGATTTGAAGAGATTAGTTAATATTTGTAAAGAGCGTGAAGTAAAGTGGTTGATTGTTGAGCAAGAGTACAATCAGCCAACAATTGAAAAACGGATTGTAGATTGTGAGGTTGGATATCAATCTCTAGTTAGGAGTCAAGATGAAAATTAGCATTATCGTTGATGATAAATTAACATATATTGATGATTATATTAAGTTAGGAATTGATAGTTTTGAAATAACATTAAATGAAGACCTAACTTATTTTTTAAACAACTTTGAGCGGATTAAAAGTGAGATTGAAAATAGAAATGGAAATGTTTGTTGTCTCGGTCAATGGGAGGAGCCTTAAAATAGTTGATGGGCAGATAAACGCTGAGCAGTTAGAAATTGATAAACAATTAATCACGAGGTGTAGTCAGTTAGGAGCAACTAAATTTGTGACTGGTTGCAACTGTGATGTGGGATTGTCAATGGCAGAAAATAGAAAGTTAGCAATCGAGTATTTCACCCAAATCATTGCCTTTGGTCAATCTTGTAATGTTGATATTTGTATTTATAACTGCGATTGGAACAACTATGTGTACACCGAGTACGAGTGGAGGCAAATCATCGACCCAGTTGAGGGGTTAATGATTAAATACGACCCTTCCCACTCTTTTTACAGAGACCAAGACTATTTAGTGGAAATCTGTAATCGCCATCCCAAAATTGGTCATTTTCACGTTAAAGGGGGAATGAAAATTGCTGGTAAGCGCTATGATGATCCCCCGGCATTTATGGACCAAATCGATTGGAATTCGATATTTAGCATTTTAAATATTGAAAACTATGAGTATTTCGTTTCGATTGAACCCGACTCTTTGAATATTGAAAAAGAGAAGATGCTAAGGGGTGTGGCGTATACCTACGATAGTTTAAAGAAAATAATTTTGTAGAAAGGATGAATATGAAACTTGCAGTTTTTAATCCCGTAATGGGACAAATGGATTTAGAGGAATCCCTAAAGTATTTATCAGCCCTCGGTGTCGAGGCAATGGAAATGGGTGTTGGTGGTTACCCTGGTAAAAACCAACTAGACCCGAAGGTTTATTTAGATAAGCCGGAAGCAATAGTTAAGTTAAAAGCTTTGTTTCAAAAGTATAATATGGAAATTGCTGCCCTTAGCTGTCACGGCAATCCAATCTCTCCCGATAAGCAGCTTGCGGATAGTTCTCACAACGACTTTATAGATGCTTGTAGGCTAGCGAAGCAATTAGATGTCAAGACGGTTATTACATTTAGCGGTTGCCCGGGAGGAAGCGAGATAGACAAGATGCCAAACTGGGTGACTTGTAGTTGGCCGGAAGAGTATCAAAAGGTCCTTGACTATCAGTGGAATGAGGTGTTAGTGCCCTATTGGAAAAATATGCTTTCTTTACTCGATGAATGCGATGTCAATGTCGCCTTTGAAATGCACCCGGGATTCTGCGTATACAATCCGGCAACGATGCTCAAACTGCGAAAACTAGTCGGTAGTGAAAGACTCGGTGTCAACTTCGATCCATCCCATTTGTTCTGGCAACAAATCGACCCCTTAGCTGCGATTAAAGAGCTCAAGGATTGTATGTATCACTTCCACGCTAAGGATACGTATTTAGATCAACAGAATATTAAAATCAATGGAGTTTTGGACACGGGAAGTTACGGAAACCTACTTGAGCGAAGTTGGTATTTCAAGACAGTTGGATACGGTCATGACCAAATCTTGTGGAAGCAGATGATCAACCGTTTAAAGGAAGTTGGATACAATGGAGTAATTAGTATTGAGCATGAAGATACGGTAATGAGTACAAATGAAGGATTAGAAAAAGCAATTATGTTTTTAGGTGATATATTAATTCGGGAACAAGCATCTGAAGCATGGTGGTATTGAAAGGATAATATGAAAAAATTAAAGTATGGAATGATCGGTTGTGGGGGAATTGCGACTTCAAAGCACTATAGCGCCTTAGCTGATATGAAGGAGTTAGTCGAGGTAGTTGCAGTTTGTGATATTATCGAGGAACGGGCAATAGCCTCTGCCGACCATTTTGGAATTAGTCATGAGCGCACTTTCACAGACTATAAACAACTTTTGGCATTAGAAGAGATTGATGCGGTGCTAGTATTGACTCCGAATGTTTCCCACAGTTTTATATCCATTGATGCAATGAACGCAAATAAACATGTACTTTGTGAAAAGCCAATGGCAATTAATAGTAGTGAAGCCCAAAAGATGATTGACACGGCTAAGGCGACAAATAAGGTTTTAACAATCGCTTATCAAAACCGCTATCGTCAAGATTCTTTATATTTAAAGCAAGCTTGTGAAAATAATGAACTTGGTGAGATTTATTACGCCAAAGCCCACGCTATTCGTCGTAAGGCGGTCCCAACTTGGGGTGTATTTACGGACCTTGCTAAGCAAGGGGGAGGACCACTTATCGATATCGGAACCCACGCCTTGGATTTAACCCTATGGACAATGAACAATTACGAGCCGGACTATGTTGTTGGAAGTGTGTTTAAAAAGCTGAGTGACAAGCCGGAAGGAAATATGTTCGGAGCTTGGGATCCGGAGGAAGTCAATGTTGAGGATAGCGCCTTTGGATTCATCAAGATGAAAAACGGAGCAACTATTTACTTAGAAAGTTCATGGGCCTTAAATACCCGGGATGTTCGGGAAGCCCAGTGTACTCTCCACGGAACAGAGGCGGGAGTAGATATGCAAGGTGGCTTAACCTTCAATGATGCCCATAATGGGAAACTGCGCAATATTGAAATTGACTTAGAAGCGAATGAAATTCCGTTTTTTGAGGGTGGAAAGGCAAGTGAAGAATGCGTAGAAGCTCGGGTGTTTGCTAATAGCATTTTAAATGGAACGGAGTTAGTTGTAACTCCGGAGCAAGCAATTGTTGTGACCAAACTATTAGAAGCAATTTACGAGTCGGCAAAAACTGGAGCACCTGTATATATTAAATAGAAAAGAGGAGGCAATTTAGGTTGCATCCTTTGAAAGGAAAATGATGGAAATTGTAATTGTCGGATTTGGTGGGATGGGAAAGGCCCACTTAGAATATATGATTCCCCACTCAAACTTTAATTTAAAGGGGATATATGACATCGATTTGGATGTGTGCGCAGCAGCAGCAGAGCAAGGGATATATACATATCAAAGTTTAGACGAAGTCGGTTTGGATCCGGATGTTGATTTAGTTTTAATCGCCACTCCAAACGATAGCCATAAAGCGATTGGAATTAAAATGATGGAACGGGGAAAGGCGATTTTATGTGAAAAGCCAGTGGCGATGAATAGCCAGGAATTAGAACAGTTACTAACCTGCGCTAAGGTGAATAATGTTATCTTTACAGTTAACCAAAACCGCCGATTTGATCGCGACTTTCTTACTGCTAAAAAGATAATTGAAAGCGAGCAGTTAGGAGCAGTCTTTCACTTCGAGTCAAAGGTGTATGGATCTCGTGGAATTCCTGGTGATTGGCGGGGAGAGAAGCGCCATGGTGGAGGAATGCTCCTCGATTGGGGAGTGCATCTAGTCGATCAAATTTTACAAATTTCAAGCTGTGAGCTCGCTAGTTTATACGCGGAGTTTACGAATATTACTAACGATGAGGTCGATGATGGCTTTCGTGTCCACTTCAAATTTAAAAATGGTTCAACTGCATTGGCTGAAGTTGGAACATGTCACTTTATTGAGTATCCCCGTTGGTATCTCGCGGGAACGAATGGAACGGCAACCCTTGGCGAGTTTAAACAAGCATGGAGCGAAAACGGAGAAGCAATTGAGATTATCTCCGACCAAAAGGTGGAAGTGAAACCGATTAAGGCAGCTAATGGATTTACGAAAACAATGTCCCCCCGGGATGAAAACACGGAGACAAAGACGACTCAAATTGAGTTTGAACCCGGGGATCCAATCGATATTTATGATAGTATTTTTGAAGCTATTAAAAGTGGTCAGATTGAAACAATTATTAGTCATCAGTCGCTGCGAGAGACGTTTAAAGTGCTTGAAGATATTATGCTATCAGCCGAGGAAAATAAGGTAATAGTGTATTGATAAAAAGGGGTTTATGGATTTACTAATCGGTTTTACAGAGGATTGTTGCAGCTGTGATGAGTACGATAGCATTTTATCCCAAGCGATATATGTAATTAGAGTAAGGGACACGAAAAGTACACTGAACCCTTAAAAGTAGAATAATTAAATAAAAGACAAATTATATAAATAAGATGGAATCCTCAATTTGTTGAGGCGTCATCTTATTTTTTTAGTGTGCCGGGAAGTGTGCACTGAGATATCTTTGTTGTCGCAACTATATTACTGATGATGGTGGGCCCATCGCAGGGAAGTGATTAGCAACATCCTGCAAACTGGTATATGGTGCTGTATTT
>JBKDZL010000078.1:0-11725 GCA_047971145.1 Erysipelotrichaceae bacterium
TTTATTGATAAAACTGGTAGGGTTGTAGATGTTAAAGAGTATAATACCTCACCTTAATAAGAATTAAAAAGCTAAGGGTTATTGATTATAGCCACTTAGCTTTTTTTATATTTAATTAAATTTTGTTGTTTGATCCTAGAACACTAGTTATTTTATGTTTTACTAATTCTCTAATATTATTTCTAGCATCAGTTAAGTACTGTCTTGGATCAAAATGGTCTGGATGCTCAGTGAAGTGTTTTCTGATTGATCCGGTCATTGCTAATCTTAAGTCTGAGTCAATATTGATTTTACAAACTGCCATACTTGCAGCTTGTCTTAGCATATCCTCTGGTACACCAATCGCATCTGGCATATTTCCACCATGCTCATTAATCATTTTTACATACTCAGGCATTACTGATGATGCTCCATGTAAGACAATTGGGAAACCTGGCAATCTTTTTGAAATATCTTCTAAAATATCAAATCTTAATTGAGGTTTAGTACCTGGCTTAAATTTATAAGCACCATGACTTGTTCCAATTGCGATCGCTAATGAATCACAACCAGTTCTAGTCACAAAATCTTCAACTTGTTCAGGATCAGTATAAGAAGCGTGCTCATCTGAGACATTTATTTCATCCTCTACTCCAGCTAAGCGTCCTAATTCTGCTTCAACACTTACTCCTCTGGCATGGGCATATTCTACTACCTTTTTAGTTAAGGCAACATTTTCTTCATAATCTAAGTGAGATCCATCAATCATAACTGAGGTGAATCCTCCATCAATACAATCTTTACATAACTCAAAGCTATCTCCATGGTCTAGGTGTAAGACAATAGGAACTCCTGTATCTTCGATTGCTGCTTCTACTAATTTTACTAAATAATTGTGTTTAGCATAAGCTCTTGCTCCTTTAGAAACTTGTAGCACTAATGGTGAGTTTGTTTCTTTGGCTGCTTCAGTGATAGCTTGGACAATTTCCATATTATTGACATTAAAAGCACCGATTGCATAACCACCCTCATAAGCTTTTTTAAACATTTCTTTAGAATTAACTAATGGCATTATATTTCTCCTTTTTCTTTCTTTTATATTTTACTACAATCAGGCAATAAATAAAAGAAAATTGATGGAAATAACTAATTAATTGATTAGCACTTGACTTAGAGTAAGCTTCAATGTTTATATTATATAGTTGGAGGGATATTATGTTAATAAAAGAAGTGGCGAAACAATTTGATGTGACAACAGATACACTAAGATATTATGAAAAAATGAAAATGATACCTAATGTCAATAGAACATCTGGTGGTATTAGAGATTATCAAGAGGAAGATTTACGTTGGGTAGAGTTAGCTATTTGTATGAGAAGAGCTGGTTTACCAATTGAGGTTATGGTGGACTATGTTAGCCTATATCAAAAGGGTGATCAAACCTTTTATCAACGTTTAGAATTATTAGAAAAACAAATGGAAAAATTGTTAATACAAAAAGAAAATATTAATACAACTATCAAACATTTAAATCGTAAAATTACTAATTATAAAAAGATAGAAAAAAATTTTTCTAGAGGTAAGTAATAAATGTTGAAATTTACTAAAAAACAGTGGTTAATAATTGTTGGATGTTTTTTCTTATTGGCAATTAATATTGGAGCTTTTCAATCTTCAACATCTATTTATCTTTTACCTGTTTTAGATGAGTTGGGCTTTGGTCGGGGTGAATTTACTTTTTATAAAACTATTTTATTAATTGTTAGTGCTTTTTTGTTGCCATTTTATGGTTCTTTAATTAAGAAATTTGGTATTAAAAAGGTTATGTTAATCTCTAGTGTGAGCCATGGTTTTGCTTTTGCTTGTTATGGATTAGCTAGTGAAATTTGGCATTTTTATTTTATTGCTCTTTTACAAGGTTTGTTCTATAACGGAGTTAGTTTTATGAGTGTAGGAGTGCTGATTAATCGTTGGTTTGATACTAACAAAGGGGTTGCTTGTGCGATTGCCTTTTGTGGTAGTGGAGCTGGCTCAGCGCTATTAGTTCCAATTTTAACTAAATTTATTATTAATTATGGTTGGCGTAGTGTAAATATTGTAGTGGGTATTGGTGGTGCTTTATTGGCAATACCGTTAATTGCTTTGATGATTTTTGATCATATAGAACAGAAAGCTAATAAAACTATTAGTAGTAATGAAGATAGTGGTTATAGCGCTAATAAAGCTATGAAATTACCAATGTTTTGGTTATTAGGTGTTGCGATGTTCTCCTTAGGTTTTATGGCATCTGGTACTAGTAATCATACTATAACTAATTTAGTTGATAATGGTTATAGCGCAACTTTTGCGGCCAGTGTTTTTTCTTTCTTTATGTTAATGCAGGTTTTAGGTAAGTTATTATTAGGTGCTATTTTTGATAAATTTGGTGTTAATGTTGGCAATTGGCTTTTGGGTTTGAGTATGATGTTGTTTCCTTTGTTTGCTATTTTTATTGGAGCTAATGCACTTATCCCTTGGCTTTTTGCTCTGTGTTTAGGGTTTGGCTCAGCTGGTGTTAGTGTACCTTTAAATATTATGGTTAGTGAATTTTTTGGTAATAGAGATTTTGCGGTTATTTTTAGCAGATTAAGTTCACTTGGAACCATTGGTATGGCCATTAGTTCGCCTATAATTGGCTATATTTATGATTTTAGTGGTTCTTATAATATTGCTTGGATCTTACTGTTTGTTATGGCGGTAGTCATTATGGTTTGTTTAGAGAGTAGCTATCGTTATGCACAAAAGAAATATCACTTTGATAGTTAGTGATGCTGTGTTAGAATAATAAAGCTATATTTTTTAGGGAGGATTTATGTATAAGCTAACTAAAAAACAGTGGAGTATTGTAATTGCTTGTTTTTTACTTTTGGCAATTAATGTAGGTGCTTTTAATAATTCTACTTCAGTTTTTATAATACCGGTTACTAATGATTTGGATTTTGCTAGAGGGGCTTTTACTTTTTATCGCACAATTACTACTTTAATTGGGGCAGCTTTAATGCCTTTATATGGTACCTTATTAAAGCGCTATGGGATAAAAAAAGTAATGCTGATTAGTAGTGTTATTAGAGGTTTAGTTTTTTCATGTTATGGTTTTAGTAATGAGTTATGGCATTTTTATTTGATAGCAGGTTTTGAAGGTTTAGTGCTAAATGGTGTTAGCTTTATGTCAGTTGGGGTAGTCATTAATAAGTACTTTAATAAAAACAAGGGTTTTGCTGGAGCTATTGCCTTTAGTGGTAGTGGTGTGGCAGCTTTTATTGTGCCACAGCTAACAAAGTTAATTGAAACTTTTAATTGGCGAGTGGTTTTCTTTTGGGAGGGCATCATTGGTGCAATCTTGGCAATAGTAATTATTTTATTAATGATAAATGACAAAAACAATTACAGTGATAATAGTAAAAAGGAAGTAAAAAGTAATACAGGATATAGTGCTACACAAGCATTGAAACTTGCGAGTTTTTGGTCTTTGGCAATAGCTTTTTTCTTGCTTAATTTCTTGTCTAGAGGGGGTTCAGTAAATATGCAACCACACTTACAAGATGTGGGTTTTAATGCGATTTTTGCTGCTGGTATTTATTCACTATATATGATTTTATTGACTGTGGGTAAATTAATGTTGGGGCCAATTTATGATAAGTTAGGTATTAGAGTTGGTAATATTATTGTTTGTCTTAGCATGATGTTATATCCTCTTTCTGCTTATTTTTCAGGAACTATCGCTGTTGCGCCTTACTTGTTTGCCATCTTTTTAGGTTTTGGGGCAGCGGGAGTTTCGGTGCCTTTAAATATTTTGGTTAGTGATTGTTTTGGTGATAAAGATTTTTCAGTTATTTTTAGTAGGTTAAATATGATTGGAGCAATAGGTACTGCAATTAGTGCTCCAGCAATTGCGAGTGTTTATGATTTTACAGGTAGTACTAATATTGCTTGGTTAATATTGATTATTTTAGCTGTAATATCATTTATAGCACTATCTTTTAGTCATAGTTGGGCTAGAAATCAAAGATAATGCTTAGTTGTATTGTAGTTGAAAAAGTATTAAAATAATTATTGGGAGACAATCATGGAAAGAGTAATCAAAATTAAAGGTGGCCATCGCTTAAATGGTAGCTTGAAAATAAGTGGCGCTAAAAATACCACAGTTGCAATTATACCAACTGCAGTTTTAGCTCAAGAAGAAGTAAGAATAGTTGGCATACCAGATATTTCTGATGTTGAAAAATTGGTGAGTTTGCTGGAACAATTAAATTGTCGTGTAAAAAGAGTTGGTACTGATGAGCTGATTATTGATCCAACTCCTATGAAAAATATTGAGTTAGTGGGAAATGATGTAACTAAATTAAGGGCTTCTTATTACTTTATGGGAGCTTTATTGGGTAAATATAAAGAGGTAACCATTAGGATGTCTGGTGGTTGTGATTTAGGGCCTAGACCTATTGATTTACATTTAAAGGGTTTTGAAGCATTAGGTGCTAGTATTAATTATAGTAAAGGTGTTTATCATTTAAAAGCTGATAAATTAGTAGGAAATAAAATATTTCTAGACTTTGCATCGGTAGGGGCAACTATTAATATTATGTTGGCTGCAGTTTATGCTGAGGGTAGAACAATTATTGAAAATGCTGCCAAAGAACCAGAAATTATTGATGTAGCTAATATGTTAAATAATTTAGGAGCTAATATTCGAGGTGCTGGCACAAACATTATTACTATAGATGGAACAGATTATTTAGGTGGTTGTTTTCATGAGGTAATACCAGATAGAATTGAAGCGGGTACTTATATCATTATGGCGGCAGCTGCTGGTGATGATGTAATAATTGAAAATGTCATTCCTTTGCATATGGAAGCCTTATTATCTAAATTACAGGATATGAATGTTAATTTAGAAGTTGGTCCTGATTGGATTAGAATTAGAAAAAATGGCAGTTTAAAAGCGGTTGATGTACAAACTGGAGTTTATCCTGGCTTAGCTACTGATGTTCAACAGCCATTAGCTACCTTGATGAGTCAGGCAAGTGGCACTTCTAAAATAGTAGAAAATATTTATGTCGAGCGTTTTAAAAATTGTTTTGAATTGGAAAAAATGGGTGCAGATATTGAGGTAAGAAGTGGTCAAGCTTTAATTAATGGTCCTACTTCTTTAGAGGGTTGTGATGTAATTGCGACTGATTTAAGAGGTGGAGCGTCAGTAGTAATTGCAGGTTTAATTGCCGAGGGTGAAACGATAATCCATGAAATCTTTCATATTGAAAGAGGCTATGAAGGCATTGTTGAAAAACTTACTGCCCTTGGAGCTGATATTAAAATTGAGGAAGTATAAACAATAATCTTGTTAGTTACAATGAATACATTTAGACTAAGCTTAATTAATAAACTATTAAAAAATATTAATGAAAATCATGCAGATGATCCAAATTATATTCTATCGGAGTATTTACTGAAAAATTATTCTAAAATAGATAAAATAAACATTTATAAAATAGCTGATGAATGTTTTGTATCTAGAAGTTCTGTTAGAAGGTTTTGTATTTCAATTGGATATAAAAATTTTGCCGATTTTAAAAAAGAATTTAAGCAAATAGATAAGAAATATAGTTATTTTATAAAAATGCACGAGGATTATGATTCTAGCACTGAATATGCTGAGTGGATAGCTAAGCAAATTAAAATGGTAACTTTAGAAGTTGATAATAATATAAAGTTTTCCGATTATAGTGAAATCGCTAGTATGATTGATATTGCAAAAAATGTTGTTTTATTATCATCATACTCTAGTAATAAAACTTTATTAGAATTTCAAAGGCCATTGGTTTTAAATAATAAAATTATTGATGTTATGAGTGATAATTATTTTAATGTTGATAATTTACTAAAACTTAAAGAAGATGATTTATTAATGGTTATCTCTACTTCTGGCTATTATGCTAAGAGCATCTTAAATTTAACAGAAAACATAAAAGCAACGAAAGTATTGATAACAGCTTCAAGAGATAAAGCTTTTGTAAATCAATATAATAAAATTTATTTTCTGAGTGATTACGATCATACTAGTGAAAAAAGTATTGTCGGAAAGTATGGTCTTAATTATTTTTTTGATGTATTATACCACGAGTACTATTCTAAATATGGTAAGTAAAAAGCAACTAGTATAGTTGCTTTATAACCTATTTTTTGTTTAACATATCTTTGCCCCAATTGTTGCCATTTGATTTTATTAAATCTGAATACCAATAAAAGGAGTCTTTTTTAATTCTATCTAATGTTATTTCCTTAGCGTTGTGAATATTATTTTGTTGTTCATCAGTGGTGTTTATAAATACAAGTCCATATCTTTTAGCCATACCATTTCCTGTTGATAACAAATCGGTAAAAGACCAAGGGTTATAACCAAATACCTCACAGCCATCTTCAATCGCTAAACCGATTTGATAAATGTGATTTCTTAAAAACTCTATTCTCTCGGCATCGTTAATTTTACCATCCTTATTTAACGTTTCATGCATTCCAAAACCGTTTTCTGTAATGATCATCGGTAATTGGTAATGATCCCATAAGTAACGCAGAGTGTATCTTAAAGAAACAGGATCTATCTCCCAATCCCAATCATTTGTTTCTACATAAGGATTTTTGGCTAAAGCGTATTGGCCGGGAACTACTGGAAATTTAAGATTACCTTTAACACCATCTTTATTTAATAGATATTCTTGTGGTTTTGCATCAATAGGAGCATCCTTGCCAACATTACTTCTGTAGCAATTTACAGCTATGTAATCTATTTTAGCTGCTGCCATAATTTCTTCATCACCATCTTTAATGCCTGGATCTATATTATTTCTTTTCCAATATTTTTTTATGAAGTTACTATATTTACCATGAACATTTGTATCATTCCAAATTTTCTCGGAAAATTCCTCTGCATTCATTGCTGCTATTTGGTCTAAAGGATTACAGCTTTGAGGATAAATAGGAACCATACCTGGAACTGGACCGATTTTCCCGTTTTTTACCATTTTGTGACAGGCAATAACGGCTTTCGCAGAACACATATTCATATTATGATTTATAATCCATTTTTGCTTAAACCAATTATCACAACCTTTTGATACTCCTAGCCAATCACCATAACAGATTTGCATATTTTGCTCATTTATGGCTAGCCAGTATTTAACTCTATCACCAAAGTGTTCAAAACAAATCTTGGCATAATATTCGAATTCATCAATTATTTGCCTATCTAACCAACCATTGCATTTCTTTTCAACCCAAACAGGCATATCATAATGATAAAGAGTAACAATTGGGGTAATATTATACTTCAATAATTCATCAATAAGGTTATTATAAAATTCAATCCCTTTTTCATTAACTTGTCTATCAGAGTTGGGTATAATTCTAGGCCAAGCTAGAGAAAAACGATATGAACTAAACCCACACTCAGACATGAGTTTAACATCTTCTTTATAATGATGATAATGATCGGCAGCAATAGAATTATCGGCAAATGGTTTTTTCTTTTTAGAATTCAAATCTATAATTGATGGGGTTCTACCATCAACATTAGTTGCTCCTTCTACCTGCCATGCTGAGCTGCTGGCACCCCAAAAAAAGTTTTTAGGGAATTTTGGATTTTCTGTGTAGTACATAATTTTCTCCTTTTCATTCGCACAAGAATTTTGAAAATTTAGCAATAACATTAATACAATTTAAGTATATATTCAATGTGGCTTTTTTGGGGAAGCAAAAAAAATTACCAAAAAGAATTTTGAAAGAGTTAGGGATCAAAACATGAAACCTTTTTAAAATGATATTTTGTTATACTGAAAATAAGAAGTTTAGCAACTATCATGTTCTAAACTAAATAATCGCACAAATTTTTAATTTAGCTTTAACTAAATTAAGGAGAATAGAAAATGAAAAAAAACTATGTGGAAATGAAAAATGCAATTTTGAAGAATTGTGGTGGATCAAAAAATATTTCCAATGTTAGTCATTGTATGACACGATTACGTATTCAGTTAAATGATAAAAAACTATTTAATGAAAAAGCTATAAAAGAAATACAAGGGGTATTAAATGTAGTTATTCAAAATGGTGAATATCAAATTGTTATTGGACAAGATGTTCCATCTTTATATCAAGAATTTGTTAAGGAAGAAGGTATTAAAGCCGTGGGTATAGTTGATGTGGAAAATAACTCAAATGATGATCCCAATAATAATTATTTTGAAAGAATACTATCTTTTATTGGAGGAACTTTTTCGCCATTAATACCAGTTTTGGTTGCGGGTGGTTTAACTGGTGCTGTGTTAACTTTATTAACCAATTTCTTTGGAGTATCAACCGATTCAGGTACGTATGTAATAGTATATGCAATTAATCAAGCGGCTTTTTACTTTTTGCCAATATTTATAGGATTTTCAGCAGCTAATAAGTTAAAGAGCAATGGATATTTAGGAGCTTTTTTAGGGGCAATTTTATTGTTTTCTACAATTAACAATGCAGAAGGGTTAGATTTCTTTGGTTATCAAATTGCACAAATTGCTTATAATTCAACCGTCTTTCCTGTACTTTTGGGTGTTGGATTTATGTCTATTGTATATAAAATTCTTCAAAAATACATTCCAATATTTTTAAAAACAATATTTGTACCTTTGTTAACTATTTTGATTGCGGTTCCTATCACTTTAATATTTTTAGGACCAATTGGAAATACAGTTGGTACTTGGTTAGCAGATGGGGTTTTGACATTATATAATATCGCTCCACCAATTGCGGTTATGATAATTGGTATTACCACACCATTAATGGTGTTCTTTGGTATGAATAATGCAACTTATCCAGTTGTGTTTGCTCTATTAGCTCAAGTTGGTTCTGATCCATTAATTTGTACAGGCATGGCACCAGCCAATGTAGCGGTTGGTGGCGCTTGTTTAGCGTTAGCTATAATTACTAGTAATGTTGATGAAAAATCAATTTCAATTTCTGCCGGTGCTACAGCTTTATGTGGTATTACCGAACCTGGTGTTTATGGAGTTTTATTTCCTAAGAGATATCCTTTAATAGGAGCTATGATAGGTGGTGGTTTGGGAGGTTTAATTGCTGGTCTGTTTGGCATGACTCAATATGTTATATCAACTCCAGGTTTTATTTCTCTTCCTGCATATATGAATCCAGATGGAAGTATGAGCAATTTAATTTTAGCTATTATTGTTATGCTTATCGCATTCATAGTGGCTTTTCTTAGTACTTATTTTATTGGTAAAAGAAATGTGCAGCAAGAAAGCGTAGATGATAATCAAATCGTTTCAATTTGCGATGGCAAACAAATAAATTTAAGTAAAGTAAATGATGATGTTTTCTCTGGCGAAACAATGGGTTCGGGTGTAGCTTTTGAATTACATAAGGGTAAAATTTATTCACCTGCAAGCGGGGTTTTAAATTGCGTTTTTCCCACTGGTCACGCTTTTGGTGTTACTATGCGCAATGGCGTTGAATTAATATGTCATATTGGAATTAACACAGCTAGAAATAGCGGAGTTGGCTTTAATATTTTAAAAAAACAAGGTGATATTGTAAAAGCTGGTGATTGTGTTGTTGAAGTAGATCTTGAGTTATTGAAAAAAAATTATGACATGACAACTATGTTAATAGTAACAAATAAAAAAGATTATGATATAGTTTTTGAAAATAATGATGTAGTAGCAAATGGGAAACCTATCGCAAGCTGTCATAAAAACTAAAACTAAGTAAAAACCCCTAAAGTTGGACAAACCAATTAAGGGGTTTTTCAATTAAAAATCTTTAGTAGTTAAGCTTTTACCATAGCGTAGTAATTGTCTAATATTTTGAATTTTATTGTCAATTTTAGTCAATTCTTTTAAAAGTTCTTTTTCTTTAGGACTTGTTTTTAATACTTCAACAATACCGCCATTATTAATGATGATTCTTTTGTCTGCCATTAAAGCTAATAGAGGATCATGAGTTGCCATGAATACTATTTTGTCTTCTGCCACTAATAGCTCTAAAGCTTTTTCTCTATCAATACCAGCATTTTCAATCTCATCAATTAAGACAATGGGTGAAGCAGAGAGAATAGCAGTATCCGCTATCATTAAAGCTCTGGATTGACCACCACTTAAACTAGTGACAGGAGTATTTTCATCAAATTGTTCTCCAGCTAGTTTGTTGGCTTCATTAAGAATTTTATTAACTAATTCTTCAGCATTTTCTACCATTCGACTTTGGGCATGCATGTTGAGAAATTCTTTAACACTCATATCGATAACAAAGTTCATATTTTGTGATAGTTGAGCTACTAATTTATTGTTTGTGGATAAGCGCCATTTTAAATCAGGTATTTCATTATTAATCAAAATTTTTCTTTTAGTGGGAGTATCTTGCTGGGCTACCCATTCAATATCTGCTAATAGTCTACTTTTTCCTGATCCAGTTGGACCCACAATTGAGACAATTTCTGAGGTATTAATGGTTAATTCCTTGAAGCTTTCAGGTTTTGTTTGTTTATTTTGTCCAGCTATTATAGTTAGTGAGTTCACTTTTTTCTCATCGGTATTTAAAAACATTTGCATTTGCTTAATAAACTCACTCAACTCACTTATCAAAGTGTCGCTATTTATTGCAATATCTTCTTGTTGTTCTAGTGTTAATTGATCAAGATACTCACTAAAGGTCAAATCAGTAAAATCAGAAATATCATTTAACCTATTTTGATCAAAGAAATCTTTAACATAAGGATAATCAGTTAATAACTGGTTGATAGTTTTCTTATTCATTTTCACTACTCCAATCCATCTTTCTAACATTACCTAATTGATATTGCTTACCAATACGAGTTTCACCTAAACAATATGAACAAAGAGCAGCAGGCATTGGAAAGCGTAGCTTGGTTCCTTCTAAGGTGGTTATTTCCTGTCTATCATCATATATTAGCGTACTTAATTCAAAGGCACCCTGACCATTTAAACCATTCACATTAATCACAGTTGCTCTGGGATTGACTGCACTTACTCTTGAGGCAAAAACTTCTCTTTCAGCTTGTGAAACAATATCACCTTTAGTTATTACTACTAAATCAGCCATTTTAAGCATTGGGCCAATCTTTTTAGGAGTATTAATGCCAGAGAGATTATCAATTACACAAATCGCTTTAATATCTTTTAAATAAGGAGAACAACGATTACATAAACCTGCAGATTCTGTGATTAGTAAATCAAGATTTAGACTATTACCCCACTGAACTACCTCTTCAATATTACTGGCGAAGAAATGATCGGGACAAAGAGTTCCGGAAATTCCTTTTTTAACTGGTATATTAGCTTTTTGGTAAAGCACATCATCATCTGTGTGTAAACAATCAAATTTGACTACACCTACTTTAATATTTCTATTATTTAAAGCATTAATGGTTTTTAAAATAACTGAGGTCTTACCTGATGAGGGGGGACCAGAAAATATTACTAGATTCATTTTTATTGCTCCTTCTTTTGATAAAAGTGTTCTCTTGCTTTCTTTAGTATTTCCGGAATATCTTGGCTTTGTAATAAGTCCCAACCAGCCCAGATAAAATCATTTGTAGTACTATCACTTAACTTAGCACTTTTAAGTGTTGATGGAAATTTACCATTAGCTGAAAAGATACTGACCATTTTTTGTGAAACTAAGAAATCAACAAAAGGTTTTA
>JBKDZL010000079.1:0-47273 GCA_047971145.1 Erysipelotrichaceae bacterium
TTAATGGGAAGCAAATAAACTTAAGGGCAAGCACAGCTTGCTTTTTTGTCTAGTCATTACATTAAATGTATATACATTACATATACATAGTGATAAAATATAAGTGAGGTGATACAAATGAATGACGCTAAATATATGAGTATTTATAACTATTATCGTGACAAAATAAATAAAGAAGAATTCAAAGTAGGTGATCAACTCCCACCTGAATTAGAAGTTGCTCAACATTTCAATGTCAGTAGACTAACAGCAAATAAGGCGTTGGGCATATTGTCTGATGAGGGATATGTTGAAAGAATCTCTGGTAAAGGTACTTTTGTAATAAATAATACTGTTGTTAAACCTTTGGGTACTATAACTAGCTTTACTGAGGATATGCGTCAAATGGGGCTAGTAGCTGGATCAGAGCTATTAAGTTTTAAAATGGTTGTCGCAAAAGAAGTTCCTACTGTTAAAAAGAAATTAAACTTAAACGATAATGACACTTTATATTATTTTGTTCGTAAGAGAACCGGCAACGGTTTACCAATTGCTTTAAGTTATACATACTTAGTGGCAAAGTGTTTACCTTCATTTGATATTAATGCTCTAAAGCACTCTTTATATGAGTATCTAAGAGGGTTTGGGCTAATTATGGGAGAAATGACTTGTGCAATTTCCTCAGTAATGTCTACAGAAGAACAAATGAGTCTATTAGATATTAAACAAACTGCCATGCTTAAGTTCTCCCATGTAACTTATTTAAAAGATAGAATACCATTTGAATATATTGAAATCTATTATATAGGTTCAAGATTTGTTTATGAATTTGGAGTATAATTAATAATATTATACTCTTTTTTATTATAATAAAAATAAATGAATTTCAATTCTGATGTCCCCAATATATATTTTAAAAGTACTTTAATGAGGCTAGTTATTTACTGTCTCAAACACTTCACAAATTCATGAGAAAAGTGAAATTGATGAGATAAAAGATTTAATTGGAAATATGCACAGTACAAAATGTTAGATTATAGCCATGTTTATTGGTTATTTACGAGTTTTACATATCGAAATAAACCTAATTTTAAAAATCCTATCACCCCTGCCATATACATTTATAGCCTTTAGATAAAGGCTTTTTTAATACTCACATTTATGTAGTATGCAGAAATTACGCCTTTCTTTATTTTCCTTTTTTCATACGCTCTAGACACAGATCACAAAATTGCCAAATATCACCTGAGCCCATCGCAATTATTAAATCACCACTCACAGTTTTTGTCTTAACATAATCAGCTACATCCATAAACTCAGGTAAATAAATTGCTTTATTATGATACTTCTGATTAATCGCCGCAACCAAATCTTTACCATGGATTAAACCAGTATCCTTTTCTCTAGCGGGATAAATACGACAAACAATTACTTCATCAGCTAAGTCAAAACTATCTACATACTCATTTAAGAAGTTTTTAGTTCGACTATAAGTATGAGGTTGAAAAACCGCATAAATTTTCCCTTTTGTACTTTTTCTAAGTGATGATAAAACTGTACTCATTTGTACAGGTACATGGGCAACATCTTCCATTACCCTAACACCATCAACAATACCGATAGTATCATATCTTCTCTTTGTCCCTTGATACACTCTAAAGCCAGCCTTGATTTGATCTAAGCTACAATCAGCACAAATGCTCGCAGCTATTGCCGATAAGGCATTTAAAACATTATGCTCACCAGCTACAGCTAAACTAATAGTATCTAAATACTGATCTTTTTGATATAAATCAAAAGTTGGTTTATCTAATTCATCATAAATAATATTTCTAGCATTATAATCAGCTGTATGATCCTTAATGGCATAAGTAACAACTTGACATTTTAAGGGATTAGTAATAATATCCCTAACATTATTATTATCAATATTCACAACAGCATAACCATCACTAGAAACATTCTCTAAATATAATCTAAAAGAGCTTTTAATATCTTCAATATCTTTAAAGTAATCTAAATGCTCTAAATCAATATTTGAAATAGTCGCAATTTGAGGATGAAATTGAAGAAAGCTATCCACATATTCACAAGCTTCAGCCACTAAATAATCAAAGGATCCTACTCTAGTATTGCCATTTATTTCTGCCAAATCTCCACCCAAAAGAATACTTGGATTTTTTTTGGCAGCTAATAAAATCATCGCAATCATTGAAGTAGTAGTAGTTTTACCATGGGTGCCACTAACACCAATAACACATTGATATTTTTTCATTAAAGCACCTAAAAATTTTGAACGCTCAATGGTTAAGGTTTGTCTTTGCGCAGCTAAAAGTTCAGGATCATCCTTTTGAATTGCTGCAGTATATACTACTAAATCAGGATCTTTAATATTATCAGCACTTTGTCCTATTGTGATATTTATCTTTAGTTTTCTTAACTCTTTGGTATATGGCGATTCTACACTATCACTACCACTAATAACATAATTTAAACTATGTGCTATTTTTGCTAATCCGCTCATGCTTCTGCCACCTATACCAATAAAATGGATAGATTTAATATTTGCTAAATTTAATTTTTCTGAATTATTCATTTTCTTACCTCTCTATAATTTTAGCACATTGTTATTACTAAAAGTAATTTAAGTCAATCTTATAAATGTTTTTAATTTTTTCTCCTTGTTTATATAAAAAATGATTTACTGGTACTTCTATTGTTTCTATTAATTCTCCATGTAACTTTTCAATTATATGCTTGGAAACATGATTTTCTGGTGAACAAGTAATGATAATTTCATTATAAGAGCTTTTTGCCATTTCACACAACAAAAAAGCTGCTTGATAAGCATAATTATTTCCTCTATTATTACGTCTGATCATATAACCAATATTTCCTGCATAATAATTTTCTTCATTAATTAAAAGTCTAAAATCGCAACGTCCAACAATTTCAGGCTTATCTAATGTATAAATTAAATAATGATATTCAACATCTTTAAAAGGCCATTTTCTAATGGTTCTTTCTAATACTAATTCTATTGTGTCATTATTAATTTTATCTTTAAACATTTTTCTACTCTATTATAGATATTTTATCATATTTTAGCTATAATATAAGAATGGAAGAAAATAAAAAAATTAATAAAGAAGAAATTAGTACTGAAATAGTAAATGAAACAGCGGCGGCTGGGAATGAAAAAAAACAAAAAATAACTAAAAAAATCAAAAAAGAACAGAAAAACAAAAAAGATAAACAAGTAAAGAAAAACAAAAGTTATAAACCTTTAACTCTAACTTACATAACTTTAAATATAGTATTTATTTCTATTATTGCTTTTTTTGCTTTTCAAACTATTTACTCAAATAACTACCCTGAAAGATCAATCATTGAAACGATGGAATTTACTATCGGAGAACAAATACAAGTTCTAAAACCGGGAAGTTTAAATGAAGAATATAGTGGTAACTTTAGTGTTGATATTACTAATGATACTACTGAAGAAAAAGAATATTACATTGTTCTAAATGTTGATGCCGATGAGAGCTTAGATGATATCTTGACTATTCAACATCAAGAAGGCAATATTTATGCAGCAGTATTACCAAATAGTTCTTTTAAGAAAATTACACTAAAACCTAATGAGAGTAAAACACTTAATTTTAGAGTTTACATCGATATCGCTCAAACATTAGATAGTAATGCTTATAATGGTTTAGTGGTAACTATTAGTTTAGTAGATGATTATGTTACATATTATAGTATTGAAGAATAGTTAAAACAATATTATTAAAGGATTAGCTATATTTATTATAGAGTTAATCCTTTTTTATTACCTAATATCAACGAAAAAAAGCCCCAATATTGGTTAGACCAAATCTTGGGGCGCTCTTTTATTAGTATTAATCTCTATTAGCTTTTTTATCTAATTCTCTGATTGAAGGTGAATTAAACATTTCATCAGGAAGTCTTCCAACTTCTTCTTGAATATTGCGTTCTTCACGCTCAGCTTTCAATTCTTCTACTCTTGAGGCAATTTTTATAGAAGTTTCACGATCATCGAATTTTCCTGTTCCAGCAGGTATTAATTTACCCACAATAACATTTTCTTTTAAGCCTTGTAGTCGATCAATCTTTCCTCTAATCGCAGCCTCAGTTAAAACTTTAGTAGTCTCTTGGAAACTTGCGGCCGATAAGAAAGAATCTGTCTCAACAGAAGCTTTAGAAATACCCAACAAAGTTGGTTTGAACGTTGCGGCAGTTTTGCCATCCATCAATAAGTCAGCATTAATATCAGTAATTCTTGGCAAACTAATTGACATACCAGCAGATAATCTTGAATCATTACCATCAAGAATAATTAATTTTTTCAACATCTGCTTAACTACAACTTCAACGTGCTTATCAGATACTTCAATGCTTTGAGCATTGTAGACTTTTTTAACTTCTTTGAGAATATAATTTTGTACCGCTAATACTCCAGCCACTTGTAATAATTCTTTTGGATCAACATTACCCTCAGTAAGCTTATCACCAGCTTGGACTGGCTCACCCACTTTAGTATATGATCTAAGAGTTTGCATCGAATCAGTTTTATGGACAATAGACTCAGTTTCATTTGAAACAGTAATCTTAAAGCCTCCATTATCACCATCAGAAATTTCAGTAATTTCACCATCAATCTTACTGATAATTGCGGCATGTTTTGGTTTACGAGCTTCAAATAATTCTTCTACCCTTGGTAAACCCTGAGTAATATCACCACTCTCACCAGAGGCAACTCCACCAGTATGGAAAGTACGCATAGTTAACTGGGTTCCAGGCTCACCAATTGATTGAGCTGCCATAATACCAACAGACTCACCAATTTCTACCATTTTACCAGTAGCCATATTTTTACCATAACATTTCTTACAAACACCATATTGTGACTCACAAGTAAAAATATTTCTAATCATAACTTCACTAACTCCCGCATCAACAATAGCTTGAGCTAATTGCTCATCAATATAGGCATTCTCTTCGGCAATTACTTCACCAGTTTTAGGATGAATTACTTCATCTCTAACAAAACGTCCTTCTAATCTATCATATAGTTTTTCAACGACAGTATTATTTTTCTTATCGACAACTTCCTGAGCTAAATATCCCACATCACTACCACAATCATCCTCATAAACAATTACATCTTGAGTAACATCAACTAAACGTCTTGTTAAATAACCAGACTCAGCAGTTTTAAGTGCTGTATCAGTCATTCCTTTACGAACACCATGAGTAGATACGAAGAATTCCGATACATTTAGTCCTTCTCTAAAAGAAGAATAAATAGGAACTTCGATAATAGATGGTTGATATTCTTTTTTACTCTTCGATTGAGTAGGTCTTGCCATTAAACCTCTCATACCAGCTAATTGAGTAAAATGCGATTTGTTACCACGGGCACCTGAAACCGCCATAATATTTATCGGGTTTTTCCTTTCCAATTCACTCATTAAGGAATCACCAATTTCATTTTTTGCAGTATCCCAAATTTTAGATAAGTGTCTTTCTTTTTCCTGTGGCGTAAGCATACCTTTTTGGAACATTCGCTCTAAATTAGCGACTTGATTTTTTCCATCTCGAACAATACTATCTTTTTCTGTAGAAACAATAATATCAGATAAAGAAATAGTTAGCCCCGCAACAGTTGCAAATCTAAAACCTAATTCTTTTATTTTATCAAGTACAGGTGCAGTATCATCAGTACCATATTTTTCAAAGACTTTAGAAATTATTAAACCTAATTCTTTCTTTCTAATTGGCGCAACTATTTCTTGTGATTTAATATACTCAACCACATTAGTTCCATAATCAACCAAATAATCAGCTAAATTCCCACTTTCAATATTACCATCATTAATATAAGGGAAATCACTAGGAAAAGCAGTATTATAAATAACTTTACCTACCGAAGTAATTAAATACTTCTTAGCTTGCTCATCGGTAATACTATCTTTATTTAATGCACTAGCTTTAATGGCAATTCTATTGTGAACATGCACAAGTTTATCAGCATTAGCTTTAATAACTTCACTAACACTAGCATAAACATGTCCTTCATTAGCAGCATAAGTTTCCCACTCTTCTGCCATTCTATCATTACCATTAACTCGAGCTTTCTTTGCTGAGTCTAAAAATTCTTCAGCAGTTTCTTCCATAGTCAAATAGAAATTTCCTAACACTAAATCCTGTGCTGGAGTAACAATTGGTTTACCATCTTTTGGTCCTAGGATATTATGAGATCCTAACATTAATACCTCAGCCTCAGCTCTAGCTTTTTCACCTAAAGGCACATGAACTGCCATTTGGTCACCATCAAAATCAGCATTAAAAGCTGCAGTTACTAAAGGATGAAGTCTAATTGCTCTTCCTTCAACTAACTTAGGATAAAAGGCTTGAATACCCAAACGGTGCAAAGTAGGAGCACGATTTAGCAATACTGGATGATGATCAATAACATCTTCCACAACTTTCCAAACACGAGGATCAGCTTTATCAATTAGCTTTTCTGCTTGTTTAGGATTATTAACCAAGCCCTGATTAACAATCTCATTAATTACATAAGGCTTAAATAATTGTAGAGCCATTTCCCTTGGAATTCCACACTGATCCATTCTTAAATCAGGTCCAACCGCAATAACAGAACGTCCAGAAAAATCGACACGCTTACCTAATAAGTTTTGACGGAAACGACCTTGTTTACCCTTAAGGCTATGACTCAAAGATTTATAAGGACGACCACCAGCTGCAGTCACTGGTTTACTACGACGACCATTATCAATTAAAGCATCAACTGCTTCTTGCAACATGCGCTTTTCATTTTGAAGCATGATAGACGGAGCACCTAATTCAATTAATTTTTTTAAACGATTGTTTCTAATAATAACTCTACGATACAAATCATTCAAATCACTAGCTGCAAAACGGCCACCATCTAATTGTAACATTGGTCTTAAATCCGGTGGAATTACTGGTAAAATATTCAATATCATCCACTCAGGTTTATTATCAGAATAGAGAAAAGACTCTACTGTTTCTAAACGCTTAATTAATTTCTTACGTTTTTCACCACTAGTACCCTCTAATTTCTCTAAAATATCTTCATGTTCTTTTTCTAAATCAATTTTACTTAAAATTTCACCTACTGCCTCAGCACCTGTTTTGGCTTCAAAAGAGCCATAGCCATACTGCGCTAGAAAATCTCGATAATCCTTTTCATTTAAAACTTGCTTGTAAGCCAAAGGTGTATCTTTAGGATCAATAACAACCCAAGAAACAAAATATACTATTTCTTCAAGGGTTTTAGGAGGAATATCAACTAATAAACTCATTCTTGAAGGAATCCCTCTTAAATACCATATTTGCGCTACAGGAGCAGCAAGTTCAATATGACCCATACGCTCACGTCTGACATTACTTCTAGTAATTTCAACACCACAACGATCACAAATAACTCCTTCATATCTTACTTTTTTATATTTACCACAATAGCATTCCCAGTCCTTAGAAGGTCCAAAAATCTTTTCACAAAATAAACCATCACGCTCAGGTTTTTGCGAACGATGGTTGATAGTCTCAGCTTTTTTTACTTCGCCATAAGACCATTCTTTAATTCTCTCTGGTGATGCCAATCCAATTTGGATGGCTGCAAAATTATTTACGCCCATTGATGCCTCCTAGTCTAAACTTTCAAACTCTTCAATTTCTTGAGTTTCTTCTGCTACTTCTTCTAATACTGGTTGAACATATTCTAACTCAGCAGCTTCACGCTCTTCTTTTAGTTTTTGCTCGACAGATTTAGTTTCTGTACGTTTTTCTACAATTTCATTATTTTCATTATCCAACATCTTAACATCAATTGCCAATGCTTTTAATTCATATAATAAAACTCTAAAAGATTCAGGGATATTAGCTTCTGGTATATCTCTACCTTTAATAATAGCCTCATAGGTCTTAGTACGTCCAACAATATCATCAGACTTAACAGTTAAAATTTCTTGTAAGGTATTGGCAGCACCATAGGCCTCTAAAGCCCAAACTTCCATTTCTCCAAATCTTTGACCACCATTTTGAGCTTTACCACCTAATGGTTGTTGAGTCACTAAAGAGTATGGTCCAATAGCTCTTGCATGTAATTTATCATCAACCATGTGAGCCAATTTAATCATATACATTACCCCAACTGAAACTCTCTCATCAAAAGCTTCACCAGTTTTACCATCAATTAAGACAGTTTTACCATCTGAGGAAATATTGGCTTCAGCCATGATATCAATCAATTCATCATTGCTAATACCATCAAATACTGGTGTAGCAAATTTAACACCTAAATTCTTAGCAGCAAGTCCTAAATGAATTTCCAATACTTGCCCAATATTCATACGTGATGGCACTCCAAATGGACTTAACATAATATCTATAGGCGTTCCATCAGCCATAAAAGGCATATCTTCCTCTGGTAATATTTTAGAGATAACTCCCTTATTACCATGTCTTCCTGCCATTTTATCTCCTTCAGATATTTTACGTTTCTGAACCACATAAACTTTAACAACCTCTAAAACACCTGCCGACAAATCATAGCCTTCAGAACGCTTAAATACTCTAACTGATTGTACAATACCAGCTCCACCATGAGGAACTTTTAGAGAATTATCTCTAACCTCACGTGATTTTTCACCGAAGATGGCTAACAACAACCTTTCCTCAGGTGGTATTTCTGATTGCCCTTTAGGAGTAACTTTACCCACTAAGATATCACCTTCTTTTACTTCAGCACCAATCATAACAATACCTCTGGTATCTAAGTGTCTAGTTGAAGCTTCCGAAACATTAGGGATATCCCTAGTTAATTCTTCATGACCTAATTTTGTATCACGAACCTCTATTTCATACTCTTCGATATGAATTGAAGTATAAACATCATCCTTTACTAATCTTTCACTCATGATAATAGCATCATCATAGTTATAACCATGCCATGTCATAAATGCTATAGTCACATTTTGACCTAAAGCTAATTCTCCCTCTTCCATAGAAGGTCCATCAGCCAAAATTTCACCAGTTTTTACTTTTTGACCAACACTAACAATTGGTTTTTGATTAACACAAGTTCCTTGGTTAGAGCCAACAAATTTTTGTAATTTATACTCAACATGACCATTAGCCTCTGCCACAAGAATTTTAGTAGAATCAACATAAGTGACTATCCCATCAGCATCAGCTGTTAAACCAGAGCCAGAATCCTGAGCCAATCGATACTCAATTCCTGTACCAACATAAGGTGATTGAGGCTTAAGTAATGGAATAGCTTGACGTTGCATATTTGCTCCCATTAAAGCACGAGAAGCATCATCATTCTCTAAAAACGGAATACAAGCAGTTGCGACCGAAACAATTTGTTTAGGCGAAACATCGGCTAATTGAACATCCTCACGCTTAACAAAAACAGTATCTCCACTCTCACGAGCAACAACTTGATCATTGATTAATTTACCACCAACAACCTCATTCGCTTGAGCAATAATATAATCTTTTTCTTGATCTGCAGTTAAATAAATAACATCATCAGTAACACTAAAATCCTTAGAAACTACACGATAAGGCGTTTGAATAAAACCATACTCATTAATACGAGCATAAGTAGTTAAATTAGAAATCAATCCAATATTAGGACCCTCAGGAGTCTCAATTGGACAAATACGACCATAGTGTGAGTTATGAACATCACGCACTTCAAAACCAGCTCTCTCCCTAGTTAAACCACCAGGACCTAAAGCTGAAATACGGCGCTTATTAGTTAACTCAGCTAAAGGATTAGTTTGATCCATAAATTGCGATAATTGTGAAGAAGAGAAAAACTCTTTAATCGCAGCTGTCAGTGGCCTAATATTAGATAAATTCTTTGGTGTTAAAGCAGAAATATCAGCAGAAATAGACATTCTCTCTTTAACAGTTCTCTCAATTCTTGACAAACCAATTCTAAATTGATTTTGAATTAACTCACCAACTGATCTAATTTTCTTATTACCCAATTGATCAACATCATCCTCTTCTCCAATGCCATCTATCATATTTAACAAATAGCTATAAGAAGCATACATATCACCTATTAAAATAGTTTTACGCTGAGTTAATTGATCAGGACCAACTAATTTTATCTTGTGAGTGTTATCCTCATTAGAGTACAACCAACCCTCAACAACAGCAGCACCCACTAAATAAACATCAACACTCTCTTTTTCTACAATTTTTCTTAAAGTGCTCTCAGCATCATTACTTAATGTATTAACAGCAGCACCCACTAAATAAGTGTCAACCATGTTAGCATTTTTGTGTTGAATATCATTATTCTTTTTATCAACAATACGACCAATACTAAATAAACGCTGACCATAATTTAAGACAGAATTAATATTTTTCTTATTCAAGCTAACTTTTCTACTAGTAATAATAGAGTAGATACTGATAACTTTAAATTCTTTTCTTATTTTCTTAACATCTGCAGCAGTTAAAACTGTACCTTCATAAATAGTAAAATCTTTACCTTCTAAATCAGTAGCAACAATTCTACCTTCCAAATAATAATCAGTTTCTACCTCAACAACATTTTTTGCAATATAAACAGGATTGTAAGGCCACGCAGTAGTGCCTGCCCCTTTGGCATAAATTCCCTTCAACAATTCTCTTTCTTCTTTACCAACAAAGCTACCAGCTTTTAAAACAACTTTACCATCAGGACCAAGCACATCTTCTGCCACCACATGTCCTTCAAATCTAGTTGCAAGATTTAATTTACGATTTAAAGTATAACGGCCAGTTTTTGTTAAATCGTATCTACGAGAATCAAAGAATTTTGAATTCATTAAATTGATAGCACCATCAACAGTTGCGACCTCATCGGCTCTCTGGTTTTCATAAACCGTCAATAAAGCCTCATCAGTAGTCTTAGTTTTGTCTTGCACCAAAGTATTAATAATTTCACTATAATTACCAAATAGTGAAGTATATAAGGCAAAATACTGATTCAAAAACTCTCTTTCATTATTTTCATCATAAATATCTTTATAAACAGGTAAAGATAAAGCTTCTAAAAAGTTGCACATACCTTCCAAATCATAACCATCATTACTATTTTTTAAATTCAGTGATAAACCAGCTGCTTTAAATAAAATTGTCGAAACAATTTTTCTTTTTCGATCAATACTGGTATTAATAATTTGACCAACTGCCGCCTTTTTATTATCACTCATATATTCTAACCAAGTACCTCTAGCTGGTAATACTTCTCCTAAGTAAATTTCTTTATAGGTTTTATCCTCAGCCCCAATTTTATAATAAGCACCAGGTGATCTAACAATCTGAGAAACAATAACGCGCTCAGCCCCATTAATAACAAAAGTTCCACTTTTGGTCATTAAAGGAAAATCACCAAGGAAAACATTTTCTTCCTTGCTGATAAGCTCACCGGTAGAATTGTCCATAGAAACCAACTCCATATTAGCTCTTAAAGAGGCAGCATAAGTTCCTTCTCTATATTTACACTCATCAACTGTAAACTTTGGTTTTTCAAAGTAATAGTCTTTAAAATTTAATGTAACTGATTTAGCATGGTTCTGTATAGGATAAATTTCACCAAACACCTCTTGAATCCCTTCATTTTGAAACCACTCGTACGAATCCGTTTGAATTTCAACTAAATTAGGTAGTTCTAAGTCACCACTAACTTTTGAATAATCACGTCGTTCTGTTCTCCCATTTTTAATGATTTTGTATGATTTGTTTTTAGCCATCAACGCCATCCTTTCCTGTTTTTTTAAACACTAAAAAAAGCGCGCAAAAGTCACTACTAATGCAATTTATAATATTATCACTATTATTATTATTAGTCAAGGAGAAATAAATCAGTACTAGTGTAAAGTTTCTAGAGAAATCAAACATATATTACACTTTTGTTGTTGTTTATATTAGTTAGTTATAAAATAGTATTCAACTATTTGATTAAAACTTCTAAACCCTAATGTTTTAGTATGGATATTATTGTATCAATCACCATATCTTTGTACTTTACTCTTTAATTTTTCTTCACTTTTAAAATTCACTCCTAATCATAAAACACTTGACAGCTATATTAAACTAAGCTATTATTTAGCCATACCAAAAATAACTAGAGGTAGCGATGCAAATTAGTACTTAGTGGAGTTGGCAAACTATGAAACTAAGAAAAGGTAACCATCGCCGAATGGATTGATTAGGCATAATCTTTCTGTGGTGTAATAAGTAATACTTATTATACTCCTTCCTTATTGGAAGAGGAGCTATACGAACTTCATTTACTATTTAAGTGAACTGTATAGCACAGTTCATTTTTTGGTAAAGGAGGAAAAGTTATGAAAAAACTTATTATTTTATTAGTATTATCCCTACTATTAGTAGGATGTGGCAGTAGCGATTCAAATACCAATAGCAATACCTTAACTGTTGGTATGGAGTGCAATTATGCACCTTTTAATTGGACTCAAACCACTGGTACTGCGGTTAATGGGAACACCCCTGTCTTAATTGATGGTGGAAATGCAGGATATTGTTGGGGTTATGATGTGTTAATTGCTCAAAAAATTGCGGAGGCAATGGA
Source organism: Erysipelotrichaceae bacterium (assembly GCA_047971145.1). Lineage (GTDB taxonomy): Bacteria > Bacillota_I > Bacilli_A > Erysipelotrichales > Erysipelotrichaceae > JBKDZL01. The sequence goes on from JBKDZL010000079.1 coordinate 12,656, forward strand.
TAAAGAATTAGTGATTAAAAAAATTGCTTGGGATGGTTTAGTACCTGCCATTCAAGCTAATGATATTGATTTAATTATTGCTGGTATGACCGACAATGCCGAGCGAAGAGCGAGTTTAGATTTCACAACTCCCTATTATCAATCAGAAATGGTCTTAATTGTTAGAAAGGACTCTAGTTGGGCTACCGCTACTAACATTCAAGATTTTAAGGGGGCAAGAGTGGTGGCACAATTAAATACTTTCCATAATGATTTAATTGAACAAATCAATGGGGCAATCCATGAAACACCATTAGCGACTTTCCCCTTAATGACAGTTGCCTTGCAAAATGATGCAGCTGATGCAATGGTCTCTGAACTACCTGTAGCCATGTCAATTACTGCAGCTAACTCTGATTTAACTTATATTCAATTTAGTACTGAAAATGGTTTTGAAGCAGGAGCTGATACTAGTGTATCTATTGCTACTGCGATTGATAGTACGATCTTTGATCAAGTACAAAAAGCGCTAGATTCAATAGATGCAGAAACACGCACTGAGCTAATGCAATTTGCCTTGGCTAATCAGCCGGAGTAAAAGTAATGATGATCAGTACAGTTATTAAACAATTGATCATTGCCACAGCAATGCCTGAAACTAATGGATTCTTTGAATGGGTAGTTTATTTATTTACTAATAATATTCCCCTGTTTATCGCAGGAATTCAAAACACCCTATTAATTGCCTTAACTGGTACTTGTTTAGGTTTAGTAATTGGTTTAGTTGTTGGGGCAATTCGTGCTACTAAAGTACATCCCAAAGATAGCTTTATAATTAAATTAGTGAAAAGATTTTCGATATTTCTTTCTTCTTGCTATGTAGAAATATTTCGAGGAACACCAATGATGGTACAGGCCATGTTTATTTATTATGGTTTAAGACCTTTGATTGGTTGGAGTGCTTTGATTGCGGGTATTTTTATTGTTACGATTAATACTGGTGCCTATATGTCAGAAATCATTAGAGCAGGAATACAATCAGTTCCTAAAGGTCAATCCGAGGCCGCTAGTGCGCTAGGCTTTAGCACTAAACAAGCTATGTTTAATATTATTTTACCTCAAGCTCTACGCAATGCCTTTCCAGCTATTGGTAATGAATTTGTAGTGAATATTAAAGATTCTAGTGTCCTAACTGTTATATCTGTTACAGAGCTTTATTTTCAAACATCATCAGTTGCTGGGACAAATTACAAATACATGGAAGCTTTCTTTATTGCTGCTTGTATCTACTTCACACTAACATTTACTGTTACTAGAATTTTAAGATTCATTGAAAAGCGTCTATCTAATACCACCAGTAATTTTACTGGCAGTCAAACAACCCCTGATGCTCTAACCTTAAAAGGAGAAGACTAAGATGAATCACTTTTTAGAAATAAGCAATTTGAGAAAACACTTTGGTGACTTAGAAGTTTTAAAAGATATTAACTTTCATATGAATAAAAGCGAAGTAGTTTGCTTAATTGGTTCCTCAGGCAGTGGTAAGTCAACCCTTTTACGTTGTATTAATTTATTAGAATGGCCAGATGCTGGTAAAATCATTGTTGATGATCAATCTATTTTAGATGATAAGCTAGATGTTAATCAGTATCGCTCTAAAGTTGGTATGGTATTTCAACAATTTAATTTATTTGAACACTTATCTGTCATTGATAATTGTATGATAGCACAAATTAAAATTTTAAAAAGAAGTAAAGAAGAGGCCGCTACAAAAGCAATCCACTATTTAGAAAAAGTAGGACTAAAAGATTTCATTAATGCTCCTGCGGCTAAATTATCAGGTGGACAAAAACAAAGAGTCGCAATTGCACGAAGTTTGTGTATGGACCCTAAAATGCTATTATTTGATGAGCCCACTAGTGCTTTAGATCCTGAAATGGTAAAAGAAGTTCTCAACATTATGAAGCAGTTGGCAGAAGATGGTTTAACCATGTTAGTGGTAACCCATGAAATGAAATTTGCCAAAGAAGTTGCGAATAGAGTTGTTTTTATGGATAAGGGTGTAATTGCCCAAGTTGGTAGTCCTGATGAAATATTTAACCACCCTACCGATCAGCGACTTAAATCTTTCTTAGCTCACGAATAAGTAAAAGGAATGAAATTAATCATTCCTTTTTTCTTATTATTTTTTGTTTTGTGCAATAATCTTATCTGCTAATTGCTGAGGCACAGGATCATATCTTTCAAAGATTTGCGTATATGTTGCCTTACCTTGTGACATAGATCTTAGCTCACTTGGATACTTTAACATTTCTGATTGTGGTACTTCAGCTGTAATATACTGTTCATTCGCTAGTAAGTCCATGCCCAAAATAATACCACGACGCTTATTAAAATCACCAATAATGGTACCAGTATACTCATCAGGACAAATTACCTCTACCTTAACAATCGGCTCTAATAAAACAGGCTTAGCTTTAAGATAACCATCTTTAAAAGCTAAATGGGCAGCCGATTTAAAAGCTATTTCTTTTGAATCAACATCATGATACTTACCATCCACTAAAGTAGCCTTAACTCCAATGACTCTACAGCCAGCTAACAAACCCTCACTCATACACTCTCTTAAGCCTACCTCAACTGCACCAAAGAACTGTCTTGGCACTGCTCCTCCAAAGATTTTTTCTTCAAAAATCATTTCCTCAGAATCACAAGGCTCAAAATCAATAAAGACATGACCAAACTGACCAGCACCTCCTGATTGTTTCTTGTGTCTGCCCTCACCGGTTGCTTTTGCTCTAATTGTTTCTCGATAGGCAATTTTAGTCTCATTTAAATCTACTTCTACCTTATACTTATTTTTTAATTTATTAACCAAAACATCTAAGTGCTGATCACCAATTGTATAAATTAGCATCTGATGAGTTTCTTTATTATTTTCAATGCGACATGCCATATCCTCTTCTTCTAATTTGTGCAGAGCACTACTAAGCTTGTCTTCATCATTTTTAGTTTTTGGCACCAAGGCCATAACTAACATCGGATTAGGAAAAACTATTGGATCATACTTAACAATTTTTTCACGACAACACAGGGTATCATTAGTATCAGTATGCTGCAATTTAACTACTGCCCCAATATCACCAGTAAATAATTTACCCACTGCCAACTGGTTTTTACCTTGCAAAGTATAAATCTGATTTATTTTTTCACTCTCTTGTTTATTAGCATTATACAAGTGAGCATCAGTAGTCAAGATTCCACTACGCACTTTCAACAGACTAATTTTACCAACAAAAGGATCTACAATGGTCTTAAAAACAAAAGCACTTAAAGTTTCTTGCTCATTAGTTTTTAGCACGATAGTATTATTGTCTTTATCTTTGGCATTAATAGTATTATGCTCTTGATAGTTAGGGAAATATTCACTAATTAAATCCAATAATCTAATAATACCAGTTCCATTAAGCGCACTACCACAATAAATAGGGATAATATCTCCACTTCTAACACCTAATTTTAATCCTTTAGCCAGTAAATCATCATCAAAACTTTCACCAGCAAAATAAAGTTCCATTAGCTCATCATCAGTTCCAGCAATTGCCTCTTTAATTTGCTCATAATAATCATCAATAATACTTACTAATTGCTCAGGAACTGCCTTTGCTTCTTTACTATCATCATAATACCAAGCCTTTTTTCTTAAAATATTGACAGAACCAATAACCTTTTTATTCTCAATAATCGGATATTCAAAAGGTATTGCCATATTACCAAAATTACTTCTGAGCTCACTAACCACCTTTTCAAAAGATACTGTCTCCTCATCGATTTTATTAATGAAGAATATGGTTGGTAAATTTCTCTTTTTTAACTCTTTAATGGCATTAAATACTCCAGCACTAAGAGGATCTTTACCATCAACAACTATTAAACCATTATCAGCCACCGCAACCGCAGCTTTACTCTCCGCAATAAAATCTAAATAACCAGGGGTATCTAAGAAATTTATTTTAGTGCCCTTCCACTCAACCGGAACAATAGATGTATAAACACTCATTCCTTTTCTAACTTCATCAGGGTCGCTATCAATAATACTACTGCCCTCACTAGCCACACCCATTCTATCTATTACTTTAGTTTCTAATAACATAGCTTCAAGAACTGTACTTTTCCCAGCTTCACTATGACCTAAAACTACAACATTTCTAATGTTTTTTGCTAAATAATCTTTCATGTTACACCTACTTCAGTAAAGGTTTTAACTCTGTTAGACACTCAGTTCTAACATAGTGAATAGCCTTATTTCCTTCATTATCTTCTAATTCTTTATCGGCACCATTTTCTAATAAAAACTCAACTAATTCTGTATAGCCACTATACGCCGCTTTCATTAGAGCGGTACAACCTCTAGTGTCTCTTAAATTAATATTAGCTTTGGCAATAACTAAAGTATTGATAATATCTTTATTGACAGCCAAGGTAGCCTCAGTCAAGGCACTACGACCATTATCATCTTGATGATTTACATCAGCACCTTTTTTTAGTAACAACTCAACCATTAAATCATAGCCGATTAAACTAGCTCTCATTAAAGCAGTTCTGCCATTATGGTCAGCAGCATCTACTTTTGCACCCTTATCTATCAATTTTTTTGCGATTTCTAAGTGACCATTCTTGGCAGCTCCCATGAGTGCAGTTTTACCCTTATCATCAACCGAATTAACATCAGCATTCTTAAGCAACAATAAATCAACAATTTCATCAAATCCTCTTTTGCTTGCCTTCATTAGAGCTGTTCTACCATCTATAGAATAATTAACATCAACACCATTGGCTAAATACTCTTTAATTTTGTCTAAGTTTCCTCTACTTGCCATTAGTAGAAAGTCTTTTTTGTTATCGCTCATAATTTTGTCCTCCTTTGATAACAAAAAATCGCACAAGAATGCGATTTTATTTGATATTAGTGATAGCCCATAGTACACCTACAATTTTCTGTAAGCCATTAAATTTTACCCTTTCTCGCATAATTAACACCTCACTTGATGTACTTGGTTGTATCTATATTATTATTTTACTAAATTATGTAAGCACTTGCAAGCACTTTTATCTTAGAATAATTAGTTTTGATTTCTAAAATAGTTTATTATCTTATCTTATTAATAATAAAAGATAATTTAATGATAATATTTAAAAAAAGCATCTCTTATCTAGTAAGAGATGCACTGTTTAACGATTTGCAATTTGTAATTCTTGATATAGTTTATTATCTAACCTTTTGGCAAACTCTACTAGAAGATTAACAGTATCTACATAATCTTTTCTATGTAATACTCCACGATGTGAGTGAATATATCTAGTTGGTATTGAAAGAGTCATATTAACCACCCCATTATAAGCCTTATGAATTTCACCTGAGTCAGTACCACCGGCAACCAAAGTATCTACTTGAGTAGCAATTTTCATTTCCTCACATAAATCACTAACACAGTTAAATAAACCTCTATGTGATAATACTGAGCTATCTTTAAGACCTAAGGTCACACCTACCCCTAATTTAGTATTATTTTTTGCACCAGGAGTATCATCCCCAATGGTAACATCAATCGCAAAAGCGACATCAGGATTAACTAAATGAGTAGCTGTTTTAGCCCCTCTTAAGCCCACTTCCTCTTGAACAGATCCCACAGCATAAACATCACACTCATGTTTCTGTCCTTGTAATTTTCTTACCACCTCAGTAGCAATCAGAGCCCCAACTCGATCATCCCAAGCTTTCGCCATTAAAAAGTTCGGATTATTCATAACTTCAAACTTAGTATCCGGAGTAATAAAATCTCCAACTCTTACTCCAATTTCTGCAACCTCTTCTTTATTATTAACACCTAAGTCAATAAACATTTCATCTAAAGATTGCACTTTATTTCTGACTTCAGGCTTTAAACCATGAGGTGCCATATTACCCACCATACCAATTATTTCTTTGCCATCTCTAGTATTAATTACTAAACGCTTTGCGGGTAAAACATGACCCCACCAACCTCCAAGTGGCGCAAATCTTAAAAATCCATTGTCCTCTATCTTAGTAATTACAAAACCTATTTCATCAATATGTCCCATAATCATCAACTTAGGACCATTACCGCTACCTTTTTTAAGACCAATAATAGAACCTAAATTATCATACATAATTTCATCAACATAACCATCTAAATACTTTTTCATAACCCTAGATGCATTACGCTCAGCCCCTGATGGAGCATGTGCATCAGTGAAATCAGCGACCATACTTAAGTCAATTTTTCCATATTCTTTTTCCATGATACCCTCTTTTCTATATAAAAAATATTATACGCTTTTTGAAATACTATTTCAATTATTATAAATAGGTTTTGCAATCAGTAATATTGTGGCTTGTTTTATTTGAAAGGCTCCTACTAAAAAAAACAAAACACATAAATATTGATAATGACTAATGTTATCTGAAAGAGAAAAGTTAATTAATACTATTAGCTTTTTTTTAATAGCTTATAAGTATGACATCATCTTTAAAATAGAAATAAATATTACCAGAGAAAATCCAGTTGCCAAAGTTGAAAAAACTACTAGCTGCCCTGCTAATTCACCATCATTTTTAAAACCTTGCGCCATCACAAAAGAGCTTACTGCCGTAGGTGCACAAAAAATAACTAACAAGATTGCCAATTGTACATCTCTAAATCCTAACAGTATGGAAATGGTTAAACCAATAGCTGGTAAGACTAAAAACTTTAGTATTAAGGCTATATTAATTATTGGCATATTATTTTTAGCAGATCTAAAACTAAAACCACCGCCTAATATTATCAATGCAAACGGTGAAGCCATGATTTTGATGTTATTTAAACTTTTTAGTACAATAATAGGTATTTGTAATTCTATTGAGGCAGCTAAAAAACCTAGAACTAAGGCAATGATTAAAGGATTAGTTACAATATTTTTTATAACAGATTTGACATCACACTTACCATCACCATAGTAACTCAAAACAATAACTGAAAAGATATTATTTAAACTGACAATAATAATAGTTGCCATCGCAATAACTGCTGAATTTGAATCTGCTGTTAAACCTAAAATAATTGGATACCCCACTACTGAATAATTAATTCTAAACATAAATTGTACTAAAGGACCAATTTTCGTTTTTTCTTTAACTAATTTACTAAAAATAATAACACCAATGAATAATAAAGTTAGAATAACTAACATCACATAAATAAAAAACCAAAAATTAATATCTTCACTTAAGTCAGAATTATACGTATTATAAAATAATAATACTGGTAAAAAAACTTTAAAGACCAGTTTGTTACCCACTGCTAAAAAATTATCATTAATTAATTTTAATTTCTTTAATAAATAACCCAAACTGATTATTAAAACAATTGGCACTACTAACTCTAAGGCAAAAATTAACTCACTCATATTAGACCTCTGGTTAATTTTCGCATTGACAACTGTAATACTAAGGCAACTATGACAATAATTACTACTGTGATTATGGCACTAAATGATAGTGCTGTTAGATTTATCAAATTATTAATTAAAAGACAGCTGGCAATAAAGGACACTAGCAAGACTGACCAAACAACATAGTGCCAATTTTTCATCTTACGCTCCAAAGCGAGCTGTTGATTTATCCAAATACAGCCTGTTGCGAGCACTCCCATACTACTTAAAGCACTCTCACTAAAGCTTCCACTTAAGAAGATATTCATACCCCACAAGGCAGCTGTTATCAGTAGAGCTGTAGGTAGTGATGAGCTAAAAACTTTTTTGACAAAATTTCCCTCTACAACATTATGATTAGGCTCTAAGACAAACAAAAAAGAAGGAATTCCTTGAGCAAAAAAACCAATTAGAGTCAAATGCAAAGGAACAAAAGGATAAGGAAAACCAAAGACAATAGCTCCAATCGATAGTAGAAAAGAAAAAATAGTTTTAACAAAATATAGTGAGGCAACCATTGTAACCTGATTTACAACTCTTCGTCCCTCATTAATAATAGTAGGGATACTTTTGAAATCATCATTTAATAAAACAAATTGAGATATTTGTTTAGCTACATCACTACCCGACTTGATTGAAATAGAACAATCAGATTCTTTTAGAGCTAATACATCATTAATACCATCACCAGTCATTGCGACTGTATGTTTTTCTTTTAATAATTGAATCAGCCAGAGCTTGGCCTCAGGTGTTACTCTACCAAAAATATCATATTGATTAACAATAGAAGCTAAAGCTTCTTTAGTCTGATAAGATGAAACATCAATATAACTTTGATAATTAGTTAAACCTGCTTTTTTTGCGATCAAAGATACGGTTTTAGGGTTATCACCAGATATTATTTTTACCGCCACACTTTGCTGAGCAAAGTACTCTAAAATCTCTTTAGCATTCTTACGGATTTTATCCTTAATTTTAATAAAACCCAGAGGTTTCAAATCAGTAGTATCCGTGGTAAGGTCCAAACTATATGCTACATAAATCAAGCGATAATCATCAGTTAAATAGTCATTAATATTAATAGAGTCATCTTTTAACATTTCAAATGCACCCATAAAAACACTACCAAAGCCCTCAATATATACACTTGCATACTTACGAGTAGAATTAAACTTTAGCAACTCTTTGCCCATCACTTCTTCATTATTAAAGTACTCCCTAAGAGCGGCGGAAGTAATATTATTATCACTGGATAAAGCTAAATATTTCGGCAGTAAAATTTTTAAATCAGTCTCAGTAAAATTAATATAGTCCACAACTTCCATACTACCCTCAGTAATGGTACCTGTTTTATCTAAGCAAACCATATCCACTCGAGCCAACATTTCAATTGCAAACAATTCTTGGGTTAAAGTTTGTTGTTTAGCTAAGCGATAAATACCAACAGCTAAAGCAACACTTGTCAAAAGAATAATACCCTGAGGCATCATGCCCAACATTGCAGCTGAAGTTTTAGTAATCGCTTCATTTAAACTTCCCTCTAAAACATAAAACTCCGAATAAAAAGTCAAGATTGCTACTGGTATTATCAATAAAGTAGCTATTTTAACAATTGACCTAAGGGCAACAAGTAATTTAGTTTCCAACTTTTTATGTTTTTTAGCAGCCATGGTCAACTTAGTTGCATAATTATCATAACCAACTCTAATTATTTTTATTACTGCTTCACCACTAACGACAAAAGACCCTGATAATAGTTCGTCATTTTCCTGCTTAATTAAGTTATCAGGCTCACCAGTTAGTAAAGATTCATTTATTTCAATATCATTATTTAATAAAATCCCATCACTTGGGATTTGTTGTCCAGCTTTAATAATTAAAATATCATCTATTACAATATCATCTGTGCTAATTGTGATTTCAGTATTATCTCTAATAGCAATAACATTAACTTCATTTAATAGTGATAGTTTTTCTAACTCCCGCTTCGATCTAATTTCTTGAAAGACTCCGATAATCCAATTAGACAAAATAACACCGATAAATAAAGCATTGTAATAAGAACCAACTAAAATTAAAGCAACAAAAATGGCAATATTAAATAGATTAAATAAAGTAAAAGTGTTATCAATTAAAATTTGTTGATAAGACTTTCCAAGATTATCTTTTACCTTATTAACCCGATTATCTTTAATTCTTTGAGCAACTTCATCTCTACTTAGTCCAGAATATTTAATCATAAATCATTTCGCCATCTTCATCTAAATTAAAAAAGCCAACATTTAAATCGACATTACCAGCAACTCCAGCTACACTAGCTGATGAAGTATACTGATACATTAATAATTCATAAGGAAAATTATAATAACTATATTGTGCATGCCAAATACCATACTCAGCAATTTCTTCAAAATTCAATCTTTCCATTAACCACTTAGAATTACCATAAACTAGACATTTATAACCATTTTCAATAATAGTGTCACAGAAAGCCTTGGTAATTTCAGTTTTTTCTTCAACACTGAGTGCGTGCGTGCGACTCTGCTCACCACCAATATCTTCCATATCAAAGGCAACAGGTAAATTAATTTCATACTCCTCAATATTATCCAAGACAAACTCTGCTTCCTCAATTGCTTCTAAAGTTGAAGTGGCAGCGCTATAGAAATAAACACCACTAGCTAAGTTATGCTCATTTACAGCCATAATATTATTGAGATATTGCTCATCCAAATGAATCTCACCACTCATATAACCTCGATATCCTAAGCGAATCATTGCCCAATCAATACCATCCTCTTTAACAATCTGCCAATCAATTTCTTTTTGATGATGAGAAACATCTATCCCTAAAGAGCTAGTAAAGTTTTGACTTTGATCACGATAATACAACCTTCCATCAATATTTCGCATTTTATCAGCATCATTATATTTATTTAAGCTTAAACCTTCAATTAAATCAACAAATTTTATACCACCATACCCTCGATAAACAAATTTATCTGAAAAATAATTTTGGGCAAATTCTATAACCGTTTGATATTCATTAGTACTACTCATAAAATCATCAGAAGGAATAATAATATTATTCTCCACTAAATCAATAAATTCAGTTTCTAAATCCCTAAACTTTTCACTTAATTCTTGATGTTTTTGATTAAGACGAGAATAAAAAAAACTAAAAATTATAATACTGATTACTAACGCTACACTCAACAGTACAATAATTGTCTTATTAGTTAGTTTGAAAGATGTTTTTTTATTGAGAGCTTCATCACGATTGAATGAGGGTTTCTGATTTTTAAACATTGTCAATATTATACCACAACTATGAATACTATTATTCTAAATTATTAATACTCAAATCACTTAACAAGCCACTCAGATTATACATAATAAGTCCCTCAGTAATTTGCTGATCAATGATGAGGTTTTTTAAATCTAAATTGTAATAGCGCAAATCAACAACTACCACCTTGTCATAATCATTAGCAATTAAAGGAATAAAACAATTGGCATAAGAATCTTTGATAATCAACAAATTATCACCACTATCATTATTTAAGTTATCAATACTCACCAAAGGCTGATTAGCATTCAAAAAATAAGAGTATTTATCTTTGAGTTTTAAATAGCTATCTTCATAAAAACTAGTAACAGTTTTATCATTATTATAAGTTATTCTAAATTCTCCTGAATAATCCCATCGATATATCTGATCACTAGGGTAAAAATAAACATTAGCCCTACTTGACATACTACCAACAAAATCATCACTTACTAAAGTTTTATGATACTGAGTTTCATTACTTATCCCTTTAACATTTAAATACTCTTGATAAGCTATCATTGCTGCATCACTAGTCCAGTGATGATCTAAACGATAATACATTGCATTTTCCTTATTAGCTTCACTCAAGAATTCTATCATATTGATATTAGTACTATTTAGCTCATGATAAAAATATTCTAACAAGAAATTCTGATCAGAATAGGTTGCGAATGGTGGTAAAAGTTCTTGATTGATCGCAATACTATTGGGAATAATCATCGTGGTAAAATCAATGTAATTATACTTATCAAAGAAATTATTAAACAATTCTTTTAAATGCTTTAATCTTTGATTATTAAAATTATCAAATTTTTCAATTAAATAATTATCATCAGCCAAATAAACACCATTATTTTCACTTTTTCCTATTAAAATTTCATTATAAGTTTTAAGCATTAAATACTTAAGTCTAAAAGGGAAATGATCGGCTACATACTTTTCTAATTTACTAGTAAAGCTACCTTGAAATAAATTATCTATTGTAAAAGTAGGGAAATCTTGTAAGTAGCGATTTTCTTCTGCACTAAAATCTTTCTTAGGCAAAACTAATAAAGCTATCATCATCAATATTACAAAAGCACTAATAAAATAAGCAATAATTTTACGCCTCATCATTAAAACCTAAAATATAAAAAGGGATTATAACTAGAGTCCACTAAATAAGCAGTAACTAAAACTATCATTAAAACATAAGCCAACATACTTAAGTTTTGATAAAACACTTTATCCCGATACCTTTCTATTAATTTATTTAAATCTAAAGAACAAATACCCGCAATCACTATTAACAAACCAAAATTCTTCAAAAGATATAAAGTTTCATTACTGATAAAACCATTGCCACTAAAGCCAAACATTGCCGATAAATAACTAGGTAGCTGACTTAAATCTAAGGCAAAAAGCGCCCAGCTTATTAAAACGATAAATAGCGTATAAAAATGTTGAACAAAAACTGGAGAATTTTTTAAGTGCTCCTTAAGATAATATTTTTCTATAATCAAAATAACCCCAAAATATAAACCCCAAAATATAAAATTCCATTGAGCTCCATGCCATAAACCGGTCAAACCCCACACAATCATAATATTAATAATATGACGATGTTTACTTACTCGATTACCACCCAAGGGAATATAAAGATAATCTTTAAAAAAGTTAGATAAGGAGATATGCCAACGATGCCAAAAATCAGTAACACTTCTAGCGATATAAGGAAAATTAAAGTTCTCTAAATAATGGAAACCTAACATTCTACCAATACCAATAGCCATATCACTATATCCGCTAAAATCAAAATATATTTGTAAAGCAAAAGCAATTATTCCCAGCCAACTACTAACAATACTAGGATTACTGATGGCCAGTACACTATCAAATAATAATCCCATTTGATTGGCAATCAGCACTTTCTTAGCTAAACCTCTAGTAAATCTTAGAATGCCCTCGCTATAATCAGAGCTCTTAATACTACGATTTTGTAGCTCACTGGAAATATCATGATAGCGCACTATCGGTCCGGCAATTAATTGAGGAAACATTGAAACATAAGTCAAAAAGTTCAAAAGACTCTTTTCAGCTTTAATAGTTCCACGATAAACATCAATGCTATAAGACATTGTTTGGAAAGTATAAAAGCTAATACCAATGGGCAGAGCTAAAGTGGCAATATTAAATGAGGTGTTAAATACCTCATTAATATTAGCCAAAATAAAACCACTATATTTAAAAATAATCAATAAACCTAAATTTACCACCAGTGATGAAATTAAAAACCACTTCTTTTTTAAAGGGTATTTTTCCATTAAGCGACCATGATTATAATCAACTACAGCTGAAAAAATCATTAAAACAATATAGATTGGCTCACCCCAACTATAAAATATTAAACTCGCAATCAATAAAATAATATTCTTATATTTTTCAGCAACTAAATAATATATTATTAAAGTTAGCGGTAGAAAAACAAATAAGAAAGGTAGTGAGCTAAAAACCATACTAATCTACTACACTATTTTTAATTACTTCTAAAACTGCATCATTATCACTTGAGATAACTAAAACAATTTGTCCCTCAACTTCAGTTAATAAATGATTCATAACTAAATCATATTGATCAGGTAAATAAGTTGACCAATTTTCAGCATATGCTTCAAGATAGTCTTCAATTGCCAATTTAACATCTGCCTCTTGCCCTGCTACTGGCTTAACAATTAAATACATACTAGATGAAATATTCATTAAAGGCCTAGCAAAAAGCATATCCTCTACTAAATCTGAGCTTAATCCTTCAATATCACTAGGCTCACTGCTATACTCCATAGCACCAAAAATAGGATTACCCTCTTCATTGACAATCAGTGATATATCACTTTGGATTTTTTGATAATCTAATTCCTTAACAGTTGTACCACCACAGCCAACTAAACTTAACAAAAACATCATAACTAAAACTAATTTTAAAATTTTTTTCATAAAAATTCCTCCAAAAACAATTATACTACATTAAAGATGTAATACCCAAAAATACTATTTCTGATTGTCAACTTTAATCACAGTAAAATTTAAGCTAATCTTTTCTAGTCACATCAATTGCCAAATATTTTATAAATGTTAAAATTGAATTGTGTTAGTCAACACATACTAGACAATAGGAGGAATAAATATGTCATTAGTAGGAAAAGAAGTATTGCCTTTTAGAGCAGATGCCTTTAAAAATGGTGAGTTTTTACAAGTAAGTGAAGAAAATTTTAAAAATCATTGGAGTATAGTTTGCTTTTATCCAGCAGATTTTACTTTTGTATGTCCAACAGAATTACAAGATTTACAAAATAACATGGCAGAATTTGAAAAATTAGGAGTACAAGTATTCTCAGTATCAACCGATACTCACTTTACTCATAAGGCTTGGCATGATCACTCTGATGCGATTAAAACTTTAACTTATACTATGATTGGTGATCCATCGCATGTATTATCAACTAACTTTGATGTTCTAATTGAAGCAGATGGGTTAGCAGATAGAGGTACTTTTATCATTGATCCTGATGGAATTATCCAATCAGTAGAAATTAATGCAGGTAATATTGGAAGAGATGCTAATGTTTTAGTTAATAAAATTAAAGCTGCTCAGTATGTTAGAAAAAATCCAAAAGAAGTTTGCCCAGCTAAATGGAAAGAAGGATCAGAAACTCTTAAGCCAAGCTTAGATTTAGTAGGAAAGATATAAAATGTTACTAGATGCTAATATTAAACAACAATTAGCTCAATATTTAGAATTGTTAGAAAATCCTATTATTATTACTGTTAGTGGTGATAATAGTGATATGCATGAATTAGTTGATCAACTAGTCCAAATGTCAAACAAAATAACTAAAGAAACAGCTAATTTATCTAGAGAAAATTGTTTTAGTGTTAGTAGCCAGGGTAGTTTAGCTAGAATAATATTTGCCGGTGTCCCCTTAGGACATGAATTTAACTCTTTAGTTTTAGCCCTACTACAAGTTAGTGGTAGAGCTTTAAAAGTTAGTGATGATATTATCAGACAAATTGCTGATTTACCAGGTCATTACAATTTTGAATCATATATTAGCTTAAGTTGTCATAATTGTCCTGATGTAGTTCAAGCCTTAAATTTAATGGCAGTAATCAATCCTAATATAACTCATACTATGATTGATGGTGGCTTATATCCTGAGGAAGTAGCCCATAAAGATATTATGGCAGTTCCAACTGTTTATTTAAATGGTGAAATGTTTTCTAGTGGACGGATGAGCGTTGAGGAAATCCTCAAACAACTAGGATCAACTAAAAATTCAGAAGAATTTAATAGTAAAGACACTTTTGATGTCTTGGTTATTGGTGGTGGTCCAGCCGGAGCTACCTCAGCTATTTACACAGCAAGAAAAGGCTTAAAAACTGGTATTGTTGCCGAGAGATTTGGTGGCCAAGTCAGAGATACCCTAGGAATAGAGAATATCACTTCAATATTAAATATTACAGGTCCAACTCTCGCTGATAATATGGAAGCTCATCTTAAAGATTATGATATTGATATGATGAGTGGTCTGAGAGTTACTAATATCAGCAAAGATAAACTATTTAGCATCAAGCTAGACAATAATGCTACTTTAACTAGTAAAACAGTTATTATCGCAACTGGTGCCAAATGGCGTAATATTGGCTGTCCTGGTGAGAGTGAATACCAAACTAAAGGAGTAGCTTATTGCCCTCATTGCGATGGTCCTTTATTTAAAGGCAAAGATGTTGCGGTTATTGGTGGTGGCAACTCTGGTATTGAGGCAGCTATTGATTTGGCAGGTGTAGTTAATCATGTTAGTGTAATTGAATATTTGCCAGAGCTAAAAGCTGATTCAGTACTCCAAGAAAAACTAAAAAGTTTAGATAATGTTACTGTTTATACCAACTCCGCAACTTTAGAAATAACTGGTGATGGCAACAAAGTCAATGGCATAACTTTTACTGACAGAGATTCTGACCAAAAAACCCATGTTGAGTTAAGTGGAGTCTTTGTGCAAATAGGCTTAGTGCCAAATACTATGTGGTTAGATGGTATTGTTGATAGAGATCCGCAAGGTCAAATTATTACTGATCAAGAAAATGCCACTAATATAGAAGGTTTATATGCTGCGGGTGATTGTACTAATAGTCAATTTAAACAAATAATTATTGGTATGGGCTCAGGCGCAACCGCTGCCCTCTCTGCTTTCAACTATTTAATTAAAAACTTTAAATAATTACTAAACAAAAGTTTAAAAGAAAGTCAAGTAGACTTTCTTTTTTTATAAAAAGCTGCAGATTATGCAGCTTAACTATAATCAATAATTCTTATTTTTTAAAATTTATAACCACATCATTTACTTCAAAATGATATTGCTTAAGGGCATCAGCATATGGGGCACTTGTACCAAAGCTATCGATACCCATGACCTTATTTGAGTATTTATACCATGATAAACTACTTCCCATTTCAATAGCTAGTCGATTTGTGATAGCTTTAGGTAAAATACTTTCTTGATATTCTATACTTTGTTGATCAAATAAAAAACTTGATGGCATTGAAATTACTCGGACATCAATATTTTCTTGAGCTAAAGCTTTTTGGGCTGCCACTGCTAAGGAAACCTCACTACCTGCAGCAATTAAAATACCATCTAGCTTATTTTTTTCTTTAGAGGCAATATAGGCTCCTCTTTTGAAAATTTCTAAATCATATGAACTAATATTTTCAACATTTTGTCTAGTTAAAACAATAACCGTTGGTCCTTGACTTGTTAGTGCTAGCTGCCAAGCAGCTAAAGTTTCATTAGCACCAGCTGGTCTTATTACATTTAAATTCGGGATAGCTCTTAAACCTGTTAACTGCTCTATTGGCTGATGAGTTGGACCATCCTCACCTACTGCCAGTGAATCATGAGTAAAAACAAAGATTGAAGGGATATTCATTAAAGCTGCCATTCTAATAGCCGGCTTCATATAATCACTAAAGACAAAGAAAGCACCACTAAAAGCTTTGATTCCACCATGAAGGCTCATACCATTAATAATAGCCCCCATCGCATGCTCTCTAACACCAAAATTAATATTTCTTCCCAATAAATTATTAGGACCATAATCACCATCAACACCCATAACTTTAGTAGAACAAGTTAAATCAGCTGAGCCACCCATTAAGTTAAATAGTTTGCTAGATAATTGATTTAATACTTTACCACCAGTTACTCTAGTTGCGACAGACTCTTCTAAATCGAAAGTATTTAAATCAGTAATATCACCTACTAATTCATTACTTTGCAATTTATTTAAAAGTTGTTGATCCTCTAAACTTAGAGTCTTAACTAGCTCTTGCCATTTTTGGTACTTAGCTAATTGAATTTGATTTTTAGTTTTAAAATCTTGATAGACTTCACTTGCTACTTCAAAGGGCTGATAGTGATAATCTAGATCTTTTCTTAACTTATCAACAGCTTCTTGAGCTAATGGTGAGCCATGAGAGGCACTCTGTCCTGCTTTAGTAGAATCAGCTCCAATAATTGTTTTTACTTCAATTATAGTTGGCTTACTGCTTTTTTTAGCAGTGTTAATCGCTTCAATTATCTTATGATAATCACTACCATCACTGACAAAAAGATGTTGCCAATTCATCGCCTCATATTTCTCTTTTATTCTCTCAGTATTACATAAAGACACCGGACCATCTAATTGAATATCATTAGAATCATATAAAACAATAAGCTTGCCTAAAGCTAAATGACCCGCTAAAGACATTGCCTCTTGAGTAACCCCCTCTTGTAAATCACCATCACCACATAAAGCATAAGTATAATGATTAATAATTTCTTTTTCACTATTTAATTTAGCGCTTAAAAAACTCTCACTAATAGCCATACCAACAGCCATCGCAATACCTTGTCCTAATGGACCACTAGTCGCATCAATTCCCTTGGTATGACGATACTCAGGATGCCCTGGTGTTAAAGAGTTAAGCTGCCTAAATTGTTTTAAATCTTCTAATGATACAGGATAGCCTGACAAATGCAGTGCTGAGTATAATAGCGCACTACCATGACCTGCCGCCATAATAAAGCGATCACGATCAAACCACTCAGGATCACTAGGATTATGTTTTAATACTTCACTATATAAAGCATACATCATTGGTGCAGCCCCCAAAACAATTCCTGGGTGTCCACTATTAGCCTTTTCAATGGCATCTACACCTAAAAACTTTAATGTTTTAATACTATTGTTCATCTCTATCTCCTCACTATGCAATTATTTTAACACAAAACAACTATAAGCTTTAGACAATTTAGAGTTTTACAAACCAAATAAAAAGTAGCGGACTAGCCTCCACTACTTATTTTTTAGTTATCTAATAAAACTGTTTCCACTTTTTCGCTAACTATTTCTACTTTATCACCTTTATATAAATCATAGAGATTAATTAATGAAGCCATTTGATAAATAGTTAAAATTGCACTAAGCAGAGCAAATAAAACTCCACCAATGACCGGAATCATTAAACAAAAAACTTTAAGAAAACCAACGAGAATTACCCAACCAAAAAATGAAAAATGAAAGATAATTATGTCACCAAAACTGTTTTTGGTTAATTCCTTACTCTTAGCAAATACTGATTTTAAAGACTCATTAGCATTGTCCACCAAAATCAAATTAGCAAAAACAAAACGAATCATAATGAATACAGATACAACAACCATAATGACAATTAAAACAAAAAACACAAACGGTAGAATAGTCGATACATAATCTCCATTAAAAATAATAGGTAGAAACACAAATAAGCCAATAAGCATTATCAAAATATTCAAACCATATATTAATAAATTAATAATAAAATTAACCCAAATTATATTTTTAAAATTATCTTTAAAAGCATCAAATAAACAAGCATAACCCTGAACTTCTTTATGCTCTTGAATACGTCTAAAGGTTTTATAAACACCATAACTTAACACTGGAGCAATAACGGCATTAGAAATAAGTTCTAGGATATTTCCCAATACAGAGTTTACACTAAATACAAGAGGTAACCCTTCTAATACATTTAAAGCTTCACTAACTGTAAAATAATTCTTTCTCACTAAATTAAATAAAAATAACAATCCACTATAAATGATAATCCCTAGTAAATACTTAGAAAAATTTTCTTGTATACTTATTTTGGCCGCATTTTTTGCTTGAATTCTCATCTCTGATTTTCTCATAAAGTCCCCTCTGTCTTACTTATTAAGTATATCATAGTTCACAAATTAGTAAATGTTAAACTCGATACTTTAGCATGATACTACAAGTTAGTTTTTATAGAGAATAAATGCTGTTATAATATAAATGTGAAACATTATCAAGTAATTATTGTCGGAGCAGGACCCAGTGGTCTAATGGCAGCCAGCAACATTAAAAACAAAAGTATCTTATTAATTGATGCGAATGCAGAAATTGGTGGTAAACTAAAAGTGAGTGGTGGTGGTAGATGCAACATTACTAACAATAAAAATATCAATGACTTTCTGTTAAATATTCCCAAAAATCAGAAGTTTTTATATTCATGTTTAACAAAATTTGGTCCACCAGAAATAATTGATTTTTTCAATAAGGAAAAAGTCTTATTAAAAGAAGAAGATCATGGACGAGTTTTCCCCCAAGATTCTAGTTATCTAAGCATTATCAAAACTTTTCTAAATCTTTTAGAAAAAAATAAAGTAAAAACTCTTCTCAACTACCAAGTCCAAAATGTAAAAAAACAAAATGAGTTATTTATTATTGATGAGAATTATAGTTGTGATCACTTAGTTATTGCGACTGGAGGTATCAGCTATAAACAATTTAACACTACTGGATTCGGTTTTGATTTAGCTAAAAAATTTAGAATAAAAGTAACAGAATTAAATATTGTTGAAGCTCCCCTAGTCAGCAACGATAGCCTAATTCGATCAAAATTACTCCAAGGTATTAGTATAAAAGATGCCTACAGCACAATAAGTATCAATAATAAAACGGTATTTGAAGATACTCACGACTTATTGATTACTCACTTTGGTCTTTCTGGTCCTCTAGCACTAAGAGCTTCCTACTACGCTAGAAAGGCTTTAAATAAAAAACAATCAGTACTCTTCACTATTGATACTAGTAATTGTCCTAATATTCCTAAAAAATTAAAAAAGTATTTAATTGATAATAGATTAAGTTTTACCATTAATGATGTAAGAGGATCAAGTGTAGGGTTTATTACTGATGGTGGTATTGATTTAAAAGAGATAAATCCCAAAACTTTTGAAAGCAGAAAAATTAAAAATTTATATTTTATTGGTGAGGTCATTGATGTTCATGGTTTTACAGGGGGTTATAATTTAACACTATGTTTAAGTGAAGCTTATAGCTTAGCTTATTATCTTAATAATTAATAGCTCAAAATTAGCTACTTATTTTTTAGCCATTTTATTACTAATTTCCCCTTAGATGAGTAAGCTTGTGGTTTTATTTTAATATCCTTTATAGATTTATTTTTTGGACTTCCTGTTATAAAAAAGAATTGCTACTCAAAGCAATTCTCTAAATAATTTAATTTTTAATTTCCCAAGGGCTCTCATTAGTATCAAAGAAGGCCTTAAGTGATTTAAGAGCTACTTCCACCATATCCGAAACTGCTTGATCAGTATAAAATGCTGAGTGGGGAGTAATAATCACGTTTTTATGATGTTGGAGGATCGCCAAATCATGGTTATTTACCAGTTGCATTCGCAAATCATGATGTACTATCCCAACTTCATGGGCAAAAACATCAAGTGCAGCCGCACCAACATGTCCTGAATCTATCGCTGTAATCAAAGCTTGAGAATCAATCAATTCAGCTCGTGCACAATTAACTATAACGACACCCTCCTTACACTTAGCTAAACTTTCAGAATTAATAAGATATTTAGTATCAGAGGTCAATGGTGCATGCAAAGTAATAACATCAGCTTGCTTGAATAATGTATCTAAATCAACATAATTAAGTATAGTATTTAGTTCTTTATTAGGATATAAATCATAAGCCAATATTTTTCCACCAAAACCACTTAAACTTCTAGCGGTTTGAGCTCCAATTCTACCTGTACCAATAATACCAAAAGTTAAATTATGCATCTCCTTACCTTGAAGTCCGGCCAAAGAGAAATCATGTGCTTCATTTCTTTTAAGCATAGTTTTAACCTTACGAATTGACATTAATATTAACATTATCGCAAAATCTGAAACACAATTAGGAGAATAAGTCGCATTTGAAAAGCGAATATTATTAGCAGCAGCACTAATTAAATCCACATTATTATAACCAGCACTGCGAGATGCCAAATATTTTATGCCCATTATTTTTAGTGCTCCTAAAACCTCAGCATCTATGTTACAATTACCTAAAAAACAAACCCCATCATAACCTTTAGCTAAGTCAACATTCTTAGCTGATAATGATTTAGCTACTGTAGTAACTTCCAAATTTAATTCTGAGGCAAATCTAGAAAAAGCTGCCTCTTCATCAGCCCTAACGGCATAAGCAATAATCTTCATATTTCCCCCTTTATTTAAAATTAATTTCGTAGTCTTCAGGCTTAACAATATTTAACTTTTTATCAAAGATGTAAGTAGTAAGCAAAGCTAAAACAATTGGTACTACTACAAATATTAATACCGTAATAGCAATATTCAAAAAACTATAACCCACAATATTCAAATGATTTAAAGGTCCAATTAAACCACTAATACCAAAACCAGCACTGGCTGGGGTGCCCTGAATTGCAAAAATTCCAGCTAAGGCACCACAAATAGCAGCATTAGAAATAATCGGTAACATCATTATTGGTTTTCTAATAAAATTAGCCATTTGCATCTTAGGTGATCCTAAGAAATGGGCAATACTAGTCCCAAAACCATTACTAGAAAAACCAGCTACACATAGGCCAAAACCTGCTGCACAAATACCTAAATTGGCAGCACCTGAGGGAATACCACTCAAAGAAATCGCAATTGCCACACCCGCTGTAGAAAGCGGAGATACTATCATCAAAGAAAAAGTAATCGCAATTAAAATACCCGCCACAATCGGCGTAAAATTCGCAAATGTTGCCACCATAGAACCAATGGCACTAGTTACTTTAACCACATAAGGCAGAGTAAACAAGCCAATTGCACCCACCACTACTACCACAAAAACTGGCACTAATAAAATGGTATAGGCTTTTAGCTTATCACCAATTAACTGTAACAAAAAGACTGCAAAAGCAGCAGTTAAGCCAGCATTTATTACATCACCAATTCCCACTAAAGCTAAAGTACCATCCACAAAACTAAAAGCACCTGAGCCAATCGCAGTAGTTATCGCTAAAGTAGCAGATTGAATAGGTGATAATTTGAATTGCATCGCAATTGTTAAACCCATTACTACTGATAATAAACGAGTAGAAATTGTTGTCAAGTTAAGCACCAATCCCCAATCTAGTGCTTTGGCAATTTCTCCCAATAATGCTCCAGGAATCAAAGCCACAACAATACCAACACTCATTCCTGTTAAAATTTTGTTAATAAATTCTTTAATATTCATACTATCTCCTTTTAAATAATTATTTTTCAGAGTTAATTTTACAATGGTTTCCTAAATTTTGTCAAAGTAAACGGTAATATTTGCATATCTGGAAACAACTCTGATAATTAAGTAATAATTATCAAATATTTAGTAAACAAAAAAAGACATTTATTATGTCTTTACATGATTCATAAGAATTTAAATATCTGTTTTTCTAAAAATAGTATCTATTACGGTATAGGAAATATCTTGATTTTTTCCTTGTTTAGGGTTATCATCTAAAACTTTAATAATTAAATCTCTATTGCCAAATTTAAGAGTGATAATATCATCAACACATACAGTATATGATGGCTTTACTACTCTTTCATTAACCAAAACTCGCTGAGCTTTTGCCAATTCATTAGAAATGCTTCTACGCTTAATTAATTGCGCAGTTTTCAAAAATTTATCTAAACGCATGACTACATCCTTTCTAAAACTAGTATCGAAGCTTCTAGCCAATCAATATTATTAGGTATATTAATAATAACTCTCTCATTAATAAATTTCAAATTAATATCTTTAGATATTTCACCCACTGTTGTGAATAATTTAATACCATCAATATTTTGACTATACTCCTTACTAAAGGTTATTTCTACAGCTTTGACCTTCTGTTTAAAGCTTTCCACTCGACTATTATTAACTAAAATTTCCATTTTTTTCTTATAAAACAACAAATTTATTTCTTGAGGCAACATGCCATATAAATCTTTTGTTTTTTTAATTAATACCGCTAATTCAGAGAGTTTGTTAGCTTTTTCTATTTCTTTATACAGGTTGATTTTCTCAATATCATAATCTGTAAAATTAAGAGGAATATAACCATCTACTTTATTAACCTTTATCACATCTGCTTTTTTTTCTTCGACTTTTGTCTCTGATTTTTTAATAGCAATCGCATCTTTTAATAATTCTAAATATAAGTCTATTCCCACTGTATTAATAAAACCTGACTGATTAGGTCCTAATAAATCTCCTGCTCCTCTAATTGTTAAGTCTCTGATAGCAATTTTATAACCACTGCCCAATTGAGCAAACTCTTTAATAGCCTTTAATCTTTTAGTAGCATTTTCTGTTAATTGCTTTTGAGGCTCATACATTAAATAGGCATAACCTAAAGATGATGATCTTCCTACTCTACCTTTAATTTGATATAATTGTGCTAAACCAAAATTATTAGCATTATCAATAATTATCGTATTAGCATTAGGGATATCAATACCGGTTTCAATAATCGTAGTACAAATCAAAACATCATACTCATCATTAGTAAACTTCAACATAGTATCTTCAATGGTATCTTTATCCATTTTTCCATGAGCGATCCCAAAGCGGACTTCTGGTAATTTTTCTTGTAGTTTATTAGCAACCACAAAGATATCTTCGATTCGATTGTGTAAA
Organism: Erysipelotrichaceae bacterium; assembly: GCA_047971145.1. Taxonomy (GTDB): domain Bacteria; phylum Bacillota_I; class Bacilli_A; order Erysipelotrichales; family Erysipelotrichaceae; genus JBKDZL01. The sequence goes on from JBKDZL010000079.1 coordinate 36,508, forward strand.
TAGAAAATTTGCCCTTGACGAGCTAGTTCTCTTTGAATCACTTCGATTACTATCTCTATACTCTTCTCAATAACATAAGTTTGTACGGATAAGCGATTTTGAGGTGGAGTATTCAATTGTGATAAAGCTCTAATACCAATTAAAGACATTTGTAATGTTCTTGGTATTGGTGTTGCAGATAATGATAAAACATCAATTCCAGTTTTTAATTCTTTGATTTTTTCTTTATGTTCAACACCAAAGCGCTGTTCCTCATCAATAATTAAAAAGCCTAAATCATGATACTTGACATCATTAGATAAAATTCTATGAGTGCCAATTAAGATATCAACATTGCCATTTTTTAGTTTTTGAGTGATACGTTTTTGCTCCTTAGCCGTTGTAAATCTATTTAAGATTTCAATTCTTACTGGATAATTTTCAAATCTGTCTTTGAAAGTTTGAAAATGTTGCATACTTAAAATTGTGGTGGGACATAAATATGCAACTTGTTTTTGATCAAGCACAGCTTTAAAAGCCGCCCTAATAGCAACTTCAGTTTTACCAAAACCAACATCGCCACACAATAAACGATCCATTGGTTTCTTATTCATCATATCAGCCTTAATTTCGCTGATTGCAGTATTTTGATCATAAGTCAACTCATAAATAAAGTCATCCTCAAATTGTTTTTGTAAAGGACTATCAGCACTAAAGACAAAACCAATATCTTTTGACCTATTGGCATATAATTCAAGTAGCTTTTCTGCAATCTGCTCAACATTAGCACTAATTCTATCTTTTGTTTTTTGCCAATCACCACTACCTAATTTTGATAATTTAGGTCGAGCACCCTCACTAGAAACAAATTTTCTAATTAATTTGAATTGTTCTATGGGAACATATAAGGTAGCATCATTGGCATAAATTACTTTAAGATAATCTTTGTGAATACCTTCGATTTTTTTTGTTACAATACCTAAATATTGGCCAATACCATGTTGGTAATGGACAATGTAATCTTTAAGCTTTAACTCAGTAAAATCACCAATAAGTTTGGCATTGCTAAAGCGCTTTTCAAATTTTGAGCTCTGAATTCTAGTTTTAAATAACTCATGGTTAGAATAAACTTTTAGATTAGCAAATTTAACATCAAGGCCTTGAGCAAGGTCCGCTACCATAATCATTAGAGGTTTATTAAGCGCATCAGTTTCGCTGACCATCACATATTCTTTCTGCAAATTAACTAAACTCTCAATCAACTCATGAATTTTTCGCTGATTAACAACAAATAATAAATTATCCGAATTCTGAGTTGCACTAATTAGCTGGGCTTTAAATGCTTCATTATTTACTACTAAGTCACTTAAATCATTATCAATATTATTTTTTAAGTCATAAAAAGGTTTAATTTCATAAAAATTAGTTAATAATCGTTGCAAATCAAAATGATGAGTTAGCTTTAAAAAGAAAGAACGATGTAAATACAATTCTTGTAGATAATTTACAGTATCGCCAACCATATTAGTATATGAAAGCTTAAGAGCTTCATAGTCCGAGACAACAATGTCTACCTCTTCAAAATATTCCAAAATACTATAATTACTTAAAAAACAGCGATAGCGATATAAATGATTAGCCAAAGAGTGATTTTCTATTAATTCAAGGTCCTCATAAATTCTTGTTTGTAGTATTTTATAATCTTCGCTTGTCAATTTTTCTTTTTCTAAGGCTAATGTTTTCTCTACTTCTTCTTTTAAAATGCCAATATCTACATTAGTAAAAATATTATCACTAGCTGGAAACAAACTAACCTGTTCTATTGAGTTGATTGTGGTCTGCTCAAAAGCATCAAAGTATCTAATACTATCAATTGCATCACCAAAAAACTCTAATCTAATGGGATTATCGCTATTAGCAGGCCAAAAATCAATGATTGAACCTCTATTACTATAAACTAAAGGCTGATCAACTGTGGGCACAAGGGTATAGCCTAACTCAAATAACTTTTCTTTAAAACCTTGGTAGCTAAGCTCTTGATTTACCCTTAAGTTAATAACTTGTTTTTGAAAAATTTCCTTTTTAGGTAAATAACGAGCTATAGCACCAATGTGTGAAACAATAATCTTAGGTTTTTGGTTCAGGATATTTACCACACTCTCCATGCGCTGTGCTTTGAGCTCAGGTGAGGAGGCAATCGCTTCTACTCTCAGTGAGTCTTCACAACCATATAAATAGCAATCACTAATTAATGGATGGAGTTTTTGATACAATTGTTGAGCAGTATATAAATTATTTTTAATTACTAATATTACCCTTGGCTGAAGATAAAAAGCACTTGCGATAATATAAGCTTCTTGGTTAACACTAATATTGGCAATAGTTTTATTATTATTAAAGGCCCTTACTAAACTACTCTCACCAAGTAGTTCTAATAAATTATTGACTGACATTATACTTATTCATGACCTTATTAAAATCTTCACTAATAAATGCAATTGCTGCTTGAGCAGCATTTTTTAAAGCTGGCTGTAAATCAGCAGTTTGCTCTTGGGTTGGTTTACTTAAAACATAGTCCACAATACTAATATATTGATGCCGATCAATACCAATTCTAATTCTTTTATACTCAATACTGCCTAAGTGAGTATTGATACTTTTAAGACCATTGTGGCCACCATCATGACCTTTAACTCTTAATCTGATTTTGCCACAGGGCAAATCTAAATCATCATAAATAACCAAAAGATCTTGTAATTCAATATTATAATAATTCATTAGTGCACTTATAGCTTGCCCAGAATTATTCATATAAGTTAAAGGCTTGGCAATAATAATATCAGATCCTTGATATTTACCTTTATAGTAAAGAGCATTAAATTTAGTTTTGTTAAAAGTGATATTTAACTCTGTCGCAATCTCATCCAATACTAAAAATCCCATATTATGGAAAGTTTCTAAATATTTTTTCTCCGGATTACCTAAACCTACAATTAATTTCATAATTACTTTAGTTATTATACCATTTAAATAACATAATTATTCTATTTAAATTGAATTATCAAAATTTCTACTATACATTAAATAAATTTAGTGTATAATAAGTTGAAAGCTTGAGGTAAAAATGAATAATTTATTTAATTTGCACAGTTTATCGATACAAGAAATCAGGGATATCCTTATCTCTGCTGAGTCATTTCATAATAATAGTTTTAAAGGTTATCATAACAAAGTTATTGGTAACCTTTTTTTTGAGCCCAGTACTAGAACCTCTTATTCTTTCCAAATGGCAGCTCATCGCTTAGGTTGTCAAGTTCTTAACTTTTCTCCTGAAAGTTCATCTTTATTAAAAGGTGAATCTTTTTATGATACCGTTAAGACCTTTGAAAGTTTAGGAGTATCGGCTCTGATTATTCGACACCCTGATAAAGAATACTATAAACAATTAACTAACATTAATGTACCTATTATTAATGGAGGAGATGGTACGGGAAACCATCCTACTCAGAGTTTATTAGACTTATTAACAATTTATCAAGAATTTGGTTATTTTGCCGGTTTAAAAGTAGTAATTGTCGGTGATATTAAACACTCAAGAGTCGCCCACACCAACATTGAGATTATGCAAAGATTAGATATGGAGGTATTTATTAGTGGCCCCACAGAATTTAAAGAGGAAAAATACAACTATCTAAATTTTGATACAGCAATTAAAACTTGTGATGTAATAATGCTACTAAGAGTACAACATGAAAGACATCAATTAAAAACTACAATCAGCACACAACAATATCACCAACAATACGGTTTAACACTGAAGAGAGTAAAAACCATGAAAAAAGACGCTATTATATTACACCCTGCACCTTTTAATCGGAATGTGGAAATTGCCGATGAAGTTGTTGAGTGCCAACAAAGTAGAATTTTTAAACAAATTGAAAATGGCGTATATATTAGAATGGCACTAATTGCCAGAGCCTTGGAGGGAAAATAATGTTATTAAAAAATGGGAAAGTCTTTATCAATAATCAATTTGTACAACAAGATATTTTTATCTTTAAGGACAAAGTCTTTTATGATTATCATAATTATTCTAATGTTATTGATTGCTCCAATTTAATTATCGTGCCAGGTTTCATTGATGTTCATACCCATCTAAGAGAGCCTGGTTTTTCTTATAAAGAAACAATAAAAACTGGTAGTAAGGCAGCTTTATTAGGTGGCTTTACTACTATTCATGCTATGGCTAATTTAAATCCAATACCAGATACTATAGAAAAGCTCAATCAACAATTAGCTATTATAGAAAAGGATGCTTATATTAAAGTAGTGCCATATGGTGCTATTACTAAAAATCTTCAAGGAAGAGAACTAGCTGAATTAGATAAAATGTCCAACTTCGTTGCAGGTTTTTCTGATGATGGTGTCGGCATTCAAAATCCAACAGTATTAAAACAAGCCATGCTAAGTGCTAAGAAACTAAATAAACCATTAGTACTACACTGTGAGGATATAACTGAAGTAAATAATGGTGTAATACATCAAGGCACCTATGCAAAAGATAATAAGCTAGCTGGCATTAATAGTAAGAGTGAATATCAAGCGGTAAAAATCGCAGCACAATTAGCTCTAGAAACAGGTTGTCACACTCATATCTGTCACATCTCTACTAAAGAGAGCGTCGAAATCATTAAAGAATATAAAAAGCTTAAGGCCAACATCAGCTGTGAAGTTACTCCTCATCACCTGATTCTTTGTGAAAATGACATTAAAAATGATGATGGTAACTACAAAATGAATCCCCCTTTAAGAAGTAATGAAGATAAAAAGGCACTTATAAAAGCTCTTCAAGATGGGACTATCGATATTTTGGCAACTGATCATGCCCCTCATAGTCTAAAAGAAAAAAATCAAGGCTTAATCAAATCAAGTTTTGGCATCATTGGTTTACAACATGCTTTTTCCTTAATGTATACTCATTTTGTTAAAAGCAATATTATTACTTTAGAAAAATTAATAGATTTGATGAGTATTCAGCCGGCCAAAATTTTTAATTACCCACACAACTTATTGAATAATGGTGATATTGCTGATCTGAGTATTATAGATTTAAAACAAAGCCAAATAATAACTGTTGACAACATCGTCTCCTTGAGTAAAAATACGCCTTTTCTAAATACCAAAGTAGACGGCAAGGTTATAAAAGTAATAGTTAATGGTGAGTTAGTATTAAAGGAGGAAAACTTATGAGTTATAACAAAAAGTTAGTATTAAGTAATGGTAGAGAATTTCATGGTTACAGTTTTGGCGCTGATAGTGAAGTTATCGCCGAAATAGTTTTTAACACCTCAATGGTAGGTTATCAAGAAATAGTTTCAGACTGCTCTTATAATGGTCAAATTGTCATGATGACATATCCCTTAATTGGCAATTATGGCATCACTGATGAAGATTATGAAGCTAAAGTTTGTCACCTTAAAGGCATGATTGTCAAAGAGTACAACGACAAACCATCCAATTTCCGTTACACTAAAACACTTAGTGAACTATTAGAAGATTTTGATGTGGTAGGTATTTATGGTGTTGATACTAGGGCTATAACTAGAATTATTAGAGATGAGGGCACTCAAAAAGTAATGATTGCAAATATTGATACTCCTATTGAAAAGTGTTTAGAATTGCTAAATCAACCTACTGATAATAGCAACTTGGTTAAAGAGGTATCTTGTACTAAGCGTTGGTATGCCAGAACTGCTAATGCTAAATTTCATGTTGTGGCTATTGATTGTGGTATTAAATTGAATATTATCAAACATTTAAATAATCGAGCTTGTAATGTCACAATAGTTCCTTACAACACTACCGCTGAGGAAATCATTAAACTGAGTCCTGATGGCTTGTTTGTCTCCAATGGACCTGGTGATCCCCAACAACAAACTGAGGTAATAGAAACTATCAAAAAACTACAAGGAAAGCTGCCAATTTTCGGTATTTGCTTAGGTCATCAAATAATCGCACTAGCTAATGGAGCTAATACCTTTAAAATGAAATTTGGTCATCGAGGTGCTAATCATCCGGTTAAAAACTTACTAAATAATAAAATTGAAATAACTTCACAAAATCACTCTTATGCTGTTGATAGCGATAGTTTAAAGTGTTCTCATTTAAGTATTACTCACATTAATTTATTAAATGATAGTTGTGAGGGTCTTGAAAGTGTTAAAGATAAACTTTTCTCAATTCAATATCACCCTGAGAGTGCCCCTGGTCCTGAGGACAGCACTTATTTATTTGATAAGTTTATTAGTTATTTGAAAGGAGCAAACCATGCCTAAAAGAAAAGATCTACATAAAATAATGATTATTGGTAGCGGTCCAATTATTATTGGTCAAGCAGCCGAATTTGACTATGCTGGTACCCAAGCTTGCTTATCCTTAAAAGAGGAAGGATATGAGGTAGTTTTAGTTAACTCTAATCCGGCAACTATTATGACTGATCCTAATATCGCCGATAAAATATATATGGAGCCTTTAACACTAGAATATGTTGCCAAAATTATTAGAAAAGAAAGACCTGATGCGATTGTCCCCTCATTAGGTGGACAAACCGGCTTAAATTTAGTTGTCCAACTAGCCAAAAAAGGCGTCTTAGCAGAATGTCAGGTAGAAGTTTTAGGAACAAGCTTTACTTCAATTGAAAAAGCCGAAGATCGAGATTTATTTAAACAATTGTGTATAAGTATTAATGAACCGGTTTTACCATCCGCAATTGCAAATACTATCGAAGAAGTTTCAATGAAAGCCCAAGAAATTGGCTATCCGGTTATTTTAAGACCAGCCTTTACCCTAGGGGGATCAGGTGGTGGCTTCGCCCATAACCAACAAGAAGCACAAGCTCTAGCAGAGAGTGCGCTATCTTTATCACCTGTATCTCAAGTTTTAGTTGAAAAATCAATCAAAGGATACAAAGAAATTGAATATGAAGTAATACGAGATGCAAATGACACAGCAATTAGTATTTGTAATATGGAAAATTTCGATCCAGTTGGCATTCATACTGGTGATTCAATTGTCTGCTGTCCCTCACAAACTCTAACCAACAAAGAATATCAAATGTTAAGAAACTCAGCTTTAAAAATTATTAGAACTTTAAAAATAGAGGGTGGTTGTAATGTCCAATTTGCCATTGATCCTTATTCTTTCCAATATTATGTAATTGAAGTTAATCCAAGGGTATCCAGATCATCAGCACTAGCTTCAAAAGCTAGTGGTTATCCTATTGCTAGAGTTAGTGCCAAAATTGCAATTGGCATGCATTTAGATGAGATACAAATTGCTAATACTCCTGCCAGCTTTGAGCCCGCACTAGATTACATAGTTACCAAAATTGCCCGTTTTCCTTTCGATAAATTTGCCTCAGCTAATAATACTTTATCAACTCAAATGAAAGCCACTGGCGAGGTCATGAGCATTGGTAGAACTTTTGAAGAATCCTTACTGAAAGCGATCAGATCATTAGAGATTGGGACAAGTCATATCTTGTTGAGTAAGTTTAATGATTACACTACTGCACAGCTGCTAAGTTATATTGTCACTCCTACTGATGATAGAATCTTTGCACTAGCAGAATTACTAAGAAGAAAAACTTCAATGATGAAAATTAGCCAATTAACTTCCATTGATTTATTCTTTATTGATAAAATAAATAATATTATTTTAATGGAGGAAAAGCTTGCCAATAATGCTGATAATCAAACTGTTTTCCAAGAGGCAAAAGCACTGGGCTTTAGCGATCAATATCTGGCAAATTTATTAAAAACAACTGAGTTAGAAGTTTATCAATATCGAATCAAACACGGAATTTTCCCAGTCTATAAAATGATTGATACTTGTGCTAGTGAGTTTTCTTCTTATATACCTTATTTTTATTCCACTTATGAGAGTGAAAATGAAGTAGTACTTACCGAGAAAAAATCAATTATAGTTTTGGGTTCAGGACCAATTAGAATTGGTCAGGGCGTAGAATTTGATTATTCCACTGTCCATGCTATTTGGGCTATTAAAGAATTGGGTTATGAAGCTATTGTTATTAACAATAATCCAGAAACTGTCTCAACTGATTACACAACTAGTGATAAGTTATATTTTGAACCCTTAACTACTGAAGATGTTATGAATATAATCAACTTGGAAAAACCCCTGGGTGTTATTGTCAGCTTAGGAGGACAAACTGCAATAAATTTAGCTGATAGTTTAGAACAACTAAATGTACCCATTATCGGCACTAATACAACTGCCATTACAGCAGCCGAAGATCGTGATATTTTTGAGAAAATTTTAACAAAACTAAATATTCCCAAACCTGCAGGACATGCTGTTAAAAGCCTTAGTGATGGTATTAAAGTAGCGAAAAAAATTGGCTTTCCAGTTTTAGTTAGACCATCATTTGTTCTAGGTGGTAGAGCCATGCAGATTGTCAATAATACCACAGAGTTAACCAATTATTTAAACACTGCAGTTAATCTTAATAAAGAACATCCAGTCTTAGTCGATAAATACCTTAGAGGCAAAGAAGTTGAAGTCGATGCAATTTGTGATGGTGATATTGTTTTAATACCAGGTATTATGGAATTAATAGAAGAAACAGGAATCCATTCTGGTGATTCAATGTCAGTTTATCCACCTTTTTCTTTAAGTGATGAAACTAAGAATAAAATTATTGACTATACCACCAAGTTAGCTCTGGCTTTAGGTATTAAAGGCTTATTTAATATTCAGTTTATCGTCAGTGATGATGATGTTTACATAATTGAGGTAAATCCTCGCTCATCTCGCTCAGTACCTTTTCTCTCTAAAGTCACTAATGTTGCGATGGCTAACATTGCTACTAAAGTTATGTTAAATCAAAGCTTAAAAGAGCAAGGATTTAAAGGTGGTTTATTAAAAGATCAGAAAAAATACTACGTCAAAGCTCCAACTTTCTCATTTTCTAAATTAAGTGGCTTAGATGCAATTTTATCACCAGAAATGAAGTCAACCGGAGAAGCTATCGGTTATGATTACAGTTTAAATAGAGCTTTATTTAAAGCCTTAAAAGCTAGTAATATGCGAGTTGAAAACTATGGAACTGTTTTTGTTACCATTGCCGATAATGATAAAGATAGAGCACTGCCCTTAATTAATAGATTTTATGAATTAGGCTTTAATATCGAAGCGACTACTGGCACGGCAAAATATTTAAAGGATAATAATATTAAAACTAGAACTAGAGCAAAAATATCTGAAAACAGTGAAGCAATAGTACAACTGCTAAGGTCGAAAAATGTCGCCTATGTTATCAATACCCTAAGTCCTACTAATACCACTAATTCCAATGATGGCTACCTTATTAGAAGGCTAGCTGTAGAAAACAATGTTCCTATCTTTACTTCCTTAGAAACAGTTAAAGTCTTATTAAATGTTTTAGAAGAAATCACAGATAAGGTGGCAATTATTAATGAGTAAAAAAATAAAAAAACAACTAGCAATTATTAGTAATCAGAAAATATCTCATAATACTTATGAAATGATATTATCATCTACTGAGAATCTTCCTAAAATGCAAGCTGGACAGTTTATTAATATTCTTTTACCTAATTTGAGTTTAAGAAGACCTATTTCTATTTGTGATTGTGACAATAAAACCATAACAATTATTTATAAAGTAGTTGGTAAAGGAACAGCTTATCTTGCAGAGCTTAAAGATGGCGAATTGGATGTGCTAATTGGACTTGGCAATGGTTACACTATAATTGATAGTAAGCCTTTATTAGTTGGTGGTGGTGTTGGTATTCCACCCTTATATCTTTTAGCAAAACAATTATTAAAACAAGGTATTAAACCCAAAGTTATTTTAGCTTTTAACAGTAAAAGTGATTTGTTCTACATTGATAATTTCAAAGCATTAGAAATCGAAGTTATAGTTACTACTATCGATGGAAGTTATGGTATTAAAGGACTAGCAACCACTCCCTTAAATGAGCTAGACTACAACTATTTATATACTTGTGGTCCAAAAGCTATGCTTAGAGCCCTCTATAATCACACTAATATATCTGGTCAATATAGCTTTGAGGAAAGAATGGGTTGTGGTTTTGGCGCTTGTATGGGCTGCAGCACTAAAACAAATTCTTCTAATAAAAGAATTTGTTTAGAAGGTCCGGTATTATTAAAGGAGGATATTGTATGGACAGATTAACCGTTAATTTAAGTGGCTTAATTCTTGATAATCCGATCATTCCTGCTAGTGGCACTTTTGGCTATGGGCAAGAATACAAAGATTTTTATGATTTAAACATTTTAGGCAGTATCAGTATTAAAGGCACAACACTTAATAGTCGGTTTGGAAATTCCACTCCTAGAATTGCAGAGTGCCCTAGTGGAATGATTAATGCGGTCGGCTTACAAAATCCTGGCTTGACAAAAGTCATCAATGAAGAATTAGTAAATTTAGCAAAAATCTATCATAAACCAATTATTGCCAATATTTCCGGTTTTTCTAAACAGGAATATATCGAATGTTGCCAAAAAATAGATAATGTTGAAAATGTTGGCATTATTGAATTAAATGTATCCTGCCCTAATATCAAAGATGGTGGTATGAGTTTTGGCACTGATTCTGATATTCTATTTGACTTAGTAAAAGCTGTTAAGCAGGTAGTCACTAAGCCATTATATGTAAAATTGAGCCCTAATGTTAGTGATATTATTAGTATTGCGAAAGCTGCTGAGAGTGCTGGTGCTGATGG
>JBKDZL010000080.1:0-9752 GCA_047971145.1 Erysipelotrichaceae bacterium
TTAGAAATAGCCTATCTTTTCTTGTGAGTTGTGATTAAATGTATATTATATTATAGTGTGCAATTAATTTGTTACTTATTCAGATTTCATAATCTGCATACTATTTGCATACCGGTAAAATAAAAGCCTTTAGATAAAGGCTATAAATGTTTATGGCAGGGGTGACAGGAGTTGAACCCGCATAGACGGTTTTGGAGACCGCTGCTCTACCATTGAACTACACCCCTAATAGTGCTTAATTATATTAACATAGATAAGCTCTGTTTTCAATTGAAAAAATTTATTTTTTTACTTTTAAGGTGGAAAAGGTGAGTAAATTAGCATATAATATATATTGAACAATAAAGGAGATGAAAAGATGAAAAAAACATTTTTATCTATGGATGGAAATCAAGCAACTTCTCATGTAGCATACATGTTTACTGAGGTTGCTGGTATTTATCCGATTACGCCTTCTTCTAATATGGCTGAGTTTATTGATGCTTGGGCCACACAAGGAAGAAAGAATATTTATGACTCAAAAGTTAAGGTAGTGGAAATGCAGTCAGAGGCTGGTGCTGCTGGTGCTATTCATGGATCATTACAAGGTGGTGCCTTGTCAACAACTTTTACAGCTTCTCAAGGATTATTATTAATGATTCCAAATATTTACAAAATGCGTGGTGAATTATTGCCAGGTGTTATTCATGTGGCAGCTCGTGCATTAGCTAGTAGATCATTGTCTATCTTTGGTGATCATCAAGATATTTATGCAACAAGACAAACAGGTATTGCGATGATTGCATCACATTCTGTTCAAGAATGTATGGATTTAGCGGGAGTTGCACATTTGTCTGCGATTAAGGCATCAGCGCCTTTTATCCATTTCTTCGATGGGTTTAGAACTTCTCATGAAATTCAAAAAGTAGAAATAATGGATCAAGATTTTATGGAATCACTAATTGATAGAGAGGCTTTAGAAGCTTATCGTGCTCGTATGTTAAATCCTCACACTAATCCAATTACTAGAGGTGGAGCTGAAAATGATGATATTTATTTCCAAGGCTTAGAAGCTCAAAATTTACATTTTGATGCCATTGCGGATATTGTAGCTGATTATATGGCTAAAGTTAGTAAGCATACAGGCAGAGAATATGCTCCTTTTACTTATTATGGCGCAGCTGATGCAACTGAAGTAATTATTGCAATGGGCTCAGTTACTGAAACTATTAAAGAAACAATTGATAAGTTAAATAAAGAAGGACGTAAAGTTGGTATGGTTAAGGTTCATTTATATCGTCCATTCTCAGTAAATTATTTGACTAAAGTATTGCCAGCTTCAGTGGAGAGAATTGCTGTTTTAGATAGAACTAAAGAAAATGGTTCAAGAGAACCTTTATTTTTGGATGTTTTTAGCTCTTTAACTGGTTATGGAAAAATCAAGAGTATTGTGGGTGGTCGCTATGGTTTAGGATCAAAGGATACTCAACCTTGTGATATAAAAGCAGTTTATGATAATTTAGCTGCTAGTGCTATTAAAGATAATTTCACTATTTCAATTAATGATGATTTAACTAATTTATCTTTGAAGAGCGATGAGAACTTTAAAGTAGAAAATGACTATACTTCATGTTTATTCTATGGTTTAGGTTCTGATGGTACAGTTTCAGCAAATAAATCAACTATCAAAATTATTGGTGATAACACTGATTTATACTCACAAGCATACTTTGCTTATGATTCTAAAAAAGCTGGTGGGGCAACCAGATCTAACTTAAGATTTGGTCCAACACCAATTACTTCAACATATTATATTAAAGATGCTGATTTCATTTCTTGTTCTTTGGATGCTTATTTATTAAAATTTGATATGCTTAAGAATTTGAAAGAGGGCGGTACTTTCTTATTGAGTTCTACTTTCCCAATTGATGCTATTGAAAACCATTTGCCAAATAGAGTTAAAAAACAATTGGCAGATAAAAAAGCTAAATTTTATGTTATTAATGCAGTAGAGATTGCTAAAAATATTGGTATGGGTAGACGTACTAACACTATTTTACAGTCAAGTTTCTTCGCTTTGAATGAGCAAATTATGCCTTATGATAAAGCTCTTGATTTGATGAAAGCTGCGGCTAAGAAGTCTTATTCTAAAAAAGGTGAAGAAATTGTCAAATTGAATTATCAAGCTATTGATAGTGGAAAAGATGGTTTAATCGAAATACCTGTTAAGGCAGAGTGGTCTGATTTAACGGTTAATCACTCAAGAAGAACTATTGGTGATGATTACTTTGATAATCAAGTTAGTGTTATTAATTCTTTAGATGGTTATGATTTACCAGTTAGCTGTTTTACTAAACATAATGTTTTAGATGGTTCTATGGCAAATAATGTTTCTTATGAAGAAAAAAGAACTATCGCTACTTTTGTGCCTGAGTGGAATCCTGATAATTGTATTCAATGTGGAATTTGTAGCTTTGTTTGTCCACATGGTACAATCAGAACTTTCTTAATTGATGATGAAGAAGTTAAGAATGCTCCTAATGAATTTGAAACTATTAAACCGATGGGTAAAGGTGATGTTGAAACTTTAAATTATCGTGTTCAAGTATCTCCTGATAACTGTGTTGGTTGTAGTTTGTGTGTAGTGGAATGTCCTGGTAAAAAGGGCGAGTCTGCTTTAGTTATGAAAGATGTAAATACCCAATTACATCAAGCGCCTTTAGCTGATTATTTATATAAAGAAATTAGTTATAAGGATCAGTATTATCCAACAAACACTATCAAAGGAAGTCAGTTTAAAATGCCTTACTTTGAAGTTAGTGGTGCTTGTGCTGGTTGTGGTGAGACTCCATATTATAAATTGGCAACCCAATTCTTTGGTAAAGATATGATGATTGCGAATGCGACTGGTTGTTCTTCAATTTATGGTGGTTCAACTCCATCAACTCCATTTGTTACTGATAAAGATGGTAATGGAGTTGCTTGGGCTAATAGTTTATTTGAAGATAATGCTGAGTATGGTTTTGGTATGAAATTAGCACAAGAATATAAAGATGCAAGAATAGTTGATGTCTTTAATGAAAAAATGGCAGAATTATCAGATTCTGAGCAAGCTGTTGTTAAAGATTATTTAGCTAATAAAGGAAATAGAGATATTGAGAGAAAGTTAGAACCAAAACTTTCAGAAATTATTGATGCTAAAATTCCTGCTTTAGTTGAGTTTAAGCGTGATTTAGTTTCTAAATCAGTTTGGATTGTCGGTGGTGATGGTTGGGCTTACGATATTGGTTATGGCGGTTTAGATCATGTAATTGCTAATAACTTAGATGTAAATATTTTAGTGTTAGATACTGAAGTATATTCTAATACTGGTGGTCAGTCTTCTAAATCTTCACAAGCTGGATCTATCGCTAAGTTTGCAGCTGGTGGTAAGGCTTTAGCTAAAAAAGATTTAGGTCAAATTGCTATGTCTTATGGTCATGTGTATGTTGCCTCTATTTCTATGGGTGCTAATCGTATGCAAACAATTAAAGCTTTCTTAGAGGCTGAAGCTTATCAAGGACCTTCTTTGATTCTTGCTTACTCACCATGTCAAGATCATGGTATTAAGGGTGGTTTAATGAATCATCAAAAAGTTCAAAAAGCTGCAGTTGATTGTGGTTATTGGCCATTGTATAGATTTAATCCTGATAATGAAACGCCGCTATCTATTGACTTTAAAAATCCTGATTTCACTAAGTTTAAAGAATTCTTAGTTAATGAAAATAGATTTTCTCAGTTACCGAAAGTTAATCCTGATAATGCTGAAGCACTATTTGCTAAATCAGCAAGTGATGCGGAAACTCGTTGGAATAGATTACAGAGATTCGTTTAATAATAAGAGCTATCATTTAATTGATAGCTCTTTTTTAATTTTTAGGTTATAATGGTGATTATGAAAGTGTGTTTATATTTTGAAGGTGAAAAATTAATTAGAAAATCTGGTATTGGTAGAGCTTTTCAGCATCAAAAGGAAGCACTAAGCTTAGCTGGAGTAGAATATACCACGGATCCCAATGATGAATATGATATTTTACACATTAATACTATTGGACCTAAAAGTCTATCGATTATTGCTAATGCTAGAAGTTTAGAGCGCAAAGTAATATATCATGCTCATACTACTGAGGAGGACATGAGAAATTCATTTATGTTCTCTAATCAAGTAGCACCCGTTATGAAACAGTATATCACCAAATTATATTCAAGAGCTGATATGATTTTAACACCAACTCCTTATTCTAAGAGTCTATTAGAGGGTTATGGTATTGATAAGCCTATTTATGATGTGAGTAATGGTATTAATTTAAAAAGATTTGAATATGATGAAGAAAAAGTTAAGGCCTTTAAGACTTACTTCGGTTTAAGTGCGAATAAAAAAGTAATAATTTCTGTCGGTTTATATTTTGAGCGTAAAGGAATAACTGATTTTATGGAAGTAGCAAAAACTTTACCACAGTATACTTTTATTTGGTTTGGTTTTACTCCCCTGAGAACTATCCCAAGACATGTACAAGAAGCAATCAAAAATGCTCCTGATAATGTAATTTTACCTGGTTATGTAAAAGGTGCAGTGATCGAGGGAGCTTTTCGGGCAGCAGATTGTTTTTTCTTTCCTAGTAATGAGGAAACAGAGGGTATAGTAGTCTTAGAAGCTCTAGCAGCACACCAGCAAGTCATTGTTAGAGATATCGGAGTTTATGATCCTTGGTTAGTTGATAAAGTTAATTGCTATAAAGGCAATAATAATACAGAATTTTCAAATTTAATAGTAGGTGTTTTAGAGAAAAGTCTAAATAGTACAAGAGATGCAGGCTATAAAACTGCAGAAGAAAAAAGTATTGCCAATATTGGTGAAAAATTAAAGAAGGCTTATCAAGAAGTAATGGATATGTAGTTACTCTTTAATTAAGCGATAAACTAATAATTCGCTGTTGGCTAAAAATCTTGCTTTATAATTGGCTAAGCCGACCCCACTTGTTACATCAATAATGGTATTAGCGACATAATACTGACCGTTATAATATTTTTTTGCACCCTCTGGTAAAAATAAAGGTCCATAAAAAGGTAGATTGATTTGGCCACCAAGAGAGTGAGCACCAACAAATAAATTTATATTATTACTGATTAAACTAGTAAAAATATCAGGCTCGTGGGCAACTACAATATTAAAATGATTTTCATCAATTACAGGATCTAGGTTTAGTATTTGATAATCTTTACTAAAAAAAGAGCTTAAACCAGTTAGAGTTATATAGTTGTTATTATTGTGATACAAATTAACTTTATTATTATTTAAAACTTCGAAGCCGGCATTAGTAAGTGTGGTTAAAGCGGGATTAGCAACATCAATATTATCACTAACATCATAGTTACCTAAAACTGCAAATTTGCCATATTTTACATCAATTTCTTTTAAGATATTGGTTAGTCTTTCTTGTATTTCTAGAGTGATATTAGTATTGCTTTTAGTATAGTTATATAAATCACCTAAAAAAACAATTGTGTTAGGTTTAATCTCATTGATACGATTAACTATTTTTTGCACTCTTGCTTCATCTGTATAATCACCAAAATTTAAATCTGAAAAAAACATGATTGTATAATTGTTGAACTCTTCAGTAATAGTATTAGAGCTAATACTTTGATATCTGATATTTAAGCTATTAGGTTCAATCACTAAAATATCTAAAGCTAGAATTGCCATTGTAATTATTAATATACTAAAAATTTTGAATTTTAAACTTTTCATAACTTTTTAATTATATCATTCTTTTAAACCTATTATCCAAGTAATTGGTGCATTTTTTTGATTAAGTAAGGAAACTCGTTGGCATAGTATATTCTCTTTATTAGTTACTAATTGATAAATAGCCTCACTCTCGGCAATCTGATTTGCATTACCATTATAAGAGGTAATAACAATATTTCCTTTAGGGTTTAAATGTTTTAAACACTTGTTGATTGTCTTAATGGAATTATGAGCATTAGTTTCGATTGCTTTGTTGCCTCCTGGCAGCCAACCTAAGTTAAAAAGAAATAAGTCAGCATTTTTCAGATATTTATCAAAGTCATAGTGGTCAGTTAAAATAACTTTGACATTAGAAAAACTTTTGACTTTATCAAGTGTTTTAGCGATTGCGGATGGTTGAATATCAAAAGCATAGACTTTCAAGTAATTTTTTGCTAAAAATAGAGTATCATGACCATTACCGCAAGTCATATCAACCACAATTTTTGGTTGTTTTGGTAAGTCTAAAATTAGAGTATGAACTAAATTTGTATTATTTAAGAGATTATAGTCTCGCATAAGTCTCCTTGATAAACATTTCTTTCTTGCATTTTTTTATCTATAGTATTTAATACCTGAGTTTTATTTAAGCTCCATTGTGGTGCTATTAGCTGATCTTTAACGCCATCTCCAGTGAGCCTGCTAATTACTATTTCTGCTCTCAAATGCCTTAGTTGTTCAATCACAATATCAGTGTATTCATCTTCGCTTAAAATAGGAAAAGGTTTTTCTAAATAAATCTTGGCTAGGGGAGTCGTTTTGTCAATATGGAGCATATGTATCTTAATGGCATGGATATTTAATTCGTTTAAAAATTTTGCAGTTTCAATCATTTGATCTTTACTCTCATTAGGAAGGCCGTTAATAATATGGACAGTTACCTGACAGTTAGTTTGCTTGATTCTGTTTAGACAATCAATAAAATCCTGAGTAGTATATTCACAGTTTAAGGCTTGTCTATTAGTGTCATTAGCAGTTTGTAAGCCTAATTCTAGATAGACATCGATGGTTTTACTTAAGTTATTTAGATAATCTAGTGTATCCTGATCTAGGCAGTCCACCCTGGTGGCGATTGCCAATGAAACTACATTATCAATTTTTTTATAAATTTCATAATTGTTGATGTTAGTGAAATAATCACTATAAGTGTTAGAATAACTTTGAAAAAATAATTGATATTTACAATCTGGCCATTTTTTTTGAATGATTTGTTTTTGTTGTTTAATTTGTTCCTTTAAATCTTGGGGTTGTTTAAATCCTGCCAGCTGATCAGAGGGACAAAACAAACAGCCAGTGCTATTTTTACTGCCATCTCTATTAGGACAACTGTAGCCAGCATCTAAACATATCTTAGCGACTTTACTATTATATTTATTCTTAAAGTAATAACTTAGAGTGTGGTATCTTTTGTTAGTATTAGAATATTTAAAATTATTTTTCATAAACTAATTATAACAAATTAATGCTATCTTAAGTGGGAAATTTATTATCAAAATTCATTATTCTAATATGATATTGTGATATAATTTGTTTTATGAAAAAAGATTTAACTGTAGGAAAACCAATTTCCGTTCTGATAAGTTTTGCTCTTCCAATGTTAGTAGCTAGCATTTTTCAACAGATTTATAATGTTGCGGATTCAGTGGTTGTAGGACAATTTGTTAGCTCTGAAGCACTAGCAGCTGTTGGTTCTAGTTTTTCTATAATGTTCTTAATAATTAGTATTGGAATTGGTTTTGGCAATGGTTGTAGTGTAGTTATTTCGCAGTTTTTAGGTGCAAGAGAAGATCAAAAAGCTATCACAGCAATTTGGACTACATTGATAACTTTTTTAATTTTAGGTTTAATTGTCAGCGTTGTGGGTCAGTTTTATATTCCAGTAATGCTAGATTTAATGCAAATGCCAATATCTTTAACCACTTATGCTAGTGATTACTTGACTTATATCTTTTTAGGGGCAGTATTTGTTTTTCTATATAATGCCAACAATGCAATTTTTATTTCTTTGGGAGATTCTAAGTCTTCTATGATTTTTTTAATTATTGCTTCTCTAATTAATATTGTTTTGGATTTATATTTTGTAATTGTTTTGAATTGGGGTGTCTCAGGTGTGGCTATTGCTACACTGATTGCTCAGGGGTTTTCAGCTTTTCTTTCTTTTGTTGTCTTGTATAGTCGAATTAAATCTCACTATCAAATTAGTGTGCCAATTTTTGATTTTAAAATATTAAGGACGATGTTTAGAGTGGGTATTCCTAGTTTGATTCAACAATCAGTTATTTCTTTTTCGATTTTGTTGGTACAGGGTTTAATTAATAGTTTCCAAGATGTTAATTTAATTGCTGGTATCACTTCGGGTCAAAAAATTGATTCGATGGCAATGATGCCGATGTTCTCATTATCTAATGCTCTATCGACCTATACTGCACAAAATATTGGTGCTAAAAAATTTGATAGAATTATTGAGGGTTATTATAAAGTCTTAATGCTGGCCGTTGCGATTGGTTGTTTTATTTCATTAATTATTTTTATTTTTGGTAATTTTTTAATTGGAATGTTTGTTAATAGTGAAGCACCAATAGCGGTTTATAATTATGGTGTTGAGTATCTAAGAGTGGTTAGTGTTTTTTACTTTTTGATGAGTTGTATGGTGATGACCACCTCAGTTTTAAGGGGTTCAGGTGATATGTTTAGCTCTACTATTGGTACTTTGTCTAATTTAGGTGTTAGAGTAATTGCGGCATATCTACTTTCTAGTATTTTTGGTTATGTAGGTATTTTTTACTCAATTCCTTTAGGGTGGTTGATAGGATCACTATTTAGTATTATAATGTTTAAAAGAGGTAATTGGCGAAAAAAGGCGGTAGTATAATATGAAAAAAGGGTTATTAATTGTCTTTAGCGGACCATCTGGAGTTGGAAAAGGTACTGTAATTAAAAAATTCATTAAAGATGACGAATTAAATTTAGCTTATTCGATTTCTATGACTTCTCGAAGCCCTAGAAATGGCGAAATTGATGGTGTCAACTATTATTTTGTTAGTAAAGAGCAATTTCAACAGGCCATTGCCGCTGGGGAATTATTGGAATATGCTGAATTTGTAGGCAATTATTATGGAACGCCTTTGAAAGAAGTCGAAAGATTACGAAATATGGGGAAAAATGTTTTATTAGAAATAGAAGTGCAAGGAGCACTACAAGTCCAAGAAAAATGCCCTGATGCTTTATCAATATTTGTTTTCCCTCCATCTTTTGAAGAGTTAGAAAGAAGAATTAGAGGTAGGCAATCTGAAACTGATAAAATCATCAAACAACGCTTAAAGAAAGCAGAAAATGAAATGGACTTAGTTAATCATTATCGTTATATAGTCTGTAATGATGATCCGGAATTGGCAGCTGAACTTATTTCTGTCATTATCAAAAGACATATTAAGAGTGATGTTTAAGGTTGATGTTTTAGTAGAATATGGCGTTTTAACTCAGAGTTTTAGTTATTTAAGTAAAGCTGAATTACTGCCATATACTCGAGTTAAAATAGAATTTAAAAACCAAATAATTATTGGTTTAGTTTTATCGTGCACTACTGATTTAACTAGCGACTTTCAACTGAAGGAAATAATTGAAATAATTGATCATACTTCTATTTTAGATCAAGAAATGATTGCGTTAGTTCATTTTATGGAACAAGAGTATTTATGTTCTAAAATGAGGGTGATACAAACTCTACTTCCCGCAGCCTTAAGACCACAAAGCAACAGCTTTAAGCCAATTAAAATTGTCTATGTCAAGTTACTAAAATGTTCTGATGTTAATACTGATAAAAGACAGAAAGCTTTAGATTATTTACAGGAGCATAATACAGTTACAAGGGCTGAATTTAATAAGTTATTTCCTGGTGTTTTGAAGTACTTTGTGGAAAATGATTTGGTTGAATTAATTGAAA
>JBKDZL010000081.1:0-1696 GCA_047971145.1 Erysipelotrichaceae bacterium
TTTAATAAAACTTTTGGATCCATTTGATTTTTTCCAGGATAACCTCCACACCCCATCTCCATGCTTTCCACACCCTTTGCTGCTAGCAGGGAAAGCGATTTTTCTAAATTCATATCCCCAAGTACTGGGTTAAATACACTTAGTTTCATATTTCTCCTTTATTTTCCACCACCAAATGACATACCAGTAACGAACTGTTTATTAGCAAATATATATATTAATAATATTGGTATCATCGATATCAATGAACCTGAAATTACGATTCCCCAACTTGTGGTGTTTGCACTTTGGAAAGTCTGTAATCCGTGTTGTAAACTAAACATCGAGCGATCTTGCATGTATAAAATGCTTTGTTGAAAAATATTCCAATAACTCATAAATATAAATATTGTTTGAGTCATTACTGCTGGTTTTGCCATTGGAGCAGCAACTCTAAAAAGAATGCCCCATCGACCTAATCCATCAATATATGCTGCTTCCTCAACTTCTGATGGCAAATTTTTAAAAAACTGACACATCATAAATATGTACATAGCATTTACAAGAGTAGGAAGCCAGAATGCAAAATATGTATTTAATAATCCAAGCTTATTAACTAACACGTAATTAGGAATCATTAATGCCTGCATTGGCATTACCATCACTAATAAAACCATAAACATAACAACTGCTTTAAATCTAAATTTAATTCTAGCTAATGCATACCCTACCATTGTATTTGCAGTTACGGTTACTGTTGTTCCTATAACTGCAATTAAAACTGAATTTAATACCCAACGAATGAACATTGGATTATCAAATAGAATTTCACTATAGTTTTTTAATGTATATGGTGTAAAAATCACTTCACCTTTTAAAATATTTGGATCAGAATGAAATGATGCAAACACCGACCAAACTACTGGATACAATGAAATTATTGCAAATACTATTAATATAGTGTAATAAGCTGTTTTTTGCGATTTTCTCATCTTAATCCTTTCTATCAAAACGTCGTATTATTACTGATATTACCAATATTACAAAACCAAAAATTACAGACACAGCCGCAGCGTAACCCATTGAATTAAAACTTGGGTCAAAAGCATATTGATAAATCATGGATGCTATCGATGCACTCGAATAATCAGGGGCATCAACAATATAGGACTGATCAAATAACTGTAAAGAACCAACTACACTAATAACAAAGATAAAGATAACAGTTGGTAAGATTTCAGGTAAAGTTATTTTTACAAACTTTTTAATACCTGTAGCACCGTCTAAATCTGCTGCTTCATATAATGATTTATCAACATCAGAAAATGCTGCTAAAAAAACAATTGTTGAAAATGGAATCGATTGCCATATTGATGTAATTGCAATAAAATATATTGAATACTTTGTATTTTGAAAAAAGTCAATAGGAAAATCAACAACTCCTATATTTATTAAGAAGTCATTAAAAGGTCCTTGCACACCAAATACATACATAAATAAAAGCATTACACTAGTTGTTGCTGCCACCATTGGCAAAAAGAATATAACTCTAAATAGACTTGTAAACTTCAATTTTTTCTCAAGTATATTCGCTAATATTAACGAAATAAATATTTGAGTAGGTACAACTATTGCAGCAAAAGTAAATGTATTTTTTATTGCTTTATGAAGGGTCTCGTCTGCGAACATGTAACGATAATTATCTAGCCCAATGAAC
>JBKDZL010000082.1:0-7105 GCA_047971145.1 Erysipelotrichaceae bacterium
TTTTAATACTAAATATGCTTAATTTACTCCCAAAATTTTTTGTTGGGAGTAAATTAGTTTGACAACAGTGATACTGTGGAGGTATGAAAAGAGGAAAAATAAAAATAAGCCTACTTTCAATAATGTGCTTATGCCTTTTAATTAAAGGGCAAATAGGTATATTAGCGATTGAAGATGATGTTGACTCATCAAATGAAATTATAGTAGAAGATCATCAAGAAGAAATTGTTGAAAAAGGAGAAACAATTAGTGATGATGTTTCATTTGAGGAAGAAACAGTAGTAATTATAGATGAAGAAGAGTCATCTACAGAAGAATTAGTTGAAGAAAATATAGAATCTGAGGAAGAAATAGTTGATGCACCAGGTAATGGATATTCCCTACAAGCCTATAAAGCAGCTGGTTTGAGAATTGAAAATTTTTCTAATATCTTTTATGGAGATATTGATTATTTTATTGTAGATAATAATGTCGTATTTTGCATAGAGCCAGAGAAAGATTGGAATTGGTATGCCACAGAACAAAATCAAGGGCAAAGTGTATTCAACAATTTATCAAGAGCAATAAAAAGAGAAGTAGCAAGAATCATGAGTATTGGAATGCAAAAGTATAGTGAGAGTAGAGTTCAAGAATGGTTATGGGCAACCCAATTACATGTCTGGAGTGCTATTAAGCCAGGCGGATATAACTTAAGTGGATCAAGCACATATCTACAACCTTATTTAGACACTATTCAACACGAATTGAATACCTTTGAAACTATACCTAGTTTCGCAAACGCTGATAGAATTGAAGTATCTACATCCACATTGCAATGGAATTTTGAAACAAATAGATATGAAGTAATGCTGAATGATACTAATGGGGTACTAGATTCGAAGTTTAAAGAAATGTTTGGTAAAACCATTGGTGATTATCGCTTAGAAGATGGTGAAGGCTCTAATAATTTATTAGTAAGTACTACCAATCATAATGCAGCACCATCAAATGTGAATGATAGTAGAATTACTCATACACCATTTAATGCAGGTTATGCAAGATTTTTTGATGCAGGGCAAGATTTGGCAACTATCGGTGCTGACCCTATTAATAGTTATGTCATATTTAATGTAGAGCCAAAAAAAGGAGTAATTACCCTTAAAAAACAAGGTGAAGCCTTAGATAACTCTAATACTTACATTGACTTAGCAGCTGTAGAATTTGGTATTTATAAAGATACTAACAATAATCAATTAATAGATGAGGAAGAAAGTGAAGTTGTAGATACACTAATTACTGATGAATTTGGTAATGCAGTCAGCAGTGAGTTGTATTATGGAAATTATTTAATAAAGGAATTAAGTGTAGATTCTCACTATGTTTTATCGGACACTATATATCCCATTACAGTTAATTCAGATACTCAAGCTATTAATAATGGCGAAGCAATTATTAACAACACAATTAAAGGGCAAATAATTTTATCTAAAAAAGGTTATAGTTTAGATAATTCACATATTTTATTGCCATTAGAAGGAGTAAGTTTTGCAGTATATCATGATATTAATTCTAACGAAATTATCGACAGACAAGAGAGTAAACCTATTGATATTATAACTACTGATATTGAAGGTAATGGGGTTAGTATTGATTTATCGATTGGTGATTACTTGGTACAAGAAGTAAAGCCATTAGAGGGATATCAAAGATTAGAAACAATATATCCAGTAAGTATCACCGAAAATAATAGTTACGTATCAATTAATAATGGTGAAGCTCTTATTAATGAAGTAATTATGGGAAAAATTGGTATTTTGAAACATGGTATTGATAATGATAGAAGTAAACCATCATATCCATTATCAGGAGTAAGTTTTGCAGTATATCATTATATTAATTATAACGGAATTATTGATAGACAAGAGGGTAAACCTATTGATATGTTAACTAGTGATTCACAAGGCAAAGCTATTACTAATGTTGAGCTTGTTTATGGACAATATATAGTAAAAGAATTAAAAACTCAAAATGGTTATATAAAAGATTCTACTGAATATATTGTGAATATTGTTGAAAATAATCAATTAGTAATGGTAAATAACGGGGAAGCGATTATTAATCTTGAAGTGCCGCCATTACCAGATACAGGATCAGATGATGGTGTAGAAATTGCCTTAGGAGTACTAGCTGCAGTCCTGTGTGTACTTGTAATTAGAAAAGTAGGCAAAAATGCCCACCTAAAGGAAAATAAATAATATGTTTGGTATAGATGATATTGTTAGGAATTTGTTTGACACAATCCCCTCATTAATTTCAAGTTTAATAATATCAGCAATTGAAACGGTAAGTTGTAACAGCAACCTTTACTGAGTTTTTAGGAAAATTGATTTTTGATAAGATGAATAAAATCAAAGCTGTTGCCATTAGAATTATCATTGGTTCTATTATTATTGGAGTCGGTACAATAATATCAGCATTTAATTTAAGCAATAGACTATTTATCAATATAACTGAATTAAATTGTGATCAAAAGGTTGAGATTGCCAGCTATAAGTATAACTGTGATAACATTATTGGTTCAATAATGTTAATGTAGTAGATATTATTGAAGATCCAAGTAGTGATGAAATTGTCATTAAAACTTATAGTAAATATGATTTAAGTTCTGTGATATGGAAGAACTTGAATCGTACAAGTATTCTTGTGGAATTAACAATAGGTAGAAGAATTGCTAGTGCATTTGATTATTGGATGTCAGCTTTAAGTGCAAATAAGTTACCAACATTTAGTTATGAAGACTGGGGTATTATTATCGTGCAGATTTATATAGTTTCAAATCTGTAATTTCATGAAGAAATATCAAGATTATTAGACTGACTTCTGGTTCTAAGGAGTCAGTTTTTAAAAAAGTAAATTTAAGAGCGAAATATTAGCACAGAGCAGTGAATTTTTTGTTTGCAACTAATAATCAAATAATGCAATAATTATTCATTTGTGGGATTATATTTGGTGATATTATATTATCAGGAGTGATACTTATGATTACTGATAGACAATTAAGCATCTTAAAATTTCTTTTAGACCACAAAAAATCATTGACAATGAATGATTTGCTAGAGTATACCAATATGTCTGAGCGTACCATTCGCTATGACATTTCAAATTTAAGAAATCTCTTAAATGATGATGAAATAGAATTAAGATATGCGCCGCAAATCGGTTTTTTTATTCCGATAAATCAAATAGTTTCAGCAGAGCAGTTGTATTATAAGTTGAAAAACAACAGAATCAACTCAACTGTTGAAACAAAAGAAGAAATTTATCATGAGATATTAATGATGTTAGCTGTTTATCACTATGTTAGCTTAGAGAAATTTACCAAAACACTTTATTTATCAGAGCGTGTAGTTTTTGAATATTTAGCTAATTTCGAAAATTTTTATCAGTCTTTTTTTAAACTGAAAAATAAGCGTGGATATGGTTATTATATTGAGGGAGATGAATATCAGCTAAGAGTCAAAATAGCTGAAATGATTGTACCTTTTATTAGCAAGTATAATGATCCTAATAGTTATTACAGTAATTTGCCAGTGCCATTAAAGCCGATGATCAGTATAAATCGGTTGAATATTATCAGTACTAATTACAAAAAGCTGAATGCTAAATATCAATTGTGGCTAGATAATGGCAAGTTTATTAATGTTTTTAGTTATTTGATTATTAGATATATTAGATTAGAGCACTTTTTGTCATTAAATATGTCGATAAAGAGTTTTGAAATAACAAAGGGTATGAGTGGATATTGTCATGAATTACTTGATGATAAGTTAGATGTTGATAGCCATTATGAATTAATTTGTATTGCTAATTTTTTAGAGGATAATAACATTTTTATCAATGATATTGTGACCGATGAACCCCAAATAGATTCACTATTAAAAGAAATAATAAAAGAATTAAAAACAGAAAATTATGAGGTAAATTTTGATAATTTATATGATGATTTATTTTTACATTTTCAGGCTTTATTAAATAAGAATCATCACAATAGAACAATTGAAGAAACTTTAATACTTAAAGATATAAAAAATAAGTATCAGCGGGAATATGACTTAGCTAAAAAATTAGTTAAGGTTTTCACTTCACACTTTGATTATTCAATGAGTGAGGAAGAAACAGGATATATTGCGATTTATTTATCAAAAAATAAAATTGATAACGCTCAAAAGAAAAGAGTGGTCGTTGTCTGCTCAACCGGAAGAGGTTTATCTAATTTACTGGTGACTAGAATAAAACATGTATTTCCACAGCTAGAAATAGTTGAGCAACTATCTTACTATCAAGTAGAAAAAAATAATTATGATAAAAAAATTGATTTTGTTATTACTACTATGCCAATGGCTGATATTAATTACCCAGTAGTGACAATTTCAAATATTCTTTCAACAAATGATATTAAGAAAATTAGTAGTTATTTAAGTGAAGATATAAGTGAAAAGCTAATTAAAAAATATACGCTTTCTGAGCCTTTCAAGAATTTATCTTTATCGAGAGATGATGAATTAATTAATTATTCTAAATTAGTAAGTGAAATTACTTTATCATTGATAGAGCTTACTACAGAAATACAAAGTAGTTATCCTATGGATTATGGTGCTATTTTAGGCTTAACAATTCATATGTTGATGGCGATACCACGTTGGTTTAATGAGGAAAGTAAAGCAGATGAAGTTGTTGATAAGTTGTATGGGGTTATGGAATTAGAGCATCCTGAATTAGTAAAAAAATTGAATTTATTCTTTAGTGAGGTGGAACAGGTTTTAATGATTTCTATTAGTATTTATGAAAGATTTGCATTTTATCAATATATTCTAAGGAGGAAAAGTGATGAAAAAATTACTTATTAAAAATGGAAGTTTAATTGCCCTACATGATGGATATAATTCTGAGAGTAAAGATTTGTATCTTGAAGATGGCATCATTAAAGAAATTGGTGATAATTTAGTTTATGAGTGTGAAACTATTGATGCAAGTGGTTTAATAGTATCTGCTGGCTTTATTGATATTCATACTCATTGTTTTGCAGGCAAGTGTCCCATTGGTGTTGATGCTGATTTGATAGGAGCTCAAAGAGGTACAACAACAATTATTGATGCTGGTAGTGCTGGTCCTGAAACTTTTGAAGAGTTTATGCAGGAAGTCATTGTCAAGAAAGATACTAGAGTTTATTCATTATTAAACATTTCTAAGAAAGGTTTAACTGAACGCAGTGAATTAAATGATTTAAAGAAAATTGATTTAGAAAAAGTAAAATGTGTTGTTAAGAAATATCCGCAGTATATTGTAGGCTTAAAAGCTAGAGCCAGCTCTAGTGTGGTGGGTGATTTAGGAATTTTACCCATTAAAATGGCTTGTGAGTTAGCAGAACAGTTAAATAAAATTTTAATGATTCATACAGGTAATTTTCCTCCTTATTTGAAAGATGTTTTAAATATTATGAAAAAAGGAGATATTTTAACTCATGCTTTTCATGGTAAAGAGGGTGGTATTTTAGATGATAGGCGTGAGCTGATTGATGAAGCTATTAAAGCTAGAGATAGAGGTGTGTTGTTTGATGTTGGACATGGTTCGGCCAGCTTTAGTTTTGCCACTTTTGCAAGAGCAAAAGAATTAGGTTTTAAAGCTGATTTCATTTCGACAGATATTCATTGTGAAAATTATCTAAAATTGGTTTATAGTCAACATGCTGTAATTAGTAAACTGATAAATATGGGAGAGGATTTAGCTGAAATGATTGATAAAGTTACGGCTAAACCGGCTGATCACTTTAATTTAGTGGGGCTAGGGCACTTAAAGCCGGGTAGTATAGCTGATATTACTATTAGCAAATTAATAGATATAGATGAAGTAGTTGAAGACTCACAGGCTAACCAACTGAATTTACAAAAGAAAATTGTGCCTGTTTATACTATCATCAGTAAAGGTGGTAGTAGTAAGTTGATTGAAAATCATGAATAAAAAGATAGAAATACAGATCAAAGAGCTACTGGCGAACAATAAACTTACTTTTGTTGATAGACTAGCTTCAAAGATGTTCTTTTCTCATATGAGTACACTTGAAGATAGATTAAAAAGCCAAGAGCCACTTGATAATGATGAGCATGATTATAGGGTAGTTTTAAATGAAATAAATGAAGATGTCTTAAGTGCTGCAAAGGAAATAGCGAAGATAACATTTTCCACATATGATCAAGAGCCAACAATGATGGAAATAGTATTGATTGCAACTCACTTACAGGCGCAAAGATATAAAGAAAAGGAGGTGAAATAATGAGTGATAAAGAAATTTTGGTAGTAATAGGTCATCGCATGGGTGGTGGTGATGCTGTGGCAAGAGGTATTGTGAAAGCAGGAGCTAAAGTAATTCAGATTCCAGGAATGGCAGCTGATATGAAACTTGGTGATGTTATGCATGAAAATAATGCAGATATTGGTATTAGTTTTTGTGGCTCAGGTGGAGCTGGTGCTATAACTGCTCAAACTAAATATGGTTATAAAGCAACATCACATTTACGCTCTGTTCAAGCAGCCATTACGGCAATTGAGCAAGGTAATAAAGTTATTGGCTTAGGCTTTCTTGATGTTGAAGAACTTGGCGAAAAAGTGGTTGAAGCTTATCGAAAGATTAATAAATGATGAAGAATACTAAGCGACAGCTATTAAAAGTTTCTAATATGGAAATCAGTATTGTTGGCTCTGGCAAAGATTTAAATGATGCGACTGCTAAAATATTTAAGCAGATTCATCAGCAAGTCTATGCAGAAATTGATGTTCCAATAATTCAAATGGAAACAACAGAAGTATACTTTGATGAAATAACAACAAACTCTAAAAAAATGGAGGTATTTTCATTTAAAGAAAAAAAGACAGTAACTGTTAAGGCGAGAGTAAATTTGTCAATAAAATATTTGGATATCAAAAAGGAGGATGAAGTATGAATTTAGAATTAATTCTGTATTCCCTAATTATTGGATGTATTGGAGGGGGATGTATTGCAGCTGGTGCAGCTAGAATGTTTCATGCACCAGAAATTCAAAGTATGGGGGCTTTTCGTACTTTAGGGGAA
>JBKDZL010000083.1:0-15159 GCA_047971145.1 Erysipelotrichaceae bacterium
AATCCAAAGAACCATCATTATTAGCACTAAACTTATCACTAAACTCCTCAAATAAGCGCCAAACCCTATCAATCCAGCGTCTAGCTCCATCTAAGCCTTGAGTAGACCATGGAAGAGCAGCTTCTAATGGTCCCATAAACATTTCATAAATTCTAAGTGTATCTGCACCATGAGATTTAATAATATCATCAGGATTGACTACATTACCTCTTGATTTACTCATTTTTTCACCATTATCACCCAAAATCATTCCTTGATGAAATAATTTACCAAAAGGCTCCTTAGTTTTAACCACACCACAATCATACAAAACTTTATGCCAAAATCTAGCATATAATAAATGCAATACTGCATGCTCTGCTCCACCAACATACAAATCCACTGGCAACCAATGCTCTAAAAGCTTTTCATCCGCAATCGCATCAACATTATCAGGATCAATAAACCTTAAATAATACCAACAACTTCCCGCCCATTGAGGCATAGTATTAGTCTCACGTTTGCCCATAACACCATCAACATTAACATCTAACCAATTACCTGCATTAGCTAAAGGTGACTCACCAGTTTTTGAAGGTTGATAATTTTCAACACTCGGTAATTCCAAAGGTAGTTGATCAAGCTCTACAGTTCTTTGTGTGCCATCAGGTAAATGAATTATTGGAATTGGCTCACCCCAATATCTTTGACGCGAAAATAACCAATCTCTTAATTTATAAGTTATTTTAGCTTGACCAACTTTATGCTCCTTCAACCATTGGTGCATAGTCTTAATGGCATCCTCTTTATTTAGACCATTCAAAAAATCAGAATTAATATGCTCACCATCACCACAAAAGGCTTCATTAGCAATATCACCACCAAATAATACCGGTATAATTTCTAAATTAAATTTTTTAGCAAATTGGTAATCTCGCTCATCATGAGCAGGTACCGCCATAATTGCCCCACTACCATAACTCGCAAGTACATAATCAGAAATAAAAATCGGAACCGCCTTATCATTAACAGGATTAATAGCATAAGCACCGATAAAAACACCAGTTTTCTCCTTACTTAAAGCAGTTCGCTCTAAGTCAGATTTACTCTGACAGATCTTTAAATACTCCTCAATCTCTGCCAACTTATCAGCACTAGCAATTTCTCTGACAAACGGGTGCTCTGGAGCTAAGACACAATAAGTTGCGCCAAAGAGCGTATCAGCACGAGTAGTAAATACACTAAATTCTTTATTAGTATCTTTAATTTTAAAAATAACTTCAGCTCCCTCTGACTTACCAATCCAATTTATCTGCATTTCTTTGGTTGAAGCTGGCCATTCCACTAATTCTAAGTCTTCCAATAATCTTTCAGCATATTCAGTAATTTTCAAAACCCACTGACGCATCGGCTTTCTTATTACTGGATGATTTCCTCGATCACTCTTACCATCAATAACTTCTTCATTAGCTAAAACAGTTCCTAATGCTGGACACCAGTTAACTGGAATTTCATCAACATAAGCCAAATTTAATTTATGAATTTGTGTGAATATCCATTGAGTCCATTTATAATAATCAGGGTCGGCTGTAGATATTTCTCGATCCCAATCATAAGACAAACCTAAACTTTGAATTTGCTTTCTAAAATTATCAATATTATTACGAGTGAAAATCTCAGGATGATTTCCAGTATCTAGCGCAAATTGCTCAGCAGGTAAGCCAAAAGCATCCCACCCCATGGGATGAAGCACATTATATCCCTGCATTCTTTTCATACGAGAGTAAACATCAGTGGCAGTATAACCCTCAGGATGTCCAACATGCAAGCCATTACCAGAGGGATAAGGAAACATATCTAAGACATATTTTTTGGGTTTACTAAAATCATAAACATCAGTTTTAAAGCTTTTGTTTTTCAACCAATAATCTTGCCATTTCTTTTCGATTTTTTTGTGATTATACATAATTTATCTCCTTTATTAAAACATAAAAAAAGCACCTTTAAGGACGCTTTAGCGTGGTACCACCTTAATTCACTCTCGTGCACTCAATACTGATAACGGCAGTAGCCGAACATTATTATAATAAACAAGTTCATAAGTTTTTTCATTGCTTCTCACCACCAGCAACTCTCTGAAGTTATTAGCTTATTACTACTTTTATCAATGTTATGTCATTATTCTAGCATAATAATTAGAATTTGTAACATTTTTAGTAAATTTTATTAACTGAACTTAATCTTTAATCTTTTGAAACTTGATATCCATCATAATTATTGCTAAAAACATCAAACAACAACCAAGAGCAATATTCCAACTAAATTGATCACCATATATTAAAACAGCACCTAAAACTCCAAAAATAGACTCACTAGAAACAATCAAACTTGCCATAGTACTATTAACTTTTTCTTGTGCATAACTCTGCAATACCAAAGTAGCGCCTGAGCAAACAATAGCCAAATATAAAATTGAACCTAAGGCTTCAGTATGTAAGTGATAATTCTCACCAGAAATAAAACTCATAATCATAGCAGCAAAGCCCATTACTAACAATTGAACACCACTAACTACAAAAGCTATTTTATATGAAGATAAAGATTCAATAACTAAAAAATGGCTTGCAAATAATAAAGAAGACAACAACAACAAAAACTCACCCCAACCAAACACTAAAGCACCACCACTATAACAAGCAATTAGAATTGCGACAAATGCAATTGAACAAGCAATAAACAACTTAAGAGTTAAATAATTTTTTTTAAAAAAGCTGGCAATTATTGGCGTCAGCAAGACATAAATACCAACAAAAATAGAAGCCATACTAACTGAAGTTGCTTTTTGACCATATAGTTGCAAAGCAAAACCTAAGAACATTAAAAGACCACCAATAATTAAAATAAACCATAATTTCTGATTAGTATACCAAGGAATTTTATTCTTAAGAGAAATTAACAACAAAATCCCACCAGCAATAAATCCTCTTAAACTTAAAATGGTAAAAGGCTGCCATCCTGCATCTAGTGCATACTGACTAGCCACAAAACCACTGCCCCAAAATATCGCAACTAATAACAATAAAAATTTATAAGTCTTATCTGTCATAAAAGAAAAGCATCTTACGATGCTTTCTCCTCAACTTTCTCAGTTCTATCTTCTTTAGGAAGTAAAGCTTTACGAGAAACATTAACTCTACCTTTTTCATCTACTTCCATAACCTTAACTTTAACAACATCACCAAGTTTTAAAACATCTTCAACTTTTTCAATACGTTTATTATCAATTTTCGAAATATGAAGCAGTCCATCAACATTACCAAACAAATTAACAAATGCTCCAAATTTTTCAATTCTAACAACTTTAGCTTCATAAACTTCACCAACTTGAGCTTCTTTAACGATATCATTAATCATTTGATAAGCTTTTTTGATATCATTGATATCGTTATGATAAATAACCACTAAGCCCTCATCATCAATATCAATCTTAACTTGATTGCATTCCTCAATAATTTGATTAATCATTTTGCCACCTGGCCCAATAACATCTCTGATTTTATCAACTGAAATATTTAACTTCATAATTTTAGGTGCATAAGTCCCCACATCAGCTCTAGGCTCAGCAATACAAGCCATCATATTAGCCATAATTTCTGCTCTACCAGTTTTAGCTTGTTTTAAAGCTTCATCTAAAATTTCTCTAGTCAAGCCCTCAATTTTGATATCCATTTGAAGAGCAGTAATGCCATTATCAGTACCTGCCACTTTAAAATCCATATCACCAAAATGATCTTCCATACCTTGAATATCACTCAAAACAGTATAATGATCATCATAAGTAACAAGACCCATCGCAATACCCGCCACTGGAGCTTTAATAGGTACACCAGAGGCCATTAAAGCCATCGAACCAGCACATATTGACGCTTGGGAAGAAGACCCATTAGATTCTAAAACTTCTGCCACTAATCTGATAGCATAAGGGAAATCATCCTGTGATGGTAAAACTTGTAGTAAGGCTTTCTCACCTAATGCACCATGGCCAATTTCTCTACGACCAGGTGAGCCCATGCGTCTAACCTCACCCACTGAGTAAGGAGGGAAATTATAATGATGCATAAATCGTTTAGATTCCACTTCAGTTAAATCATCAATAATTTGATTATCACCAACTGCACCTAAGGTACACACTGATAAAACTTGAGTTTCACCTCTAGTAAATAGAGCTGAGCCATGAACTCTTGGTAAAATATCAACTTTAGAATCTAAAGGTCGGATTTCATCGATTTTACGTCCATCAGGTCTAATTTTTTCAACAGAGATTAAACGTCTTACTTCATTCGCTACAATATCATGACAAACTTCTTTTACTTGTTTAAGAGTTTTAGCTTTAGCTTTTTCACTCTCATACTCTTGAGTCTCAAAATGTGCTACCATTTCATCCTCAATCGCATCAATTGCCGAATATCTCTCCAATTTCTTTTCAATTGCGACTGCCTTTTCTAATCTTTTTTGTCCTAAATTAGCTATTTCACTAACAATAAATTCATCTGCTTGATAAAGTTCTACTTCCATTTTTTCTTTGCCACAAGCTTGAGCAATTTCTTCTTGGAAAACGCATAATTGTTTAATATGTTGATGGCCAAACATAATAGCCTCTAACATATCACTCTCACTAACCTCATGAGCACTAGCTTCAACCATATTAACTGCATGTTTAGTTCCTGCTACTATTAAGTGAATATCAGATAAATTGGTTTGCTCAACACTAGGGTTAATGATATACTCACCATTTACTCGACCAACCACTACACCAGCAATTGGTCCATTAAAAGGAATATTTGAAACACACAATGATAATGAAGCACCAAACATCCCCGCCATTGCTGCGCTAACATCTTGATCTACCGACAAGACTGTATTCACCACTTGCACCTCGTTACGGAAACCCTCTGCGAATAGTGGTCTTAGCGTTCTATCGATTAATCTACTTGTTAAAGTAGCATTTTCACTAGGGCGCCCTTCTCTTCTTAAAAAGCCACCAGGTATTTTACCTGCTGAGTATAATTTTTCTTCAAATATTACAGTTAAGGGAAAGAAATCTGTATCTTTTGCTGATGATGATGCTGTTGCTGCTGATAAGATTACTGTATCCTCATATCTTACTAAAACTGAACCACCGGCTTGTTTTGCCATTTCTCCAGTTTCTACTACTAACTTTCTGCCACAAAAATCTAAACTAAATACTTCTTTTGCCATTTTTCTTCTTCTCTTTTCTTTCTTTTATCCCAATTATTTTATCATATTTAATCTTGATAAGCTAGTGAATAAAAAAAGATAGGTTGCCCTATCTTCAATCATTATTTTCTTAAGCCTAAACGCTTAACCAATTCACGATAACGATTAACATCATTTTTCATTAAATAACTCATTAAATTACGACGTCTACCAACCTTTTTCATCATACCACGCAAAGAGGCATAGTCTTTTTTATGCTCTTTCAAATGAACATTTAAAGCATTGATTTCTGCAGTTAATACCGCAACTTGTACTTCAACCGATCCAGTATCGCCCTCTTTAATAGCATAATCTTTAATAATTTTACTTCTTTCAGTGTTTGTTAACATTGATTGTCTCCTTATTATATAGTCCTTAATAACCAAGTAATAGGTCGGAACTCCTATAACCTAGTTAGAAAGCTTATTCATTATAGCACAAAATCATTAAAAACAATTAAAAAGTTTTATTTTTAACACACCTTGAAATTTATTAATAATTGTTTATACTAATAAAGGTAGGTGATAAACATGAAATACGATGTAATTATTATTGGTGCAGGCCCTGGTGGAATTTTCGCAACATACGAGCTAATTAAACAAAATAGTAGTCTAAAAATACTAGTTTTAGAAAGCGGAAATCCTCTAGCAAAAAGAAAATGCCCTATTGACGGTATTAAAATTAAATCATGTATAAATTGTCCAAGCTGTGATATTATGAATGGCTTTGGCGGTGCAGGTGCTTTTTCCGATGGAAAATATAATATTACCAATGAATTTGGTGGTGATTTATATGCCTATATCGGTAAAGATATAGCACTTAATTTGATGAAGTATGTTGATGATATCAATATGAAGTATGGTGGTCAGGGAGCCCGAATTTTCTCTACTGCAAATTCTTTACTGAAAAAACAATGCTTGGCAAATGATTTACATTTATTAGATGCCTCAGTAAGACACTTAGGTACTGATCTAAATTATATCATTCTTGAAAATTTATATGCTCTACTCAAAACTAAAGTAGATTTTAAATTTCATCAACACGTAAGTGATATTAAAATAAGCGATCACTATCAAGTTTTAGTAAAAGATGAGATTTTTGAAGGAAAAAAAGTAATTGTTTCCACTGGAAGAAGTGGTTCAAAATGGATGCAGAAAATCTGTAATAATCTAAACATTGAAACCAAATCAAATCGAGTAGATATTGGTGTCAGAGTTGAGCTGCCCGCTTTAACATTTGCCGATATTACTGATGAGGTATATGAGAGTAAAATTGTCTATCGTACTAAAAAATTCCAAGATAAAGTTAGAACTTTTTGCATGAATCCTAGGGGTATTGTTGTCAGTGAAAACACCAATGGTATTATTACTGTCAATGGCCATAGCTATGAAGATCCAAGCAAATTTAGTGATAACACTAATTTTGCACTACTAGTTTCCAATCATTTCTCTGAACCTTTTAAAGATAGTAATGAATATGGTGAGAGTATTGCCAAATTATCTAATATGTTAGGAGGCGGTATTCTTGTTCAAAGATTTGGTGATTTAATTAGAGGACAAAGAAGCACTAACTCGAGAATTGCAGAGAGTTTTTTAACTCCTACTTTAAAAGCAACTCCTGGTGATTTAAGTTTGGTAATACCAAAAAGACAAATGGATGATATTATTGAAATGATTTATGCCCTTGATAAAATTGCACCAGGTACTGCTAGTGATGATACTTTATTATATGGTGTCGAAGTAAAATTTTATAATCTTCAAGTTAGTGTAGATCACAACCTAGAAACTAGCCATAAAGGTTTGTATGTAATTGGTGATTGTAGTGGTGTCACTCATTCACTATCCCATGCCTCTGCCAGTGGTATTTATGTTGCTCAGCAAATTTTAAAATCTAACTTAGATTAAATTAAGCCATTCTTGCTCTTTAAAGCCAACTGCAACCCCTTTAGAGCTTACCAAGATGGGTCTTTTAACTAGCATTCCATCACTGGCTAAAAGTGCTAAGCATTCTGCTTCACTGATATTAGGTATTTTATCTTTGAGTTTTAATTCTTTATATTTTATACCACTAGTATTAAAAAATTTCTTTAAAGGTAATTTGCTCTTGTTATAAAACTCTTGTAATTGATTTATACTCAATTTCTCCACAACATTATCAATATGTTGATATTGAATATTATTATCATCTAAAAATTTTAAAGCTTTTTTAACAGTAGTGCATTTGCTATAACCATATACTTTATTCATTGTTCCTCTCCTATAATTATTTACTACACAATATTATACTGCAAACTAGTATTTAATTACATACTAATACATCACAAACCTGCAAATTGCTGCTAAAGTAACACTTGCGCAACACTTCTTAATTAGGTATAATAATGAAGTTGAAGAAAGGAGGCAAATTTTATGCTAGAAGCTATCTTAATGTTAGTAGCTATTTTATTAATACTCCTTACTTTATTACAAGGTGGTAAATCCAGTGGTTTATCAGGAGCATTTTCAGGATCAGGTGATATTAACTTATTCCAAAATGCTAAAGAAAGAGGTCCTGAGAAAATAATTTCAAGGGTAACCTTAATACTAGGTGCACTATTCTTTATCCTAGTAATAGTAATTAAAGTATCAAGTATCTAATAAAGCAAAACCATTATGATAACTCTAATGGTTTTTTAATTAAATTATGAATAAAAATGAAATATTAGAAATTATTAGTAATAACTATCCGATTAGTTATACCGATATCGAAAAACACTTAGAATCTAACGATGCTGAAAACTTTAAGCTACTAATTAAAACTCTAAATCAGCTAGAAGCAGAATATAAAATTATTCTCGATGATCATAATAAATACCTCCCCTTTGAGAAATCAAATTACTTAATCGGTACCTTTAGATTAAATAACCAAGGTTATGGATTTGTAG
Source organism: Erysipelotrichaceae bacterium (assembly GCA_047971145.1). GTDB lineage: Bacteria > Bacillota_I > Bacilli_A > Erysipelotrichales > Erysipelotrichaceae > JBKDZL01. The sequence goes on from JBKDZL010000083.1 coordinate 8,180, forward strand.
ATTTTGAGAAAGAATCTTATTTTATCGGTAAAGATTATCGAAATAATGCTTTAAATAATGATACAGTTTTAATAAAAATTATCAAAGACAGTGAAGCAGAAGTCATTAAAGTTCTAGACAGCTATTTAAACATTGTCGCTTTAATAGTCGATGAGCACAGCAATAAACAAGGAAAAAAACTATTCTTAAAAAGTGTTGTCCAATTAGCTAATCAAACTATTAAGACTAATAATTTAAAAGACTTTCCAGTTATTAAAGGGAGTATTGTTAAGGCAGAAATTACTCACAAAAGCTCCAACAATATCAAAGTTAATATTATTGAAATTATTGGTCATATTAGTGATCCTGGTAATGATATTACCCAAATACTAATTAATCAAAACATTCCTTTAAGCTTTCCTCAGGAAGTCTATACAGAATTAAAAGAAATAAAAGACTATGTTGAAGATCAAGATTTAGAAAATAGAACTAATCATATTTCTTTACCAACAATTACAATTGATGGTGCTGATGCCAAAGATCTAGATGATGCTATTAGTATTGAAAAAACAGAAAAAGGCTATAAACTATATGTGCATATTGCCGATGTTACTCATTATGTTAAAGAAAATAGTGCAATTGATCTTGAAGCTTATCACCGTACTACATCGGTATATGTCGTTGATAGAGTAGTTCCAATGTTACCTCATCAATTATCAAATGGTATTTGCTCTTTAAATCCTAAAGTTATTAGGTTAACTATTACCACTCAGATGTTAATTGATTATAATGGTGATATTATTGAGACTTCAGTCTATCCTTCTTATATCCAAACATTAGAGAGAATGACTTATAGTGATGTTAATAAAATTTTAGCTGGCAATACTATATTGAAAGATAAATATCCGCACATTGTTGATTTAGTTAATACAATGAGTGAGTGCGCCTCAATTATCAGAAAAAACAGAACCCTAGCGGGCTCTATTGACTTTGACAAAAAAGAAGCTAAAATCATCGTCAATAAAAAGGGACAAGTAAAGGATATCAAACTTCAAGAGCGTGGTATCAGTGAGGGTATGATTGAAGATTTCATGGTTAGTGCAAATCAAGCAATTGCTACACTGACTAAGAATTTAAATATCCCTACCATTTATCGGGTACATGAAAAACCAAAAGAAAGAAAAATTGATGACTTCTTTAGCTTTATTTCTAATATGGGCTATAACTTACCTAAAAGTCAAAATACTATTCATCCTAAAACCTTCCAAAAATTACTATTGGATGCTAAAGGAAAAGATAATTATCAAGTAATATCTAATACTCTTTTACGCTCGATGTCAAAAGCTCGCTATGATAATCAACCTTTAGGTCACTTTGGCTTAGCACTTGAGGATTATTTACACTTTACATCACCCATTAGAAGATATCCTGATTTAATAGTTCATAGATTATTAAGAAAATATCATTTTGAGCAAAATCTAGATTTAATAGCTATTCAAAATGATGAAATTAAAACAGAGGAAATCGCAAAAGAAACCTCAATTGGTGAAAGACGTGCTATTGAAGCAGAAAGACTAGTTGAAGATAGAAAAAAAGCTGAATATATGGTAAAATATTTACACCAAACAGTTAAAGGAACTATTTCAGCTATTACTAAGTTTGGCTTCTATGTGGAATTAGAGAATACCATAGAAGGATTAGTTAAAGTTTCATCACTCTCTGGCTACTATACTTATGATCCAAGTACTTACTCATTATCTAATGGTAGTAAGATTTATAAAATTGGACAAAAAATTGAGTGTCAAGTCAGTTATGTAGATATTGAATCTAGAACAATTGAATTTACTCTAATGAAAGGAAGTAGAAATGGAAAAAATTATAACCATAAACAGAGAAGCCAGCCATCGCTACTTTCTAAGCGAAAAAATCGAGGCCGGCATAAGTCTGCAAGGGACCGAAATAAAATCAATAAGAAAAGGTAACTGCAACTTAAAAAATTCCTTCATCAACATTTTTAACAATGAAGCATATCTCCAAGAAATGCACATTGCTGAATATGAGCAAGGAAACAGGTTTAATCATGATACTAAAAGAGCTAGAAAGTTATTACTACACAAAAGACAAATAGCAAAATTAGCACAACAGATTAAAACTCAAGGCTACACTATTGTGCCCACTAAACTATACTTCAAAAGTGGTAAAGTGAAGATGGAAATAGCTTTAGCCAAAGGAAAAGACCTTTATGATAAAAGGCAAAGCCTGAAAGATAAACAACTAAAAAGAGAAATGTCTAGGGCTAGTAAAAACAAGTTTTAACAATGGGGGCGTAATGGCTTTCGACAAATTGTAATTGGATTTTATGTGCAGGAGTCTGGTATACTTTAAGACCAAAACAACAAATAAACGGAAACAATAGATTAAGTTTCGCTGCATAATCTCCCAATATTGAGGAGGCAGTCGCTAACTATTCTTACTTCTTTGGGGAATAGATTAGTGCCAGACACAAAGAATAAGGTTTTATCTTGTTTGGTGATAAAACACGAAAATTTCACAAACACCTTAACTGTATTTCTTGTCTACTGATAACAGTTAAGTACTCAAGTAGACTAACCTGTAGAGTATAAAATGTGGATTCTTTTTGGACAGGGGTTCGACTCCCCTCGCCTCCACCAATGATTAATTAACCCTTTATTTAAAGGTTTTGCGGGAGCTCAAAAAACTCAAACAGTGCAATATTTCTAAGCATAAAATTAAAAGGTAGATTTATTTCTACCTTTTCGCTATTTATAAACTAACAAATATACTCATCAACAAATTTATTTATTGCTTTATTATGTTCATCAATGACAAATTTCAAATCATTATATTATTTAATCATTATTTTTTCTAATTTGATTCTTTAGCTGTTTTGAAATTAATTAAATCATTTTCTATCTATTTAATTTGTTTTAAATTTAAATACTAATTAAATTATAGTTTCATTTGAAGCAATTATTTCACCATCTTTGAGATAGATTGCTCTATCAACATATTTCATTATAAAATCATTATGTTCAACGAATATGCATATACGACCAGAAAGGAAATCAATAATATTCTCAAAAATAATATTAATTGTCTCACTATCTAAAGAACTACTAAGTTCATCAAAAATATAAATTGAAGCATCTGTCCTTACCAAAGTCATAGCAAGCCTTATCCTTGCTCTTTCTCCTCCAGATAATAGACTACCTCCTTCACCGATATTTTTATTCCCATGTATTTCGAGTATTTTATCAACTTGACATTTTTCAATAACATCATTAAGATCGTTATCATCAATTCTAGGATTGGCTAATTTAATGTTATAAATTATGCTATTATCAAAAAGATAAAAATCCTGATATAAATAGCTAATTGTTGGGAGAAAATCAACTTTTTTTCCATTGGAAAAGAACAAAACATCACCTCTGCTAGCATTAAACAACCCAGCAATAACCTTAACTAAAGTAGACTTACCTGACCCTGTCTTTCCAAAAATAGCAATTTTTTCATTTGAATGTATATCTAAATTAATATTGCTGATCATGATTTTATCATTATAACCAAATTGAACATTTTTCAAAATAATTTTATCTACATTACCTCTTTTCAAATTAACATTTTCATCATCTGGTGTGTCCAAAATATTCTTGATTTTTCCGATTGAAACACTTACTAAAGCCTTAATTTGTCTGGTTTCTAATATATCGATTAATGGATCAGTTATCATATGGTTATACATCAAAATAGCTACCATACTACCAATTAAAATCATTCCTTCTGAAACCATAACCGAAGAAACAGTTAAAATCACACCAATAGATAACATAAATAATGATGAAGCTACAAAATAGTTTAAACTTTCTAATTTTTTCTGATTTGTTGATATTTCTTTTAGTTTCTGTATCTCCACTTTTACACTATTTTTAACTTCACCTTCATTTTTGAAAATTCTAATAGGTAAGATCCCCATAAAAATTTCTGAAAATGACTTCCACAAACTAATAGATACTTCCTTTTTGCTTTGTGCAATATTAATGAATTTTTTATGAGTATACCAATTTAGTGTTGCGGTAATAAATCCAAGTGGAATAATAATTAATGCTAAGACTTCATTAATTGAATAAATATATACTACGCCAATAGTGAAAGATGTTACTGCCCAAATTTTTATTTTAAAGGCTTCAAGGTATTTATCAGAAACGACATTTATATCATCAATCAAGGAATTTACTATTTCTGAAGACTTTTTCTGCATCAAGTACTTTAAATCCATTTTTAGTACTTTATCAACCAATATTTTCTGAATATTTGAAGAAACAGTAATTTGAAATCTGCTAATCAAGTAATCAGAAATTGATTTAATAGCTGAAAATGATAGTTGTATAAATATGTATCCTAACCCAATCATTAATATCGTACTAGTCTCCGAATTATTTATAACTGAATCATTTACTAATAGCTCAACAACTTTAATTGGCACAAATGATAAAACAGCTGATACTACAACTAATATAAATAAAAATATAACCTCTTTTTTTTGATGTTTTTTTATAAGTTTGTACATTGTATTCCCCCTTCAATATCTTCTTCTAATAAAAACATATTAGAAGTGTAAATTTCTATTATAAACAACTTAAATAATTGAATATCAAATTCAGCAATAGAACTATTGTTTATCATATTATTCAAAGTTTCTGTATATTTAAAGCTGCTAGCACAATAGTTATCTAATTCAGGAGAAAAATTCCTTTCAAATATTTCATCATTGCGGAAGATAATCTGTTAGTTCCATCTCCTATTTTCATTGATGTGAACACTTCCGCAGAAAACTCTGCACATTTTTCTTTCCATAATCAAAGAGCAAAAGATTTTTCAGATTCATCTTACTCAAACTAGAGTTTCTTATTGTTATTTGTAAATCTAAGAAAGGAGGTATAGATGAATGATAAATTAAAAAACTTCTCAAATCAGCTGAATTGTTTGAGAAGTTAATGATTAAGATAGTATCAATTGTTGGTTGGTTTCTAATCTTACTCATGGTGCTAGGGGTTATATAACCCCTTCCCTAATTTAATTTTATCAAAGTCTATAGAAATGTCAATGATTAAAAAACTTATTGGTAGCATATTGGTTTCTGTTGGATTAATTTTAGTATTAATATTTCTAGTATTAAGATACATGTAAAAGGAGAACATAAATAAAATTAGAAAAATATTTAAAAATCGAGAGAGATAAGAAAAGTATGTCTATCGAGGAGTTATCAAGAAAGAGCGGACTTTCTGCTGGAGCTATTCACAAGTACGAAAAGGGCAACAACAACATTTCGACAAAGAGTTTAAAAAAAGTTTGTTAAGCATTAGAGCTTGATTATGATTACTGTGTTAATTTGAAAAATGGAATTAAAGAAGTGAAATTAAGTTATACGCAAACATTAGTTGAAGAATTCGATGATTTAATAGAAATGTTAAATGACTTAAAAGTTGAAAAGGACTTCATACAGCGTATTACTGAAGTTAAATCAGCAAACCTTGAGTTACTTACTGAAGTCTTAGCTAATAACGGAGAGAGGGCTGCTAGATGGCTTGTAAATAGATTTATTAATTGTTTTATAATCACTTGGGTTGAATTCGAGCTAGAGGATGAACAAGAGCCTAAGACAGCCGATGAAGCTAAAAGATTAAGTTTAGAGATAGTTAAAAAAATTGATAATGTGTTGAAAAGCACATTCCCAACCAATTTAAATTAAGGTAATCATAAACAAAAAAGCTTGAAACATCTAGAGAATCAAAAAACAGGGGCAATTAAGCCCCTTTTCATTAAACTTTCTCAATATTTCCATCAAAGAAAAATCCAGTTGTCCCCTCTGATTTGGTAGACCAACCTACTTGATAGGGGTTTTTTGCGCCTTTATAAATCTTAACTTTTTTTGATTTGTATATCCGATTTTAGCTTTAAACTTTCTTTCGCCATCTTTGGAACTTTAATAGCGCCCTGTAATTTTCACATAATCGACAACTTTCCAACCTTTATTGCGCTCTAGTGGCATTACTGCTTCTTTCCCTTGTTCTCCAACTATCGCAAGAGTAGCCTTATCAACTATTCCACCTTGGGCAAGCTTTGGAATTCTACTTATATTTAAACTATTACCACCAACAAACGGAACCCAGTCGGGTATCTTAATTCTATTCAATCTTCTAATAAACGCATTTAACCCATCAATAATTAAATTAATCGGTAATTTAATAATTTCAACTATCCCTTTAAATATGCCTCCAAATATGTCGACCACTCCTTGCCAAGCTTTTCTCCAATCACCTGTAAACACTCCTGTTATAAAATCAATCAAACCATTAAATATAGTAAAAATTGAATCAACTCTACCTGCTAGTGCTGCTATTAATGTAGCTATTACTCCAGCAATTATATTAGCTGCGTAAGTAAAAGTTGGTGCTAGACTATCGACTAAAAAACCAACAATAGGCTCAATAAATTTATTGTATATTTCTAGTGCGCTATTAACAAGTTTAGCTACAAATGTTAAAACTGTTTCTATTGCACCACTTAAATAATTATCCCATAGCCATGAAAATTGCTCTAAGAAAGGTTGAATAATAGGAACCATAATCTCATCCCATATTCTTTTAAATACATTAATAGTTACTTTACCACTGTTATTAGCTGAGTCACCTTTGCCAGCTGTTCTTGCAGTTCCATAATTTTTTACTTTAGCATTCGCAAATCTACTAATTTCTACACTACCTGCTGTTGCATTACCGCTATATTTAGTATTCTTATACTTAACAGATAATGCGTTCTTTGAGATGTATTCAATTACATCACCATAAATCTCTTGTAACTGGTCTTTATCTACTCCAGTCAATACTCCTAATGCTTCTTGTCTTGCCATTATTATTTCCTCCTTAAATGACTGTTGTGCCGCTTATTTTAGCACCAATGTTTTCTGCACCGTTAAACTC
>JBKDZL010000084.1:0-39283 GCA_047971145.1 Erysipelotrichaceae bacterium
TATTAAATAGATTGCTTATGATGTTATTGATACTAATGATAATGATGGAATTGCCAAATACCTTGAAGAAAATGTTTTAAATAAATAGTATAAGTACTAATAATTTGATACTACTGTAATAATCTAAAAACTGAAGAAAGTTTCAGTTTTTTTTAATGATTTTTAGAGCCAAAACAGTTATAATAAAGTCAGTGAATTTTTTCAAAAAATAATACAGGAGCAAAAAATGAAATTAGATAACATCAATATTGTCAAAAAAGATAATACTATAGAAAGATTTAATATTGAGAAGGTGGTTGTGGCAATTAATAAATCAGCTTTTCGGACGTTATATTCTTTTAAAAATGCAGAAATTGAGCAAGTTTGTTGTGATGTTGAAAAAGAAGTAAAGAAAATTAATAGGCCACATATAACTATTCAAGAGATGCATAATATTGTTGAGAAGGCTTTAGAAAAAACAAATCCTAAAGTGGCAAAGAGCTATCGTGATTATCGTAATTATAAGATTGATTTTGTCCAGATGCTGGATGAGGTATATAAGAAATCTCAGAATATTATGTACATTGGTGATAAGGAAAACTCTAATACTGATAGTGCTTTAGTTTCCACTAAAAGAAGTTTGATATTTAATGAATTAAATAAAGGCTTATATCAGAAGTTCTTTTTAACTACTGAGGAACTCCAAGCTGCCAGAGATGGTTATATTTATATTCATGATATGAGTGCTAGACGTGATACGATGAATTGTTGTTTATTTGATGTTAAAGAGGTGCTATCTGGTGGTTTTGAAATGGGTAATCTTTGGTATAATGAGCCCAAGACTTTAGATACAGCTTTTGATGTTATTGGTGATATTGTTTTATCAGCTGCTTCTCAACAATATGGTGGCTTTACAGTGGCTAATGTAGAGACGATATTAGCACCATACGCTGAGAAATCATACAAAAAATATGTAGATAAATATTTAGAATTAGGTGTGAGTGAAAAATTAGCTAATCAGACTGCTCTTAGTGATATCGAAAGAGAATACCGCCAAGGTTTTCAAGGTTGGGAATATAAGTTTAATTCAGTATCTAGTAGTAGAGGAGATTATCCTTTTATCACTATGAGTATCGGAACTGGTACTGAGCGTTTTGAAAAGTTAGCTAGCATCCAAATGTTAAATGTTAGAAAAGCTGGGCAAGGTAAAAAAGATCATAAAAAACCAGTATTATTTCCTAAAATAGTTTTTTGTTACGATGAAAATCTTCATGGCCCTAATAAAGAGTTGGAAGATGTTTTTGAGGCTGGTATTGAGTGTAGCTCTAAGTCGATGTATCCTGATTGGTTAAGTTTAACTGGTGAGGGTTATGTTGCCGATATTTATAAAGAGTATAAAAAAATTATTTCACCTATGGGTTGTAGAGCTTTTCTATCGCCATATTTTATTAAAGGTGGTATTAATAAAGCTGATGATTTTGATGAGCCTTTCTTTGTGGGTCGATTTAATATTGGGGCAATCTCTTTACATTTACCAATGATTTATGCTAAAGCTGAGCACGAGAGTAGACCATTCTATGAGGTTTTAGATTATTATTTAGAACTGATTAGACATTTACACTTAAGAACCTATGATTATTTAGGAGAAATGAAGGCTAGTGTTAATCCTCTAGCTTATTGTGAGGGTGGTTTTGCTGGAGGCAAATTAGGAATTCATGATAAAATCAAGCCATTATTAAAAAGCGCAACTGCTTCTTTTGGCATTACCGCTTTAAATGAATTACAGAATTTATATAATAAGAAATCACTAGTAGAAGATGGTAATTTTGCGATTGAAACTTTAGAGTATATTAATAAAAAAGTTAATGAGTTTAAAGATATTGATGGTAGACTATATGCGATTTATGGCACTCCAGCTGAGAATCTTTGTGGTTTACAAGTCAAACAATTTAGAAAAAAATATGGAGTAATTGAAGGAGTGAGTGATAGAGAGTATGTCAGTAATTCTTTTCATTGCCATGTTAGTGAGAATATTACACCTATTCAAAAACAAGACTCTGAAAAGCGTTTTTGGAATTTAGTCAATGGGGGCAAAATCCAATATGTAAAATATCCAATTGGTTACAATAAATCAGCAATTAAAACTTTAGTTAGAAGAGCAATGAAATTAGGTTTTTATGAAGGAGTTAACTTAGCTTTAGCTTATTGTGATGATTGTGGTCATGAAGAGTTAGAAATGAGTACTTGTCCTAAGTGTGGTAGTGATAATTTAACGAAAATTGATAGAATGAATGGCTATCTTTCTTACTCACGTGTTAAAGGTGATAGTAGGTTAAATGATGCAAAAATGGCAGAAATTGCTGATAGGAAATCTATGTAATGCGCTATCACAACATAACTAAAGATGATATGTTAAATGGTGAGGGTTTAAGGGTTGTTTTGTGGTTAGCAGGTTGTGTCCATGCTTGTGAGGGCTGTCATAATCCTGAAACATGGAATCCAGGTGGTGGAATTATTTTTGATGATCAGGCTCAAGATGAATTATTTAGCGCCCTAAAGCCTGATTATATTGATGGTATTACTTTAAGTGGTGGCGATCCCTTACATCCTGATAATATTGAAGATGTTAGTAAGTTAGCTAAAGATATAAAAAAACAGCTTCCTGATAAAACTGTTTGGTTATATACTGGTAGCTTATATGAGCAAGTTAGCAATTTACCATTAATGAATTATGTTGATATTTTAGTAGATGGAAAGTTTGTTAAAGGACAATTAAGTCCAAATGTTCATTGGGTTGGCAGTAGTAATCAAAGAGTTATTGATGTAGCTAAAAGCAAAAAAATAAATCAAATTGTTTTATATGGGGGATAGTATGAAAAAAATAGCACAGTTCTCTAAGGTTAGTTATGTAGAATTTAAAACAGCCTTTGATCAAATGACAGATGATGAAATTAAAGTTATATATGATAATATTAGTCTGCCACAAAGGGCCACAATAGCCAGTGCTGGCTATGATTTCTTTTTACCCTTTGATATAGTTTTGAAACCAAATGAAACTATTAAGATAGCTACTGGCATTAGAGTGAAAATGGATAATAATTGGGTTTTGAAACTTTATCCTCGCTCAGGATTAGGTTTTAAATATCGGTTACAGTTGAATAATACTGTTGGTATTATTGATGCGGATTATTATAATTCTGATAATGAAGGACATATCTTTGCCAAAATAACTAATGATAGTAATGAAAATAAAACATTACAACTAAAGGCTAATGAAGGTTTTATGCAAGGGATCTTTTTAGAATATGGAATTACTGTTGATGATAGTGTTAGTGCTGTTCGTAATGGTGGTTTTGGCAGCACTAGTAAATAAATATCAACAATTTTTGATGAGCAGAAGAAAGTAGGAATTTTTTTCAGCAACTAAACTCCCTCATCACCCTTCATCAGCATAAGGTTGTAATTAATCGTATAAAAAAATTTGGAGCATTAAAACTTTTTCTTTATAGAGAAATAAATATTGTTCTATCTTGGTTTTTATTATCCTATTAAGCTAGAAGGAATAACAAAATAATTTCATTAAAAAATAAAATTACTATATAATGGATAGGTGATAAGGAGTAATTAATTATGAAACAATTTATAAAAGATTTTAAAGAATTTGCTGTTAGAGGTAATGTGTTAGATATGGCAATTGGGGTTATTATTGGTGGAGCTTTTGGTAAAATTGTTGCTTCTCTAGTAAGTGATATTATTACGCCAATTATTTCAATTTTACTTGATACTTCAAATTTGGCAACTTTAGGAGTTGTTATTGGTCAGGCTAGTGATGGAAGTGACATATTATTAATGTATGGAGCATTTTTAATGAATGTTATTGATTTTATTTTAATTGTTTTAACAATCTTTATTTTCTTGAGAGTTATTATTAAGATGAAGAAAAAAGAAGAAAAAATAGAAGAAGCTGCACCTGTAAAATCAGATGAAGTACTATTGTTAGAAGAAATTCGTGATTCATTGAAAAAGAAATAAGGTGATATTGTGATATTGGGTGCAATTGAAGCTGGTGGCACAAAATTTGTGGTAGCGATAGGCAACGAAAATGGTAATATCATTGATAGAATTAGTTTTCCTACCACCACACCACAAGAAACAATCAATAAAGTAATTGATTATTTTTCTGATAAAAAAATTGAAGCTTTAGGTCTTGCTAGTTTTGGCCCGATTGATTTAAATAAGGAAAGCAAAACTTATGGTTGTTTTACAAATACACCCAAGATAGGTTGGTCTGATTTCAATATTGTTGAAGCACTACAGAAAGCTTTAAATATACCTATTGGCTTTGATACTGATGTTAATGGTGCAGCTTTAGCTGAGGCAGTTATTGGTGACTCTAAGCATTTAAATAGTGTCTTATATTTAACAGTTGGTACGGGAATTGGTGGAGGTTTGATCTTAGATAAAAAACCCATTCATGGTTTAAGTCATCCAGAAATGGGACATGTTAGAGTAAATGTTCGATTTGATGATAGCTATCGAGGAAATTGTCCCTATCATCATAACTGTGTAGAATCATTAGCAGCAGGCCCTTCCATTGAAAAACGTTGGGGACAAAAGGCTAATAGTTTAAGCACTCAGCATCCAGCTTGGGATTTGGAGGCTTATTATTTATCACAAGCAATTTGTTCATATATTTTAATATTATCACCAGAGAGAATTATTTTAGGTGGTGGCGTGATGAAACAAAAACAATTATTTCCTCTCATACATAAGTATGTCAGAGAAGGATTGAATAATTATCTAGCATCAGAAATGATTGATAGTGATAAAATTGAAGAATACATAATTTCACCAAGTTTAGCTGATGACTCTGGAATTATAGGGGCTCTAATATTAGCAAGAAGAGAAATAAATTATGAAGCAGTTTAGTGTTTTAATTAAACCTGCATCTAGCACTTGTAATATGACTTGTAAGTATTGTTTTTATTATGATGTTGCTGATCATAGAGTTATAAGTAACTATGGAATCATGAGTGATATTGTCATGAATAAGCTAATAGATAGAGTTTTTGCTCAGCATCGTGAGCCAAGTATTATTCATTTTATGTTTCAAGGGGGAGAGCCTACTTTAGCAGGCATTGATTATTTTAAAAAATTTATTGCAGTGGTTAATGACAAAAAAACCACAGATCATATTATTAAATATAGTATTCAAACTAATGGAACATTATTAAATAAGGAATTTATTGAACTCTTTAAGAAATATAATTTTTTAGTGGGTGTATCTCTTGATGGCTTTAAAAGCAATCATGATAAAAATAGATTAATTAATAAGCAATTGGAAAGTTATGATTTAGTGATTAGTAACATTTCCTTGCTACAAGAAAGTGGTGTTGAATTTAATGTTCTAACAGTTTTAACACCAGATTTGGCCAAAAAACCAAAAGAATATTTTAAGTGGATTAAAGAATATAATTTTAGATATATCCAATTAATTCCTTGTTTAGGAAATCTTGATAATCAAGAAGATTTCTTTGCTTTAAAACCTCATGATTTTTATGAATTCTATAATGTTTTTTTTGATTTATGGTATGAAGATTATTTAAGTGGAAATTATATAAGTATTAGTTTTTTTGATAATGTTGTTAATTTGTTTGGAGGTGTTATGCCTGCTCAGTGTGGTTTTGTAGGTAATTGTCATTTACAATATGTAGTTGAGAGTGATGGCGGAGTATATCCTTGTGATTTTTATGTTTTAGATCAATATAAGATGGGAGATGTCATCGCCAATAGCTTTAAAGAATTAGCTCAAAGTAAAACTGCCCAAGAATTTTTAACAGAAAATAAAAATAATCAAAATGATCTTTGCCCAAACTGTCGTTATTTAAAGATCTGTAATGGCCAATGTAAAAGGCTAAGTAGTTGTTACTACAATAAAGATTATTGTGGGTATCAAGAATTTTTAAAGAAAAAGGAAGCTAAAATTATCAATATAATCAAATCAGGAAGGTAAGCGAGAGTCTTTACATTTATTATTAGCGAATGTATAATTTTTCAAGGAGGTATTATATGGATAAAAATACACAAACAACAAGTAAACTGTGGTCAGTTTTATCGGGTATTATTATGATAATATTGGCAGTGTTCTTTTTTATGAATCCTGCTAGTGCTTTAATTGGCATTTATCTTTATATTGCAGTTACTATTTTAATGAGAGGTTTTGCAAGTGTTTTCTTATTTTTTCAAGCAAAAAACTTGCCTCATAGAGGATTAATCTTAGCTAGCGGTATTATTGATATTCTTTTTGGTTTCTTGTTCTTTAATCAACCTTTAGTAGGAACAATTACTGTTGCATATATGATTGGTTTTTGGATTATGTTTAGTTCAATCACTACCTTAATTATGTCATTTGAAATTAAAAAAATAAATCAAGGGAATTGGTGGATATATTTATTAATGGGTGTTTTGGGAATAATTACTAGTTTTATAGTTTTCAATAATCCATTTGCTACTTTATTATCAGTTACGGTAATGATTGGTTGTTATCTAGTGTTTGATGGGTTTCTTAAAATCTTCGCAGCTTTTAAGAAATAATCACTTTCGGATTGTTTGAAATTAACAGTTAACTAATAAGTTAGCTGTTTTTTTAGATAAATAGTATAATAAAGGCATGTTAGAGTTAGCAAAAATAGAACAATTAAAGGAAATAAATGAAATTGTAGAAAAAGCTAAAGTTTTAATGAGGGCTGATGGCTTGCAACAATGGCAAAACGGTTATCCTAATCAAGAAGTTTTAATTAAGGATTTAGAAAATAAAAATTTATATGTTTATTTAATTGCTGGTAAGGTTGCTGGTATTGTGGTTATTAATGATGATTATTACCAACAATATCAAAACACTCCATCTGCCACGGAGTGTTTGATGATTCATAGGGTAGCTGTAGCCGAAGAATTTAGAAATCAAAAGCTAGGTATTAAGATTTTAAATGAAGCACTTAATATTATTAAAGCAAAAGGTTTTAAATATGCTATAGTTGATACTAATAGTAAAAATCTAAAAATGTTAAAAATAATAAAAGCAACAGGGTTTCAGTATTGTAGTGATTTTATATTACAAAAAGATTTACCGGCATGGCAAGTGTTCATGAAAGTACTTATATAATTTCAGAGATTAAATAGCTATAGTTGTATTGGTTTTAATATGTGTTATAATTTTAAAGAATGATTTTGAGGTAATATATGGAAGAAAATAAAAAAACAAAAGTAGATAAAACAAAAGTAGAAAAAATAAAAAATAAAAAATCTAAAAAAGTTAAAAAGATACAAGATCCAAAAAAAGCTGAAAAAAATAAAGCTATTATTGGAGTTATAGCTTTTGTTGCTTTATTGGTGGCAGCTTATTTTTTAACTAATTCAACTTATAAGTCATATATTTTACCGGACAGTTATAAATTTGTTATTTATATAGTTGTGGTGCTGATTGCTTGGTTTGCAACAATGTTATTACTAAAGAGCAAAGCTAATAAATTACTGGAAGTTTTAAGGGTGTTATTTATTGTCTTATTATCAGTTTGTCTGGGTATTGGTGCGATATTAATTCCTGAGGTTGAGGCAACTATTGATAATTTACAAGTTGAGCAACCAACTGAAGGTACTTTAACGATTGATGTTATTTCACTAATTGATACAGAATTTAATGGTATTGCTGATTTTGCAAATAATGAGGTAGGCGTACAGACTAGTTTAGATCAAGAAAATCAAGAGTATGCTATTAACTTCATAAATTTAGAAGCTTCAAGTGAAATGCTAATAAAAGAATATGAAGATTTTGAAACAGGATTAAGAGCATTATTATCAAAAGAAATAACGTATTTATTAATAAATGAAAGTTATATTTCTATTATGAATGAAACTGAAGAGTTTGCTAATTTTACTGAAAAAATAAAAGTAGATTATCAAGTTACTAGAAGTGTTGCCTATGATAGTATTGAGAGTGATGTTAGAGTAACTGAGAGTTCATTTAATGTTTTAATTATTGGACAAAATCAAGAAGGAGTTGAAGTTTCTAACAATGTTCTTACTGATGTTGTCATGGTGGCAACCGTAAATCCGCTTACTAAGCAAATATTGTTGACTTCTCTGCCAAGGGATAGTTATGTTGATGTTGATTATTCAAGTGTTAATGATAAACTTACTCATACTGGCATGAGGGGTACAGAATCGGTAATTAAAACTGTTAGTAACTTCTTAGACATTAATATTGATTTTTACTTAAGGATTAATTATAATTCGCTAATTAGTATTATTGATGCCTTGGGTGGTGTTAGTGTTTATAATGATTATGAATTTAGAGGTGCTTACCCTTATTACAAATATACCTTTAAACAAGGAGAGATTTATTTAAATGGTGATATGGCTTTATCTTATGCTCGTGAGCGTAAAGATACTAAGTGTGGCGATATGAGCAGAAATAAACATCAAAGACAAATTTTAGAAGCAATGATTGATAGAGTTGCTAGTCCGACAATTTTAATGCAATTCAATCAAGTATTGAAATCATTAGAAGGAACATATTTAACTAATATTAGTTCTAATCAAATTTACTCTCTAATGAAAATGCAGTTAGAAGATTTAGCTGATTGGGATTTATTCTCCGTAGGGGTAACAGGTGGTACTGCTATGCGTACTGTTGCATCAGCAAGTCAATCGCAACAATATTCAGTAGTATTAGTATCTCAAACTTCTCTTAATGCAGCAAAAGATAGTATTGCGACAGTTTATAATGCAACAGTAAGCTCTAGTGAAGTAGAAAATGAAGATGGTGAAATTATCACTGAAGAGGTTACTGAGGGAGGCATGACTGACGATCAGGAATCTAATAATGATTTAACTCAAGGTTGTTAAAGATTTAGGTATAAAAAGCTTTATTGGTAATAAATAGGTATGGAGAAAAAGTTGATTTGCCCTCGCTGCAACAACACAAATCCTGCCTATTTTTATTTAGGTAGCAAAGGATATTATTGTCGTAAGTGTATTGGTTTTTCACAAAGTTTAATAGCTCAGAGCTTAGAATTTGATGCTGTAATTCCAATTGAGAGTGAATATCAATTGCCTTTTGAACTTTCTGCCAAGCAAATAAAAGCTGCAGAAATTGTCAAAAACAACTATCAAAATAATAATATCTTAGTTTATGCAGCTTGTGGCGCCGGTAAGAGTGAGTTAATGTTACCACTAATCAAAGATGCTTTATCTAAAGGATATATTGTCGGTTGGGCCATACCTAGAAGATCAGTTGTGATTCAATTGGCTCAAAGATTACAAGAATATTTTAATTCTATTAAAGTGATTAGTGTTTGTCAGGGTTATACTGATGTCATTTTTGCTGATTTGATTATTTGTACAACTTATCAACTTTATCGCTATACCAAGTATTTTGATTATTTAATTATTGATGAGCCTGATGCTTTTCCTTTTAAAAATAATGAATTATTACAAAATATTGCTTTAAATTCTTATAAAAATAAATTAATATTCTTGACTGCGACACCTGATGATTTTGTCTTAAGTAAGTATGATATTAAAGTAGAACTATTTGCTAGAGCTCATGGTTATGATTTAATTGTTCCAGAAATTAAGCAAACAATTAAATATTTTGATATTTTAGTTTTATTTAATTTAATAAGAAAAAACACTGGAAAATTATTAGTTTTCATTCCGACAATTAAATTGACCAAACAATTGTATTATCTTTTTAAATCATTTTTTAAATGTCAGATGATTACATCATTAACTAATAATAAAGATGAAACTATTAGTGATTTTATTGAGAGTGATAAAATGGTTTTATTTTCTACTACTATTTTAGAGCGAGGAGTAACAATACCTAATGTTAATGTTGTGGTTTTTAGAGCCAATCATATTGTATTTGATACCGCAAGTTTAGTGCAAATGACAGGTAGGGTTGGTAGAGTTGTGGATTATCCTGATGGCGATTGTTTTTTTATAGTAAATCAAAAAAGTAGCGAGGTTAGTGAATGTCTAAATTTATTAAAAGATATGATCAAAAATGCTTAATTTGTGGGGAATATTTAGATAAAATCATAAATATTAGGACTTTTTTCGTAAATAGTGACATAATATGTTGCAATTGCCGGCAAATGTTAGTATTATTAGATGGTATTGTAGTGTTGAGTGAAGTAAGGATTAAGGCAGTATATCAGTACAATGACTTTTATCAAAAGCTTATTGTTCAGTACAAAGATTTTGGGGATGAAGCTCTTGCAGATGTTATCCTATATCCATTTGCTAAAAGGATACGCAGGCAATACCTTGATTATACCCTAGTGGGTATACCATCTAGTTACAACAAGTTACAAAAAAGAGGATTTTCTCATATTAAGAAAATGTTTTCTCAGTTGAAATTAGATTACCAAGAAGTTTTTATTAAAGATGACTTTGATCAAAAACAACAAAATTACCAACAACGCTTATTAATTGAAAAACATATTCATTTAATAGAACCGTTGAATTTAAAAGGAAAGATCCTTTTGGTTGATGATGTTGTAACAACAGGTGAAACTATTAAAGTTTGTGCTAACTTGTTAAAAGAAAAGGGTTATCATGTAGAGGCACTGGTAGGTGCTATTTCACAGAGATGGTGTAACAAGAAGTAACTTAAAGCTTGAAAGGAGAAACAATGCAAGCAAAAGTAAAATGGTTTAATGCCGAAAAAGGATTTGGATTTCTTGACTATGATGGAAAAGATATCTTCGTACATTTTTCACAAATTGAAGGTGACGGATTTAAAACTTTAGAAGAAAATGATGTTGTTGAGTTTGAAATCTTTGAAACTGACAAAGGTGAACAAGCTAAAAATGTTAGAAAAGTAGTAGAAGGAGAATAAGAATGACTGGAAAAGTTAAATCATTTAACAAAGTTAAAGGATATGGTTTTATCGTTTGTGAAGACAACAGTGAACTATTCTTTCACTTTTCTGATTTAGTTATGGACGGATTTAAAACTATTGAACCTGATACAGCAGTTGAGTTTGTAGTAAGCGAAACTGACCGTGGGTTACAAGCTAAAGAAGTAGTTAAAGTTTAATAACAAAAAACAAAGTCACACTTAATAGTGTGGCTTTTTTAATGCAAATTTTATTAATTGAATAAGAATAAATAAGTTAAATAATATTATCGATAGTTTAAGATGCTAATTTAGCTAATATTATTTCAATAAATACAAACATAATAGCTTGATCATCTAGAAATGATGAAATAGCTGCCTGTGATATACAAGGAAGTAAAAATGGGAAATCAGCATGTTTTAAATACTTTTGATTATTAGTCATGGTAATAACAGCCAATTTAGCTTTTGATTTTGAAATGGATTTAATAAAATCATCATAAATTTTACTATCAGCAAAAACTGTAAATAAGATAATTAGATCGCCCTCTTTAAAGGTTTCCTCTAAGATGTAAACAAGTGCCATATCTGTTATCGCTTCAGCATCGACATCAATTTTAGACATTCGATAACGCATTTGCATAGCTGATAAACCAGTTCTATTGTTGCCAATTATTTTGACTCTTTTTGCAGATTTTATTTCTTTTGCCAGATTTTCAATATCTTCTGTTTTTATAAAATCACTTAACTGCCTAATAAAGCCGCTATATAATGAAGGAATAGCAGTGACTATATCAAGATTTTCACTATCATTAGCATCATACTTGCCAGAAATAATGCACCTTGAAAGTTCGTACTTAAATTCTGAAAATCCTTTATAGCCAATTTTTTGACAAAAACGAATAATTGCAGCTTTTGAAGTTTTAGTTCTTTTGGCTATTACGCCTATTGATAAATGCATGACCTCACTGGGTCTTTTTTTGATAAAAGTATAAATAATTAAATCAACATTTGTATATTTACTTTTAAAATTTTCTAATCTTTGTATTGGGTTCATATAATTATATTACTCAACTTTCTTATTAAATAATAAAAAACATCTTATCACTATTATAATTATAGTCTAAATCAAAATCTTGTAAACTAAAAATCACTGTAAAATAAAACTAGTTTCAAAAAATATTGAAATTAGTTTTAAACTATGTTAATATAAATTTGAAAAAAGTTTCAGCATTCATTAAAAAGCAAAGGAGGGATATTTTATGCAGAAATTTATGGATGTATTAGAGAGTAAGTTGTTGCCACTTGGAGCAAAGCTTTCAGAAAATCGTTATTTAAAAGCAATAAACAAAGGATTTATCATTATTATGCCATTAACTATTTTCGGTTCTATATTTGCTCTAATAGCTAATTTTCCAATTGTTGAATGGACAAATTGGCTAAGTAGTACAGGACTTAGTGGTTGGGTATCGCTGCCATTTAAGTTTACAGTAGATTTAATCGCACTTTATACGGTCATCGCAATTGGTTATTCGTTTACAAAGCAAGAAGGTTATGATGGTTTTTCTGGCGGGCTTGCTGCACTACTGGCATTTTTAATTGTAACTCCACTGGCCCAAATAGTAGCAAAGGATGATAGTGTTATTACTGCGATTTCTATGAATTGGTTAGGAGCAAAAGGTTTATTTGTCGCAATGATTGTTGGGATTTTATCTTCATTGATTTTTATTTTCTGTAACAAGAAGGGTTGGATTATTAAATTACCTGAGGGTGTACCTCCGATGGTTTCCAAATCTTTTAGTTCTTTAATTCCAATTGCTATTATTGGTACTATATTTTTATTTATTGCTTATTTGTTTTCTTTAACAAGTTATAATAGTATCCATGTTTTAGTTTATACTTTTATTGCATTGCCACTTCAACAAGTGGGAGGAAGTTTTGGTGGTATGATTGTATTTACTATCGCACTTCATCTACTTTGGTTTTTTGGAATTCATGGTGGTAATATTGTGGGGTCAATTTCTAATCCGATATTATTACCCTTAGCTTTAGAAAATTTAGCAGTATTTCAAGCAGGAGGAGTACCAAGTAATATCTATACTACAGCTTTTAAGAGCACATATCAATTTGGTGGTTCTGGCATGACTATTGCTTTAGTAGTGATGATGATTTTTATAGGTAAATCACAAAGATATAAAGCATTAGGTAAACTAGCTTTGCCTGCAAATATTTTCTATATTAATGAGCCTGTTGTTTTTGGAACTCCAATTGTTTTAAATACTACCTTAATTATTCCATTTATATTAGCACCTTTGATTACAGGTATTCTAGCTTATGGATTAACGATAATTGGTGTTCTACCAGTATTAATAGGTTATCAAATTCCATGGACAATGCCACCGATTATTAGTGGGTTTATTCAAGGTGGTTGGCAAGTGGCTTTATATCAATTATTTAGTTTGTTCTTAACTTTAGCAATTTATTACCCATTCTTTAGAATTATTGATAAACAAGCTAGTATAGAAGAAACAGAATTGAATAATTAATACTATCATTAATTTAAAAAGAAAGGTAAATAATGGAAAAAACAAATATAATTTATTTTGTTGGAGATCAAATGCGTAATGATTCTTTGCATCACATGGGGTGTGAAGCATCAATAACTCCAAATTTAGATGATATACTTAAAGATGGTATCTCATTTGAAAATGCTTATTGCCAAAATCCTGTTTGTGTGCCATCTCGTTGTAGTTTTATGAGTGGATTATATCCTCATACAACCGGACACAGAACTATGCATTATCTTCAAGATGAGAGTGAGCCAAATTTCTTAAGAACTATGAAAAATAATGGTTATGAAGTTATTTGGGTTGGGAGAAACGATATTGTTCCAGCTAATCGTAGTAAGGTGGATTATTGTGATATTTACTTTGATGGAATAGAGTATAAAGATAATAAGGAATTTACTCATTTTGGCAAACAATTTCCCAAAACACAAAAAGAAGTTGATGAAACTAAATCAGGGTTTTATTCACATTTTATTGGCAAAATAAGTCAAGAACAAGCAAGGTCGAATTATAATGGTATGGTTGCTAATGATTGGAATTGCGTTGAGAGTGCTTTAAGATATTTAGAAGAAAGAAAAAGTGATAAACCATTCTTTTTATATTTAACAATTTCATTCCCTCATCCACCTTATGCTTGCGAAGAACCTTGGTTTTCTAGTATAGATAGAAGCAAAATTGAAACTAAAAGACCTAGTGCATTAACATTAGATAAACCATCTATGCTAAAAGGAATTTGTAGAAATCAAAATTTGGAAAATTGGTTGAAAGAAAACTATATAGAAATGAAATCAACATATTTAGCTATGGTATCAAGATTTGATTATCAATTTGGTATGTTAAAAAAGCAATTAAAAGATCTTAATCTTTATGATAACAGTAATATTTTTGTTTTTGCTGATCATGGAGATTATACTGGTGATTATAGCATTGCTGAAAAAGTTCAAAATTGTTTTGAAGATCCAATATCTAACATTCCTTTATTAATTAAGCCTGCCAAACAATTTTCTTGTAAACCTAGGAAATCAAAAGCTCTAGTAGAACTTGTAGATTTGTGCGAAACTGTCTGTGATATGACAGGTATCAAAACAGAATATGTACAATTTGGTAAATCATTATTACCGGTATTAGCAGGATCAGAAGATCATAAAGATGCAGTATTTTGTGAGGGGGGAAGAATCCATGGAGAAACATGGGCTATGGAATTAGGTCATGATTCTAAATCACAATACTGGCCTAGACTGCATGAGCAAGGAAAAGAAGGAGCTGAGCATACTAAGGCTACGATGATCCGAATGGAAAATCTGAAATATATTCGTCGCTTATATGAAAAAGATGAATTGTATGATTTAGAAAAAGATCCTTTAGAGCTAACAAATTTAATAGATGATAACAGTTATCAAAAACAGCTATTAAAACTTAAAGAAAGGATGTTGATGTTTTATCAAGAAACTTCGGATATAGTTCCCAATAGAAAAGATATTAGATAATCTTGAAAGTCAGACTTGAGTCTGTAAAAAACTATGTGTAAATAGTCCTCCATTGGTAAAATAAAAATAACTACCGAAGGAGGACTTTTAAAATGAGTAAAAAACAATTAATCAAAATGTAATAGAAGAATATGATATAAAATTACCAACTGATATAACTAATCATTGAAATGTTTATTAGATGATACCCTACAAGAAATATTAGTTCCACCATATAAGACAAATATCACTATGCCTTTAAGTTTTGGTATGGTAATTGGAATGAGATTTGTAGTATGTTTAATTATGTGCCAGAATTAAGAAAGCTGATGTATACCACTAATGTGATTGAGAGTTAAAATATTGGTTATAGAAAAATTCACTAATAATGAAAGGTATTTCTTAGTGATGAGATTTTATTCAAGTCTATAGAGTATCTTTGAAGAGTGAATCTAGAAGCTTATTGATAGAGCTTATCATTGCGATAAGATTATAAAAACAGTCATTATCTTATTATTCAAGATAATTATTAAATAATTCTACTTATGGAATTAGCTATTTACACAAAAATATTTACAGGCCCTAAAACTTAATAGGATGGTTTTTTTATATTTTTAAGTAAATTAGTAAAGTTGAAATATCAGAGGGATTAATTCCACTAATACGGCTGGCTTGAGCTAAGTTTGTAGGTCTGATGGTACTTAGTTTTTGTCTAGCTTCTAATGATAGATGTAAAACAGTATCATAATTAAATTGCTCAGGTATTTTAATGTTATCAAGTTCTTTAAGTTTTTGAGCTTCTCTTTTGGCTTTATTGATGTAGCCTTCATATTTAGCACTTATTTCTATTTGTTTTAAAACATCATTGTCATATTGTAAGTTCATGAATTCTTTTATTTTTAAGATTTCGACATGAGGTCTTTTTATTATTTGGAGTAAAGAATTGTCGCCTAAAGGTTTTTCCCAATTAAATGATTTTAAATAATCACTTATTTCTCTGATTGATACAGCCTTTGTATTATTAAAGAAATCAAACGCTAGCTTTACTGCTTTTTGTTTCTTTAAATAAATATCGTAGCGTTTTTGATTAATAGAACCAATTTGATAAGCTTTTTCACTTAATCTCACATCAGCATTATCGTGTCTTAGTAATAAGCGATATTCTGCTCTTGATGTTAAAAGACGATAAGGCTCTTGAGTACCTTTAGTAATTAAATCATCAATCATTACTCCAATGTAAGCTTCATCACGATTAAGAATAAAGGGTTTTTTCTTATCCAGTTTTAAAACAGCATTAATACCAGCCATTAATCCCTGTCCTGCTGCTTCTTCATAACCACTAGTGCCATTAATTTGTCCGGCACTATAGAGGTTATTTATTTTTTTAGATTCTAAGGTCGCTTTAAGTTGTAAGGGATCAATCGCATCATATTCAATCGCATAAGCATATTTAACTATTTCAGCCTTTTCTAAGCCTACTAATGAGTGAACCATAGCTTCTTGAATATCATAAGGAAGTGACGTAGAAAATCCTTGGATGTAAGTTAAATCATTATCGGCAGTCTCTGGTTCGAGAAATATTTGATGACGTTCTTTATCACTAAAGCGTACTAACTTATCTTCAATTGATGGACAGTATCTCGGTCCTACACCTTTTACTACCCCTGAGTACATACTTGATTTACTCAAGTTATCATTAATTATTTTATGAGTTTGTTCATTAGTATAAGTTAAATAACAAGGCAATTGTTTTTTAAAAGGCAGAATATCGGTTGTTAAGTATGAAAAACTTAGGAAATCTTCACTTCCTGCTTGAAGGGTAGTTTTAACAAAATCAATACTACTAGTTTTAACACGAGGTGGAGTACCTGTTTTAAGCCTGAAAGTATTAATACCTAAGGCGTTTAACTTTTTAGTTAATAAGCTTGTGGTGGGTTGATTTTCAGGTCCCATTTCAGTGACTTGATCACTTACCATAATTTTACTAGTTAAAAAAGTTCCAGTGGTTAAAATAACAGTTTTTGCATAAATATCTTTGTTAGTTTTAACCCCGATTATTGTATTGTTTTCCACAATTAAGTCTTTAACCATAGCTTCTAGAATCTCTAAATTCTCTTGTTTTTCTAAAGTTTTTATCATTAGCTTAACATACTCTAGTCTATCTGATTGAACTCTTAAAGATTGAACACCAGGCCCCTTAGTGGTATTCAACATTTTAAATTGTAAAGCAGTTTTATCGGCATTAATGCCCATTTGTCCACCTAGTGCATCAATTTCTCGTACTACTATCCCCTTAGCAGGGCCACCAATACTAGGGTTACAAGGCATACTACCAATCATATTTTTATTTAAAGTTATTAAAAGGGTTTTCTTAGCCATTCTTGCAGCAACTAAACAAGCTTCAATACCAGCATGGCCTCCACCAACTACAATTACATCATATTTCATATTTAATTATTATACTCCAAAAGTTATAAACTGACTAATCAGTAACAATAATAAATAATGCAGAGGATAAAATAAATAGAAAAAATATTTTAGATTAAGTTTGCCTTTGCGACCATTATAACAAAGTAAAAATGGTAGAGCCAACAAGCTGAAATATTGAACACTAAAGACTGAAGACGCTAAAACAATTAAACCAACAACAAAAGCTATCAATGCCTTATAATTAATATCATTTTTATTTTTTCCATCATCAAAAATATAGGCAATTACAGGCAAACTACTACCAATTACTCCATAGTCCATATTAGTATAGTGTGATAGAAATACTGCCCCAATCATTACAAGTATAGTCTGTAACAAATAAATAAGTTTTTGTTCTTTTAGATAGCGCTTAATGGGGATAATTAAGGCAATAGAGCAAGAAAAAGTAATCATTATATTACCCCAAATTCTATCGCCAAAAAGGTAAGTAAAAATCATCATAATGATACCAGCTATAAACATTCTTAAGAAATAATCTTTTTCATTTCTTGTATATTTCATCCCAATATAAATAAAATAAGCAAAAATAGGAAAAGAAATTCTCCCAATAATTCTTAAGAAAATAACATTAGGAAATAACAAATAACCAATATGATCTATCAACATAGAAATAGCCGCAATAATTTTTAATTGATTGGCATTTAAAGAAAGAATATTTTTCATAATATTTCTAAAAAGCTACTAGCTAATACTATCTCCTGCTTGTAAGTTTTTAAATTCGATTAACTCTAGAGTCTCACCCTCACCAACTAAAACCATACCTTGAGAAATAACACCTCTGATTTTGACTTCCTTTAAATTGGTAATTATTGCGAGTTTCTTACCTACTAAAGTTTGAGGTTGATAGAATTCTGCAATACCACTCACTACTTGAATTATTCTATCTCCAATATTGATTTGTGATACCAGTAATTTATCAGCTTTTTGATGTTTTTCACACTTGATTATCTCACCTACAACTATTTCTAACTTACTAAAATCATCAAAGCTTATTTCAGCTTTATGTAATTTAGGCTCTGCCTCAAGATCTTTCAATAATTCCTCAGCATCAATTCTTGCGAATAAAATATCTGGTTTTTCAATTAATTTAATTTCCTGTTCTAAATTACCAAAACTAGATAAACTATCATATGATTTCTCTGAAGTATTTAAATAGCCTAAAATCTTTTCACTAGTTTCAGGAATAAAAGCTGATAATAAAATAGCGCTATATCTAATACCTTCTAAAAGGGTATAAAGAACACTCTGTAATCGCTCATGTTGTTCACTATTTTTACCTAATAGCCAAGGCTCAGTTTCATCAACGTATTTATTTAAGCGTTTAACCAATTCCATAATTTCACTAATAGCATTAGCTACTTTTAAATCAGCCATGGCTATGGAAACTTTATCTTTAGTGCTAAGAGCCATCTTAGCAATTTGCTCATCAAGAGGATCATTGACTTTAGTGTTGATAATATGACCATTAAAATATTTGTTGGACATAGAAATAGTTCTATTAACTAAGTTCCCTAAAGTGTTAGCTAAATCAGAATTAATACGCTCTATCATAACGGCATAACTTAAACTACCATCTTGGGCAAAAGGCATTTCATGTAGACAATAATATCTCACAGCATCAACACCAAAAGTATTTACTAAATCATCGGTGTAGATAACATTACCTTTGGATTTGCTCATTTTTCCACCACTCATTAGTAACCAAGGATGGCCAAATATTTTTTTAGGTAGCTCAATATCTAAAGCCATTAGCATAATAGGCCAGTAGAGGGTATGAAATCTTAAAATATCTTTGCCTATTAAGTGGACATCGGCAGGCCAATATTTTTTAAACATCGGGCCAGAATTACCATCAACATCATAATCAATACCTGTAATATAATTGCTGAGGGCATCAATCCAAACATATACTACATGATTAGAATCAAAATCTACCGGTATACCCCATTTAAAAGATGTACGACTAACACATAAATCTTGTAGACCAGGTTTAAGGAAGTTATTAATCATTTCATTTTTACGTGATTCTGGTTGAATAAAATGAGGGTTTTCTGCAATGTGTTGCATTAAGCGATCTTGATATTTACTTAATCTAAAAAAGTAAGCTTCTTCTGAGGAAGATTCTAGCTCTTTATTACAATCAGGACATTTATTATTTTCTACTTGGCTATTGGTAAAAAATGATTCACAGTCTTTACAATATAAACCTTCATAAAATCCTTTGTAAATGTCTTTTTGCTCATATAGTTTTTTAAATATTTTTTGTACTTGCTTTTGATGATTGGCATCAGTGGTTCTGATAAATTTATCATAGCTAACATTTACCAAATCAAATTGTTCTTTAATAATCGCAGCTATTTCATCAGCATATGTTTTTGGATCTTTTCCAGCTCTTTTAGCATTATCTTCAATTTTTTGTCCATGCTCATCAGTACCAGTTTGGAAGTAAACATCATAACCAATTAAGCGCTGATAGCGACAAATAGCATCAGCTAAAATCAACTCATAAACATTACCAATATGAGGCTTACCTGAAGTATAGGCGATGGCTGAGCTCAAATAAAAAGTTTTTTTACTCATTTTCGCTCTCCTTTAAACTCTTGTTGTAGATATACTCTTCCATGGCATATAACATTTTTTTAACTCTTCTTTTTTGTTTGGCTTTAAAAAATATTGCTGTAAAATAGTAACTTAATTTATCAATAAAGTTTTTGAACTGATAGTCTTCCAAATAAGTAACGCTAATACCTTCATCATTTTCTGTGATAAGATAACTCATTTTAGTTGAGCCACCTCTTAAAGTTGTAATTGTTGAAGTAAACTCTTTTGGATAGTCTGCTACATCTATCATTACTTTGACACTTCTAGTATTTTTACCACCTGAGCGAAGATTTTTTTCATAACTCATACCGGCTTTTAAGTGTTTAATTTTTGGTTTTTTCATTTCTACCTTTACTGATTCTTCTAATAAATCATAGAATTCATTGGCAGTTACTTGTAAATCAGCTTTGCATCTCATAATTTTTTACCTCGATCATATATTTATTATACAATAAATTTTAGTCTTTAATTACTTTTATTGTTCTGCTGGCGAGTGGTTTTATTCCGCCACTTAACTCAATTAATTGGTTGTTTAAGTTTTCATTGAAGCTGTAGTACTCAAAGCTTACTTGCAAATCATAGTTAGTTTTTACTAAGAAATTATTAGTCTGTTTTAATAAGTGGCTAATACTATCAGCTAAAGTGTAGTCCACAGTTAAAGAAAAAATCGTTGTTTCCACTTTTTCTACTAAGGGTAGTTCTTTAATATTACTTGCTACACAAGAGCGATAGGCTCGAGTTAGTCCACCAGCTCCAAGTTTAATACCACCAAAATAGCGTACAACTACTACTAAAATTTCATCCAAATTATTTTTTTGTAAAACATCTAACATAGGAAAGCCTGCAGTTTTATTAGGTTCTCCATCATCAGAAAAACGCTCAGAGTTTTCAGATAATACTCTAAGGGCATAACAGTGATGGTTGGCTTTAGGGTGCTCTATTTTTAGCTGAGCTAGTAATTCTTGACCATGTTTATAACTTGTTATCGGATAAAAATAAGTAATAAAGCGACTTTTATTTATGATGTTTTCAAATTGATAAGTTTTTGGCAAATATTTACGCATACTAATAGTTTAACATATTTGTGATGTGCTATAATAAAACAGTTATAAGGAGAAAATTTATGGAATACATTGGTGTTGTTGCGGCGATATTAACTACAGTGTCTTTTTTACCTCAAGCAATTAAAGTAATTTCTACTAAAGATACTTCGGGGATATCATTAATTATGTATAGTTTATTTTTAGTTGGTGTATTTTTGTGGTTTATTTATGGACTTTATATTAAAGATATGTCAGTTATTGGTGCTAATGCCATTACTTTTTGTTTTGCAGCAATAGTTTGGTTTTGTAAAGTTAAATATAAATAATAAAAAATCATATCAAGACTTTTTCTAATTGGTCCTGAAAGGGATTTTTATAATTTGTCACTATCGCTATCGCTATCGATTACTTGAAATGCATAAAGATTATTTTTGAATATTGGCAAAATTAGTAATCAATAGATTAATTGTTAATTGGACAATAACTTGTGAGTCTAAAAATTGAGCTTTTTGGTCTAAGTTAAAAGTTGGTAATATTAATGTTCCGTCACATTTATGTAAATACTTAAATTTATCATTTTGGGTGAAAATAATATTTTTTGAACCTGTTTTTAGGGTTATTTCAAAAGCATTAACGATATGTTCGGTTACACCAGATAAACTTAAGTAGATGTTTAAATCATTTTTTTTGCTCATATTAGCTTTTTCATAAATTAAATTAGTGTTGTCGATAACTTCACTATCAATGCCTAAGGCTGCCAGTTTACATGATAAATAAGTGGCAGTTAGTCCAGTTTCATGAAAACCATAAATTTTAATTTTATTTGCTTGTGATATTAGATTGTATAAATTATTAACTACATCTGCAGTTAAGGTATTAGGTATCTTTTGAAAAGCACCAAGATAAATCTCTAAGGGTTCTTGGTTGTTTTTCTCAGCGCTGCTGCCAGATATTAAATGTTTTGCTAGATTGTATTTAAATTCAGAGTAGCCATCATAACCAACCTTTTGACAGAAACGTAATAATACTGACTTTGACACTCCTATAGCTTTGGCTGCGCCAATAATATTGTTGATGACAATTACTTTGGGTGTATTTAAAATTACAGTTTTAATTTTTTCTTCTGACTTTGTTAAAGACAGTTTACTTTGACTTATTTTTTCAATAGGATTCATCGTCACCTCTATAATAATTTTAGCACATTTAAAAAGAAGATTAAAATTATAGTTACTTCGACTATTAAATTTAGGTAAAAATTTTCATGATAATTTTGTATAATTAAATTGAGTTTAGACCATAAAAGGAGGAACAATATGGGATTTCCAAAAGGATTTTTGTGGGGTGGTGCTACGGCAGCAAATCAGTATGAGGGAGCATATGATGTTGATGGTAGAGGTTTAGCTAATGTAGATATCATGCCTCATGGTGCTGATAGATTTGCAGTAGGAACTGGTAAAATAATTAACTATAATATGGATGATAAATACTATTATCCAGGTCATGTGGCAGTTGATTTTTATCATCGATATCAAGAAGATATTGCTTTAATGGCTGAAATGGGTTTTAAAACCTTTAGATTGAGTATTGCTTGGACAAGGATTTTCCCTAAGGGAGATGAATTAGAGCCTAATGAAAAAGGTTTAGAATTTTATGATAAAGTTTTTGATGAGTGTGCTAAGTATGGTATTGAGCCCTTAGTAACAATAACTCATTTTGATTTTCCTACTTATTTAGCTACTGAGTATGGTGGTTGGAAAAATAGAGAAATTATTGAATTATATAAAAGATTTGTCACTGTTTTATTTAAACGCTATAAAGGAAAAGTAAAGTATTGGTTAACTTTTAATGAGATTAATATTATTTTACATATGCCATTTATGGGAGCAGGAGTAACTGATGGTAATAAAGCTGATCTTTATAAAGCCATTCATCATGAATTAGTTGCCTCAGCTTGGGCTACTAAAATCGCTCATGAAATTGACCCTAATAATATGGTTGGTTGTATGTTGGCTGGAATGATGTTATATCCTTACACTTGTAGTCCTGATGATGTTTGGGGCACTTACAAAGCAATGAGGAAGAACTTTTTCTTTATCGATGTACAAGCGAGAGGATATTATCCTAACTATGCTTTAAAAGAGTTTGAAAGAGAAAATATTGATGTTGGTATGAGTGAGGAAGATAAGAAAATCTTGAAGGATCATCCAGTTGACTTTATTTCTTTCTCTTATTACTCTACTAATGTTGTCGCAACTGATCCTGAGGTATTAAAAAATGCTGATGGCAATATGATGAAAGGTGTTAAAAATCCTCATTTAAAAGCTAGTGAGTGGGGTTGGCCAATTGATCCTAAAGGTTTTAGGACAATACTGAATACTTTATATGAGCGCTATCAAAAACCATTGTTTGTAGTTGAGAATGGATTGGGTGCTAAAGATGAGCTAGTTAATGGCACAGTAAATGATGATTATCGTATTGATTATTTAAGATCACATATTGAAGAAATGAAAAAAGCAGTGGAATTAGATGGGGTTGAACTTTTAGGTTATACACCTTGGGGTTGTATTGATTTAATTAGTGCCTCAACCGGTGAGATGAGTAAACGTTACGGTTTTGTATATGTTGATAGAGATGATCAAGGAAAAGGAACCTTAGATCGATATAAAAAGAAATCGTTTTACTGGTATCAAAAAGTTATTAATACTAATGGTGAAGATTTAAAATAATAATTTAATTTCACTTTAATTGAAATACAACCATATTTATAATGGTTGTATTTTTAATTATGTTTAATAATTATTTATATGCAGCTATTGTGTTTTAATAATAACTTACTTTTAATTAAATAACGAAATCATATTTTGCATTAAAATAATTATATAAATAGATAAATCATTATAAAAATCTAAATATTTTTTTGTTATACTAAAAATAAAGGAGAATTCTATGCTAGGTATATCATTATATCCCGACCAAACAAAATTTGAAGATGATGTAAAATATTTAGATTTAGCATTAAAATATGGGTTCAAAATAGTTTTTATGAGTATCTTACAGATTGATATAAATAATCCTAAAAAATCCATAAATAGAATTAAAGAATCAATTCAATATGCTAAAAAATTAAAAATGGAGGTCACATTAGATGTCCATCCCTTTGTTTTTAAATATTTAAAAATAGCACCAACTAATTTGAAATATTTTTTTGAATTAGGCGTAACTACAATTAGAATTGACAGTAGTTTTGATGGAAAAACAGAAGCCGAAATGACTAACAATCCATATGGAATTAACATTGAATTAAACATGAGTAATAATACAAACTATTTAGATTTAATTCATTCATTTAACCCAAATAAAAAATATTTACGTGGTTCTCATAATTTTTATCCACAAAGACTAACAGGATTATCATTAAAATTATTTAAAGAATGTTCTCAAAGGTTTAGTGATTTCAAAGTAAATAGTGCCGCCTTTATTACAGCGAAATCTGCCACTATATCTCCTTGGCCAATTGCCGAAGGCTTGTGCACATTAGAGCTACATAGAAGTTTGCCAATATCAACTCAAGTAAAACATTATAAAATGTTAAATTGTATTGATGATTTAATTATTGGTGATGCTTATGCCAGCGAGAGTGAATTACAAGCAACTTCCGAAACATATAACTCAAAAATAGATACAATTAAAATAACAATTGCTGCTGAAACAAGTGAGCTAGAAAAAGAAATTATTTTTGAAAATGAGCACGAATATCGTGGTGATACATCAGAATTTGTTATTAGATCAAGCAAGAGCAGATTAAAATATACTAAGGATCCACTACCAAAGAAAAAAGAACCTAAGAATATCAAAAAAGGTGATATTTTGATTTTAAATGAAGAATATGGCCAATATAAAGCTGAATTACAGATTTCTTTATGTGATAGGCAAGCTGATAGTAGAGTAAATGTGGTAGGTAGGATTATAAATACAGAAATGCTTTTATTATCTGAATTGAAGCCGTTTCAAAAATTTAAATTCGAGTGGATGGAAGATAATGATGAATAATTATGTTGGTGTTGATATTGGAGGAACTAAACTAAAGATAGGAATAGTTAGTAAAGAAGGGACACTTATTGATTTTAAGGTATATGTCACTCCAACAAGCAAAGTTAAACTTACTGAGAAAATTAGTGAATATATTAAAGAAGCAAGTTGTAACATTGTTGGAATTGGTTTTAGTGTGCCTGGGGTCATTAAAGATAATGGTTATACGCTAACTAGCGGAGCAGTAAA
Source organism: Erysipelotrichaceae bacterium (assembly GCA_047971145.1). GTDB lineage: Bacteria > Bacillota_I > Bacilli_A > Erysipelotrichales > Erysipelotrichaceae > JBKDZL01. Next base: position 25,327 of record JBKDZL010000084.1, read on the forward strand.
ATATCTTTTGAATTTAAATCTTAAAAAAGAATTTGAAGATTATTTTAATCTGCCGGTATCGGTAGAAAATGATGGTAGATGTGCAGCCTTAGCTGAGAAGTGGATAGGTGCTGCCAAGTGGGAAAAAAATTTTGTAGTTATTACTTTGGGGACAGCAATTGGTGGTGCTGTATTTTTCGATGGAAAATTACAAAGAGGTTTTTCTGGTCTAACTGGTTCATTTGGGTTAATGTTGGCAACCCTTAGTGAGAACGAATTAAAAGAAAAGACTTTTGATTATCATGCTGCCACAGTGGGCGGTTTATGTAGACAATATAGTTATCGTGTTAAAGAAAAAGTTTTAGATGCTAAAGAGATTATTTTTAGAGCAAAAAACAATGATGAAATTGCGAAAGAGTGCTTAAATAATTTTTGTTATGCAGTAGCAATTCTTTGTATAAATATTGCTGTTTCATTAAATCCTGAGTCAATCTACTTAGGGGGTGGAATAAGTGAAAATAAAGAAATAATCTCAGAAATTAAATCAAAATATCTAAAGATTATTGATAATATTAAAGTGTTAGGTTTATTGGAGATGAGCAGCTTAAAAGTGTGTGAATCCAAAAATAATGCTGGACTAATTGGTGCTGTGTACTCACACTTACATCTATAAATACTTAAAGTTTTTATCTCGATATTTTTTGGGTGTTAAACTAGTTGCGATTTTGAATTTTTGAGTAAAATAACTTTGACTTGTAAAATTTAGTAGGGAACTTATTTCTTGAGTTGTATATTCTGTAAATAGAAGTAGATGCTTTGCTTCTTCCACTTTTTTTTCTAAGATATAAGTCATTAAATTGATCTTCAATTCTTTTTTAAAGTTTGCCGAAATATAAACACTAGAATAACCAGTCAAATCAGATAATTGCTGTAAAGTTATTTTTTCATAAATATTTGTATCAATATAATTCAGACAACTACGAATAAGACTAGAACAATTTTTAGGCGTGTCATTAATTAATTCAATAAATTCATAGCTGGCATATTTTATGTGCTCAATTACTTTATCTAGTTCTATAATCCTGTGAATATCTAAAATAAGCGCATCAGATAAACCAAAAGCTCGCTCTAATGAAACACCATTTTCAATAGCTAATCTAGTCATTAAGGTAACAATTGAAATAAATTTAATTTTTGCCGAGTCTACATTGTTCTGTGATAATTTTACTGTATAAGTCTTGTTCATTTGAGAAATTATCCAATCAATTTTGTCTTTTTTTCCTCGTTTAACATAGTCAAGGAAGCGTAATTCAAATTGGTATGAATCTCTAGTCATATCTTCAATTCTTCTATTGTGGACAATTTCTTCAATTTTCTTTTTAATTCCTAAATTATTTGTTTTTAGGCGTGAATATTTTATAGGCACTTGTTTTTGATTGATATCTTTACTTGTGATTAATTTGTATAGTAGAGTGCACATTTTTGTGAAGCTATCGATTGTTTCTGATGAAAAGTATGCTTTATAATCACTTAAAATATCATTATTTTTAGGTTCAGAACCAATTAAAGAGCAAGGACCAATTAAAAAAATATGATTTTTATGTCTAAATGATCCAACGAGGTAATGGTAAGAGTTTATTATGTGTAAAGGGTCATTATCAATTTCTATCAGGTAGGGAAATTTTTCTAAAGCTGTGAATAATGGCGAGTTAGTAGGGAAACACAAATTTCCTTGATTATCTAGTATTGTTGTTGGTACATACGTTTTTTCATATAAAGTATTCAAATGCTTTTTAATTTCTGTTATATTCATTTTAAATCTCCTAAAATAATTATAAAAATATTAAATTAATGATATATCATATTTTTTAAATATTATATAATGAGTTACATGAAAAGTAAAGCGTTTACATAAATGTTCTTTACTAATTAAGGAGAAATATAGAATGAAGAAATTAGAAAGGTTTATTAACGAAAAATTAATGCCATTTACAGAGAAAATTACTAAAAATAAAATTTTATCGGCATTAATGGTAGGATTTATTAGAACAAGTGCGATTACTTTTGGAATTGCTTTTAGTACAATTGTTGGAAATTTTCCTGTTCCAGGTTGGACAAATTATTTGAACGAAATTGGTATTATGACTCATATAAATGCCATAACAAACGGGGCAACTGGAGTATTAACTTTATATGTTATATATTCTTTGGCAATGGCCTATGCAAATAGGTTAGAAACTAATGAAAAGAATAGTGCAATTGTATCGTTGGCATTTTTCATTATGATTATACCGCACAATATTATAACTAGCTCAATTGTTGATGGTCAAGTTGTTGATAGTTTTGTTGGGGCCTTAAAATTGGATTATTTAGGTGGTCAAGGATTGTTTATTGGGATGTTAGTTGCTTTATTTGTTACAAGATTATATGCATTTTTAGAGAAAAAAAATATAATGTTTAAACTTCCTGATACGGTACCGCCTATGGTATCACAATCGCTCTCACCAGTATTTGTTGTAACTATTATTTTTGTTCTTGCTTTTGTTGTTAGAGTAGCTTTTAGTTTTACTGAATCGGGCAATATTATTAATTTCTTTATTCAAGTAATAAATGCTCCTTTGAATTCAATTATTGCTAGTCCTTTATCAATTATTCTTATTGTTGGATTACTTTCGACATTATGGTTTTTCGGTATTCATAATGCAGTGCTTCAAGGGCCTTTAGGCATTGTTAGTTTAACTATTATTACTGGGAATATTGCGGCATTTCAAGCTGGTGAAGAATTACCATATTTATTACCTGCAGTAATTTATGGTGCAATGACTGCATCTGGTTTTTTAGGTTTAGTAATTGCCTCAATGTTTAAAGCAAAGTCTTCACATTTTAGACAATTAGCAAAGTTATCAATTGCGCCATCAATATTTAATATTACTGAGCCAATGATGTTTGGGGTACCAATTATCTTTAACCCAATCTTTTTGATACCGCAATGTTTTACGCAGATTATTACAGGTTTTGTTACTTGGGGACTTGTCAGTACCATTTTGCCGATTGATATGAATCCGATGATGTCATTAATGCCTTGGACTACACCATTATTTATCAAAATGCCTTTACAAGGTGGCTTAAATTATACTATTTTAATGCTAATTTGTTTCGCAATTACTTTTGTAATGTGGTATCCTTTCTTAAAAGCAGCAGACAAAAAAGAATTTGAGCTTGAGTGTGAAAATGCTAAATTAAAAGAATCAGTGAAATAGATACTAATACATATATAATAAATTAGTTTTTAAGAAGAAACCAAAATTATTTTGGTTTCTTCTTATACCATTATTGATATTTAAAAATACAAAGAAGGAGGGTATAAATGATAATACTTATTATACTGATAATAATAGCTCTGATATTTATTTTATATGGTTTAATTTTTACTCCTTATCCGTTTGTTTTTTTATTAAGAGCAAAAAAATCAACTAATACGGATAAAGCTCCAAATAATATCGAAGAAATAAAAACACTAATTGATACTGAATTAAATGTCAAATATAGTTCAAATTATCCCAATTCTCAATATGATGTATATAAACCTAAAATAAAAACTGACAAAACTATTGTCTGGTTGCATGGTGGAGCTTTTGTGGCTGGTAGTAGTGTAGGTTTAAGAAATTTCGGGCCTTTAATAGCTAGTCAGGGATATAATTTTTATGCCATAAACTATGCACATGCACCTGAGTATCCTTTTCCGAGTCAAATGCTTCAACTTGATGAATTTTTAAGTTTTATTAAAAAAGAATTTTCAGTAGAAGATGTGGTATTGGGAGGAGATTCAGCAGGAGCAAATATAGTTGCGTGTTATTCAACTATTAAAAATTTTAATAATGAAATTAAAAATAAATTTAAAAATGAGGTAATGGTGAAGGGTTTACTTTTGTTTTGTGGACCATATGATTTTTGTGAAGATCAAAATTTTGTAATTCCCAAAAAATTTGAAAAATTTATGAAATATATATTATGGTCATATTTAGGGCATAAGAACTGGCAAAAAAGTAATAAACAGGTTCTTGCCTCTCCATTGCGCAATCTTAATTCCAAATTTCCACCATCTTATATCTGTGATGGCAAGAAATTCTCATTTATGTGGCAGGGAGAATTAATGGTAAAAAAATTAAGAAAAGAAGGAGTATATGTAAAATCGAGATTTTACAAAGAACTACCTCACGAATTTCAATTCGATTATCAACAATACCCCACAGAAGCATTACAGGTATATAAGGATAGCATAAAATTTTTAAGTAAATTATATAATGAAGGAGAAATATAATGGGAAAATATTTGAGTATTGATGCTGGTGGTACTTTTATTAAATATGCTTGGATGAGTAAAGATGGAGAATTGATTAGACAAGGTAAAGAAAAAACACCTTTGACTAATAAAGAAGATTTCTTAGAGCAAATCAAAAAAATTTGGGAAGTAGAAAAGGGAGAGAAGATAGGTATTTGTATGTCGTTGCCAGGAACCATTGATTCAAGTATTGGTTATATTTTTCAAGGTGGAAGTTTAACTTACCATAATAATTTAAATATTAAAGAATGGTATGAACAAGAATTTAAAGTTAAGGTAGAAATAGAAAATGATGCTAGATGTGCAGCGATTGCAGAACTGGCTGTAGGTAATATGAAAGGAATAAAAGATGGTGTAGTTTTAACTTTTGGAACAGGCGTTGGTGGCTGTTTAATTATAGATCATAAAATACATATAGGACAGCATCTATTTTCAGGTGAAGTTTCAATTTTAATATCAGAAAATTATAAAAATGAAGGTTATCAGAACTTTTTTGGGCAAAAATGTGGAGTTGGTCACTTAATAAAGAAAATTTGTCTGAGTAAAAATGTTGAATTAGTAAATGGTGAGAGAGTATTTGAATGGATTTTAAATAATGATGAAATTGCCATCAAGCATTTCCAGAGGTTTTGTGATGATATTGCTGTCCAATTATTTAACTTACAAATTATTTTGGATCCAAGCAGAATTTGTTTGGGTGGAGGAGTTAGTGAAAATCCAGTATTTATTCAGGGGGTAAAGAATTCACTTGATATGTTATATGATAGTATGCCTGTTTCAATACCTAGATTAGATGTTGTCGCTTGCAAATTTAATAATGAAGCAAATTTAATAGGAGCATTTTATAATTTTAAAAACCAAAATATTAAATCAAAAGATCAGCTTAATTACATCTAATATTTGTCTTATTTTTTACTTTAGCAAATAATTTTTATATGGTATTTTTTTACTCTTTGGCGTATAATTTACTTAAGAAATACTAATCAAAAGGAGAATATTATGAGTGCTATATTTAAAAGAGTTAGTAATCGAGCTTATTTAGATCAAGCGGTAGAAGAAGAAAAGATAGAATTATTAATGCGGGCAGCCATGGCAGCGCCTTCAGCTCATAATCAACAAGCATGGGAGTTTTATGTGGTAGAAAACTCAGAAAAAATACAGCAATTATCAAAAGCTCACCAATATGCTAAGCCAGCACAATCAGCACCAGTGGTTATTGTGCCATGTTATTACAGTACTAGTAAGGCACCTGCTTTTAGAGAAATAGATATTAGTGCTAGTGTAGAGAATATTTTATTACAAGCCACAGAGATGAATTTAGGATCATTATGGATGGGAATAGCTCCATTTGCTGATAAAATTGAAATAGTACGAAAAATTTTAGCAATACCTGCTGATTTAGTTCCTTTTTGCTTAATTGCTATTGGTTATCCTAGTGATAATAGGGAACAAAAAGATAGATATCAAGTAGAAAAAGTCCACCGTATTAAATAATTAGGAATTAGAGAACTCAGATAAAGTTTTAATGAGTTCTTTTTTAGTGCTGATACTTAAAGTGTCAGTAAACCTTTCATAAGTGATAAAATTCTCATTAATATCGCTAACATATGGACAATAGCCATTGGCATAGCAAATCAAAATAGTGTCATTTAAGTTTAGATAATTAAGAAAACTACTAAATAGTTCGTTGGGTGCAAAAATTAACTTAATATTTCCAATTAGTAAACAAGAAATTGTCATTTCTTGTGCTAATAATTCTTTGTTAGCTAAGAGTTGTGCTCTAATTTTTTGTCCATAACTAATAGTCTCTAATTCCCTACTAGTTAAATTTTTAGGGATTGTGCTTAAGTCAATAGGGCTAATATCATGTATTATTTTAATAGTATTACTTTTAAGTGTTAGCTTAGTAATTTTGTGTTTTTCTTCTGCGGGTTTTATCATTTGTAGTTTGTTAAATAAAATAGTAGCTAATTCTTCAACTGCTTGATAGTTTTGTGCAACTCTTGTAAATCTAGTGCTAATATCACCGGCTGCTCCATTAAAGAACATATGAAAGACTTTGGGCTCTTTTTGATTTAACTTACTGATTAGATAGCCAGGATACTCAGCTGAAAAAAATTGATTATCAGCACTCATAATAGTGGGATGAACGTTATGTATTATCAAACTAGCTATTTTATTATCTAAGTGATAAATATTAAGGATTTGTAGATAAGGATGAGCTTTGTGATTACTGATTCGACTTTTACCAATTTTATCATAAGGCTCAAAATGATAATCTAGAGTTAATTCTAAATCTTGATAGTGTATAGTTGTAATAGCATTAAATAGTTTATCTAGTAACTCATTTTGATATTTTTGATTAGTATAATCAGCACCAAAGTGAGTATGGGTACAGCCGATTATGACAATGATATTTTTTTGATAATATTTTGATAACTTTTTTGCTAAAATAGTTTGTATTGATAGGGGCAGCGCTAATAAATCACAAGTAATTAAAATGGTGTTCTCAATTGCCAAAATTCTAGCAAAAAGATCATCATGTATTTCACTAATTGGCTCTGTTTGTTGGATAAATCCTGCTTGTTTTATGGGGAATTCTGGGGTAATTTTTATTGTTTGATTGGCATATTTCATGGTTTTGCTCCTTGTTTATATTATAGTATTAAAGAAAATAAAATGATAGTAACAACACATTTTATTAGTGGTTGTGATATAATTAACAAAAGAGTTCAAAGAACCAAGGAGGAAAAATGAGTAGATTTATTTTAAATGAAGTGTCTCATCATGGTAAGGGAGCACTAGCAGCATTAGAGAGTGAAGTAAAAGCTTTTGGCTTTAAAAAAGCCTTCATTTGTACAGATAAGGACTTAGTAAAATTTGGTGTAGTAGATAAAGTAACTAAAAAATTAGATGCTTTTGGTTTTCCTTATGTAATATTTGATGACACTCAAGCTAATCCAACCATTAGTAATGTTAAGGATGGCGTAGCAGCTTATAAGGCGAGTGGTGCAGATTTTATTATTACAGTTGGAGGTGGCTCACCTCAGGATACTGCCAAGGCGATTGGAATTATAATTGCCAATCCTGATTTTAGTGATGTGGTAAGTTTAGAGGGCTTAGCTGAAACTAAAAATAAATCAATTCCGGTATTTGCGATACCAACAACAGCAGGTACAGCAAGTGAGGTTACAATTAACTATGTTTTAACAGTTGAGGAAACTAAGCGTAAAATTGTTTGTGTTGATCCTCATTGTATTCCAGCAGTGGCTTTTGTTGATCCTGAAATGATGGCTAGCATGCCTAAGGGGTTAGCTGCGGCAACTGGTATGGATGCGCTAACTCATGCTATTGAGGGCTATATAACTAAGGGCGCTAATGAGATGTCTGATATGTTCCACGCTAAATCAATTGAATTAATTGCCAAATCTTTAAAAGCAGCAGTAAATGGTGATGAAAAAGCTCAAGAAAATATGGCTTTAGCACAGTATATTGCAGGTATGGGCTTCAGTAATGTTGGCTTAGGTGCAGTTCACTCAATGGCTCATCCACTAGGTGCTCTATATAATACACCACATGGTATTGCAAATGCGATACTCTTACCGACTGTTATGGAGTATAATGCTACAACCAGTGGTGAAAAATATCGTGAAATTGCTAGATTAATGGGTGTTAGTAATGTTGATGCTATGAGTCAAGATGAATATCGCAAAGCAGCAGTTGATGCAGTAAAACAGTTATCAAGTGATGTAGGAATCATCGCAAGTTTAGCAGATATTGTTTTAACAAAAGACTTAGACTTTTTAGCAGAATCAGCTTTAGCCGATGCTTGTATGCCAAGTAATCCTAGAGATTTGAGTGCAGAAGAAGTAATTAGTCTTTATCAGAAATTAATGTAATTTATTATCAATAAGTAGAGAAAAAGTCCAACAGTGAGTGGACTTTTTTTTGCATTTAACAAATTTTATAAACTATTTCATTATTTTACTTTTAATAAATTTTGAAATTTCGACTAAAGGAATCATCATAAAGGCTAAGCCTAAGGCGATACCTAATTCTAATGAAGTAATCGGTGCTAAACTGAAGGCATCTCTGAGAAAAGGGACAAACACCACCGCTAAAGTACTAAATATAGTAAAAATAGCCGAATACCACAACATTTTATTTTGATGCTTAATTGAAAATAAACTATCTTTTTGACTACGCATATTGAAACTGTGGAATATTTGAATCAAACTCATAGTAATAAAAGCCATAGTAATTGCGACATTATTATCATTGAAACTAAAGATTCCTGTATCTAAGTAATTACCAATTAAATAAGAAGCTAAAATAAGTAGAGTCATGAAACAGCCTTGATAAATTAAAGAAATCGTAAACCTCTTATTTAAAAGTGGCTCTTTAGTATCACGAGGTTTTTTATTCATAATATTAGCTTCAAAATCTTCCATCCCTAAAGCAATCGCAGGGAAAGTATCAGTAACTAAATTAATCCATAATAAGTGGACTGGCTTAAAAATAGTGAAACCTAAAATTGTGGCAAAGAAGACGGTCATGACTTCTGCTAAGTTGGTTGCCAATAAAAACTGTACTGCTTTAGTAATATTGGTATAAATTCTTCTTCCTTCTTTGACTGCAATTACAATAGTTGCAAAGTTATCATCAGCTAAAATCATATCAGCAACGGATTTAGTAACATCAGTACCAGTAATACCCATACCAATACCGATATCACTACTTTTAATACTTGGTGCATCATTAACACCATCACCAGTCATGGCTACTACATAACCTAACTTTTTCCAAGCCATAACAATTCTGATTTTATTCTCAGGGTTAACTCGTGCATAAACTTTAGTATTTTTAATGATTTTCATAAATTCTTTATCACTTAATTTATCAAGATCAGCACCAGTTAAAACTTGAGACTCATCAGTTATTAAACCTAAGTCTTTGGCAATGGCACCAGCGGTACTCTTGTGATCTCCAGTAATCATAATTGGTTGGATACCAGCACTAAAACAACTTTCCATTGCTGGATAAACTTCTTCTCTAACAGGATCTATCATTCCTGCTAGACCAACAAAAATCAATCCTGATTCTAATTTTTTTGGCAGTTTATCATATTCTTGATAAGCAGCAGCTAAAACTCTTAGTTGTTTTTCTGCCATTGCTGCATAAGCTTTATTTATTTCAGTTTTTAGTTTTGTAGTTAAGGCTACTACTTTTCCATCTTTATTAATATGGGTACAAACTTTAAGTAATTCATCTGGTGCACCTTTAGTATATTGTAGATATTTCTTAGGTTTATAAACTACAGTCATTAATTTTCTATCACTATCAAAAGGAATCTCATCTACTCGATCTAGAGTTTGCTTAATTTTTAAACTATGAGCCCAGTTGACAACAGCGCACTCAGTAGGCTCTCCTACTGCCTCATTATCTTCAATAATTGCATCACTAGCTTGGGTCATAGCAGTTGCGAGTAACTGTTCATCACCAAAGCTATCAACAACGGTCATTTTATTTTGAGTTAAAGTTCCTGTTTTATCACTACAAATTATTTGAGTACAGCCTAAAGTTTCTACTGCTGATAACTTTCTAATAATTGCATTTTCTTTAGACATGCGGGTTACCCCTAGTGATAAAACAATAGTAACAACAGTAGCGAGACCCTCAGGAATTGCAGCTACTGCTAGTGATACTGCGATCATAAAGAAATCTAAGGTTAAGTCAATATTTATAACATCGGCAGTTAACATTTTAAAACCAAAAATAAAGATTGAAATACCAATTACAATAAAAGTTAATTGTTTTGATAATTTAGCTAGACTAATCTGTAATGGTGTTTGCTCATCATGAGCAGCATTTAGGGCATCAGCAATTTTACCCATTTCAGTATTCATGCCAACACCAGTTACTAGCATTTTACCTCGACCATAAGCAACTGTAGTTCCTAAAAAGGCCATATTAGTTGTATCACCTAATGGTAAGTTATCTTTTTTTATTTCTTTAGTGGTTTTATCAACACTAGTACTCTCACCAGTTAGAGCAGCTTCTATTGTTTGTAGGGTTGCTGATTCAATTACTCGACCATCAGCAGATATTGAATCACCTGCCTCTAAAAGAATAATGTCACCAACCACTACTTCCTCACTATTAATAGTTTGTAGTTTATTATCACGATAGACTTTGGTGGTGGGCATTGACATTTTAGATAACGCATCAATTGCTTCCTCAGCTTTACTTTCTTGTATTACTCCCATTACAGTATTAACGACAACTACAATTAAGATAATGATAGAGTCGGTCAAACCATGGCCTTCATATAAACCGGTAATACCAGCTACAATCGCCGCAATTATTAGGACAATAATCATCGGGTCTTTTAAGTGCTCAATGATTCTTTGGGCTAAAGTAGCTTTTGGTGTTTCTTTTAATTTGTTTAAGCCATTAGCAGTTAATCTTTTTTGAGCTTCAGCGCTACTAAGACCATTTTCTTGACTACTTGTTTCTTTAAATACTTCTTTTATAGTTTTTTTATACATATATTTTCCTCTTACCTGATAAAGATTATAGCATAAATATTTACGTTAATTTAGATGTTTTAAAAAAGAAAAAGCTAATTTGTAATAAAAAAAGTTGAATAAATAAATAAATTAATATATTATATTTCAGAGGAATAATGAAAGGAGAATATATCATGAAAAAATTACTTGCTGTATTATTTGTTTTATTATTAGTAGTTGGTTGTGGAGAATCTGCAACTGAGCCAACAGATGAGGTTGCTTATACTGATGGAACTTATACTGCTACTGCTAAAGGTCACAATGCTGACATTAGTGTAGATGTTACTATTACTGATGGTAAAATTAGTGAAGTTTTAGTTAATGCTGCTGAAGAAACTGAAGAAATCGTTGCTGATTTATTAGTTGATTTACCAGCTGCTATTGTTGAAGCTAACGGAACTGATGTAACAGTTGATGCTAGTACTGGTGCTACAGTTACTACTGATGCTATTATCGCTGCAGTTACTGATGCTTTAACTCAAGCTACTGCTGAATAATTATTAACAAATAGTATTATATAATTGTAATAATTGATAAAACCTCCAAAGTTGAAAAACTCAACTAAGGGGGTTTTCTTTTGTAAAAAAACAACTGCAAGACAAAAGATGTGAAATCTTGAAATAATATAATGAAAATGGTAAGATAAATTATATTGAATTAATACTTAAAAGGTATATAATTACTTTGAATGCTAAGTAATTGCATTTGATCATTATAGGAGAATGTATGAGTAAATTAAGTATTATATTTTTAACTGTTTCCTTACTAGTTAATCATACAAATATTATTTTAATCAACACAAAACCTTCTAATATTAAAGAAGAGGTTTTTTATAATTCAAGTGAAGAAGCTCCTGAAGATCCCGATCCTGATGCAATAATACCAGAGACAACTGATGTAGAAGAGCAAATATCAGAAGCAATAATAGAAGAAATAAATAACCATACTGAAATGGTTACTTTTAATATAATCAACCAAAATGAAGGCATGGTAAGTGGAAGTTGGGACTATGATACAACAACTGGAAAGTTACTAATACATGCAGGAGAATTAGAAAATGCTACCAGAATTAAAAATTGGATTAATGAGCCAATTTTAAGTATTGAGCTTGATGGCATTGTAATAGCAGCAGCAGATTCTAGTTACTTATTTCATGAATTAGATCAAGTGGTTAGCCTTGATTTGAAAAATTTAGATACTTCAAATGTTACTAGTATGTATTCGATGTTTGGTAAAACTGCAAATTTAACTAGTGTTGATGTTAGTAATTGGAATACCTCACAAGTTACAACTATGGAAGATATGTTTTATAATGCTGAGAGCTTAATAAGTTTAGATGCTGGTAGTTTTGATACTTCAAATGTTACTAGTATGTCTTTTATGTTTGATGGAGCTAGTAGTTTAACTAGTGTAAATTCAACTAATTGGAACACTTCTCAAGTAGTAGAAATGGAAGATATGTTTTATGGCAATGCCAGCTTAGTTAATCTTGATGTCAGCAATTGGGATACTTCTCAAGTTACCATCATGGAGGATATGTTTTATGAAGCTAGTAGTTTAACAGTTTTAGATGTTAGTAATTGGAATACTGCAAGTTTAGTTGATACTAATTATATGTTTGGTGGTGCTAGTAGTTTATTGACGCTAAATCTTAGTAATTGGAATACTTCAAAACTGGCTGTTATGAATGATATGTTTAATAATGCAAGTCAGATTGATAATTTAGATATGAGTAATTGGGATACTTCAAATATTACTGATATGTCTTATGTTTTTTATGGCACTAGTAATTTAGTTAATTTAGATATTACTAATTGGAATACTTCTCAAGTTACTACGATGAAAAGTATGTTTGATGGTGCTGGAAAACTCAATAATTTAAATATAAGTACTTGGGATACCTCAAATGTTACTGATATGTCTTATATGTTTTATAAAGCTAGCAGTTTAGATAACTTAGATATTACTAATTGGAATACCGCTAAAGTTACTACAATGAAAAGTATGTTTTATAAGGCTAGTAGTTTAGTCAATTTAGATGTGGGCAATTGGAATACTTCTCAAGTGACTGATATGAAAAGTATATTTTACGGTGCTAGCAGTCTAGTTTTTTTAAATGTTAGTAATTGGGATATTTCAAAAATTACGGACATGGAAGATATGTTTTATAATAATAGCAGTTTAATAAGTTTAGATGTTAGCAAATGGGATACCTCAAATGTTACAAATATGTCTTTTGTTTTTGATGGTACTAATTCACTGGAAAACTTAGATGTCAGTAGCTGGGATACCTCAAATGTTACAACTATGGAAGATATGTTTTATGGCAATAGAAGTCTTAAAAATCTTGATGTAAGCCAATGGGATACTTCTCAAGTAACCATTATGGAAGATATGTTTTATAATAATAGCAGTTTAACAAGTATAGATGTTAGTAACTGGGATATCTCAAATGTTACTGACATGTCTTTTATGTTTGGAGAAATGAGTTCGCTTGAAACTTTAGATTTAAGTAACTGGGACACCTCTAAAGTGGAAGATATTTGGGGATTTTTAGATAATACTGAAAGTCTTTGGCAAATAATTTTGGGTGATAAATTTATTTTTCACTCTTTAGATGCAAAATTTATGAAATCACCTAACAGGGGGACACCAATTTATGTCAATGGCAGTCAAACCAATAATTATTCAGAGGGTGCTGGTAATTGGCAAGAATTGGGAAGTGGAACAGTCTTTGATCCCAATGGTGAAGTGTTGAATGAAAACCAAATTATGGAAAGATATTTAAATGTTCCACCTACAAGCACCACAACTTATGTTTGGGAACAAATGGAAATTCAACAATTTATTTCGGGGACAAACTTTACTATGTATATTGGTGATGAAGTTCCTACAGCTAATGATTTTAATGCAGCTGCAGTAGCCATAGATGGAACACAATTAACAATATATATTGATTGGCAAGGAGCACAATTTGATGTACCAGGAAAATATCCAGTACGATTATATACAGATGATAATCAAGAACTGACAGTAATACTAACAGTTAAAGCAAATAAACAATCATT
>JBKDZL010000085.1:0-2119 GCA_047971145.1 Erysipelotrichaceae bacterium
AGCTAATAATGGTAAAGTGAAAATTAGAAATAAGGGAATTAATGATATCGAATGTAAAATCTATAATCGAGATTATATCATAAAAGGTGGAGATCAAATTGAAATTAGGAAATGATAATAAGGTAGCAGTTCTATCAGATAGTTTTAAATCAACAATATCGAGCACAGAAATGGGTGAATTATGGCAGGAGAGATGTAGATGTGATTATTTGCCAGTATCTGCTGGTGGAGAAGGTATTCAGGAAGCATTAGCTGCAACAAAAGAAAATATGATGAATACATTATATAATTATAATAATTTTATAACTAAGTATAAAAAGGAAAACAATATGTATAAAGGTGTCTTATTTGATCTTGATGGTGTTATTTGTGACACTGCAAGATTACACTATTTAGCATGGAAACGTCTTGCTAATGAACTAGGTGGAGATATAGATGAAGAGTTCAATGAAACGCTTAAAGGTGTTGATAGAACAGAATCATTAAATAGAATATTAAAGCATATTGGTATTGAACTAAATAGTGAATTATTTACTGAGGCAATGACAAAGAAAAATGATTGGTATGTTGAAAGTCTAAACACTCTTTCACCAGCAGATATCTTACCAGGAATGGAATCATTTATTAAAGATTTAGTAGCTAATGATGTTAAGATTGCAATCGCATCAGCAAGTCGCAACGCTCCAAATATTCTTGAAAAGATTGGAGTCATGCAATATGTGGATACAATTGCAGATCCAGCAGAAGTAAAAGAAAATAAACCTGCTCCAGATATTTTCTTATTGGCTGCAAAGCAGTTAGGATTAGACAAGTCAGATTGTATTGGAATTGAAGATTCACAAGCAGGAATTGATGCACTAAATAGTGGTGGTATTGATAGTGTAGCAATCGGGGATGTTTTAGAAGGGGCAACAATTAAGTTAAGTAATACGAGCCAGTTGAAGTTGCACTTATAAAAATAATGCAGTAGTATAAATAGTTTATAAACATGAATAATCAATAAGAGTATTATGGCTTTTGGCTATAGTACTTTTCTCTTTTACGCAGCAAGAAACAGTAAATGGAGTATGACCTGGCTAGAAAAATAAAATTAAAAGCCTAAAAGGTGTTATATTAAAATCATAAAATAGAATAGTGAGAGAATAATTATGGAATTTACAATTGAGCAGATTAGAGGTATTATTGAAGAGCAGTTTCCAGAGTATGAAAGTTATAAAATAACACAAGTCCTACCCGGTGGTCATGATAACAGAACATTTAAAATTGGTGAAGAATTAACAATTAGAATTCCAAGTAATATAGGCTATGTAAAACAAGTTGCTAAAGAATATAAGTATTTACCTCTGTTAGCAAAATCACTGAAAGTAGATATTGTTACACCTATTGAGTTGGGGAAACGAACAGAATTATCTCCATACCCTTTTACGATAAATAAATGGATCGAGGGGAAGACTTTAGGTGACTCTACAATTGTCGACAAAGAAAGTATTGCAGTAGAATTAAATCAATTTTTAAAAGAACTACAAAAGGCACCACTAGTGGAGGGGCTTGGTTGCGGTATTGAGAATTGTTATCGTGGTTGTAGTTTAGATGTATATGACTTAGAAGCAAGACAAGCAATACAACGTGTTATGTGGTTTCTTCCAGCAGATAGACTTCTTAATGTTTGGAATGATGCTATAAAATCAATAGATATACGTAAATCATGGATGCATGGTGATATGTCAGTCAATAATATACTAATTGAAAATGATAAATTGAAGGCAGTTATTGATTTTGGACAAGTTGGTATTGGTGATCCTAGTTGTGATTATGTTTTAGCATGGACTTATTTTAGTGGAAAGAGTCGAGAGTTTTTCTTAATAACGTTAATTCAGAAGAGATTAAACGCTCTAAAGGTTGGGCATTATGGAAAGCGTTAATTTCAATTGATGTTAATGATTTAAATGATGATAAATCACAAGAAAATATCAATGTTATAAATAGTATTTTAGAGAGTTAATTTACCGATAAGTTTATTTAATGTACTATTTTAATGCTATAATAAAATCAATGAATAATTTACAATATGTAAAATATTAGCTTAGGAGGGGAATGAAACGAGTAACTATAAAAGATA
>JBKDZL010000086.1:0-2790 GCA_047971145.1 Erysipelotrichaceae bacterium
AATAAATACTGGTGTATGAATACCCATAGGTAATCCAACTAGTTTACCATCATCATATTCCATAGTACTTAGCACCTCATCAGAATAATTATCTAGTCCTATTTCATCTGCATAGTCATATAAATCTACAAATTTATCAGTTCCATAATTATCCATCCAAGTATTATCTATTTGCATCAAACAAGCTTCAGACCCACCGGCAAGCTGTGTTGATATTTTTGTATCATACGATGCATAATCATTGTACTCTGGAATGATTTCGACTTCATCTTGCATTTCATTGTAAATATCAACTGCTGCAAGAGTAGCATTATTTCTATCATTTGATCCCCACCAACTAAATCTTATTTCTACTGGTTCACCTGTTGCACTTCCCGAACTACATCCTGCTAGTACTATAATTGCAAGCATTGCTAATGATATTATTTTTTTCATAATTCCCCTTTATTTTTACTTTTTAAAATGACATACTCGTATTTTTCCAATTCTATTCCATTAATGTGCTTTTGATTAATAATATCGTAACCTTTTTTCTCTAATTTTAATGGTTCGGTCGTAAAATTAAAGTAAAAATCATATACAAATTCATCATTCATTCGTGTTTTTTTAACAATTTTAGACTTTGTTCTATTTAAATTCAATTCTTTGGCAACTATATTTACTATCCCATCAGGATCTAGTATCGGTGCACTATATATACAGTTCCCATTTTTTACTATTGCAGGTGTAGCATCATAAAAATCATAGTTATACATTGCTAATACTTCTGTATTTTCATGTGGTCTTATATATTCATGGAAAACACGTGTTTTGTAGTTCGTATCATCAAATTTTACTGTTGCACTTTCCCAGTCATAAATCCCTTCAAATTCTAAAAGATCACATCCAATAAATTGCTCTAATTCCTCATCTCTTCCTCCAACTTGTAATGTTGCATATTTGTTTGCAAGCCCTGTATAACCCGTAATAAAGAACTTGACACCTTTTTGAGCTGCCGTTAACACATTCCTGATTTGCTCTTTGGACATTAAATAGTGCATTGGAACGATGACCATTTTATATCTAGACAAATCTGAATACAAATTAATTAAGTCTGTATTTATTCCCGATATGTTAAATTCTTTATGAATTTCTTCAACATATTCCATATAATTCATTCCACCAAACCCTCTTCGTGGACCAGCAATATATGTTGAAATATCACGAACGTCCCAATCATACACAATTGCAACATCATTTTTCACTTCAGTTTCTAAAATCTCACCTAATGATTCTAATCTATCACCTAGTAATTTTAATTCTTTAGTTATGCGGTCACCTTTAATAAAATCATCTATAATTGCGGAATGATAAACTTCAGCATGGTTTTTTGATCTTCTCATTTGAAAGTAACCAATACTTTGACTTCCACATGCTAACGCATGCATTGCTGTTAATTCGTTAAACTTTGGTCTTTTCGATTTAGATGCTAATCTCCAATTCGATGAATTACATGTTGATTCCATTAAAAAGAAATTTTGCTGTTTTAATCCTCTAATCATGTCAAAATTTAATGAAGCAAATTGAGATATATCATAATCCTCTTTATTATGCCATCTTGGATAACTATCCCAAGAAACAATATCTAGATTCTTTGCAAATTCATGATAATTAAAATTATGAACTAATCCATAACATAAATTTGTTGTATGTTTTGCATCAGGTATAATTGAATTTATCAATTTAGCTTCAAACTCATATATGTCCATTGCATTATATGTATTGAATCTGCTCCAACATAATCGGAGAGCCGGATTGGTTTTATCGGCATTATCCATCGGAGGGTTAATTTCATCGAATGAATTAAATTCATGACTCCAAAACCTTGCATTTAATTCGTCATTTAAATTCTCAATTGTTTCAAACTCCATTTGAAGCCATTTACGATATCTTTTTATACAAGATTCACAAAAACATTCTCCTTGCATTTCATTTGAAATATGCCATAGAACAATTGGATATTCTTTATACCTTTCTGCAAATTTAACAATAATTTTTGAAAGCTCTCTTCTAGTATCCAACGAACTATAACAATGATTGTGTCTATCATGTATAGTATTTCGAACTCCATCACTAGTTACACGATTAATACTTGGATATTTGTACTTTAACCAATTGGGAAAAGCTGCACTTTGAGTAGACATTACTATATCAAAGCCCTCTTCAGTATACCTTTTCATGACATAGTCCATATATTCAAAATCATAAACTCCTTCACTTGGATTTACTATTTTCCAAGAGAAGATTCCAACCGTTACAAAATTAATTCCACTATCCTTCAGTTTAATTATATCTGCTTCAATTTCTTCAGCATAATTATTTTTTGTAATAAACTGCTCAGGATTATAATCGCCACCATGTAAAACTTTTTCAAATTTCATACCTCTCCTTTTTAAACATTTACATTAATAATATATCACGAAGTGTTGTTTGATGCAACAAAAAATGTTTATTTTTTAAACAATATTTGTTTTACTCTTAAAATGTGGTACAATTAAGTCATGATTAATAAATATAATTTAAAAGAAAATGAGCGCTTAATAGTTGAGTTACTAGTAACACATAAGTTTCTAACAAGAGCTGAGTTGGCACGAAAATCAGGATTGAATCGCTCAACCATCTCTTATATTACTAAAGACCTGGAGAGTAGAGGCTATATAAACCTTACCCATGAAGAGAACAATGGAAAAAGGAGTGGTACTTATTTAGCATTAAATTTAAAAATGCAAAAGATATTGTTCATAGACTATG
>JBKDZL010000087.1:0-1739 GCA_047971145.1 Erysipelotrichaceae bacterium
GATATGATGATTATGAAGCATATTTAGCAGAATATGCACCTGAAAAAGCAGGTATGGGAACTGTAATAGAAGCCTCTTTAGATCAAACTAAAGATTATACATATTCACCTAACTCAAGTAAAATTTATGCAGCTATTTGGGATGAAATTTTTGATCCAATTATGAATGGTAGAATTACAGGAAACGAAGTTGATTCTCAAACTCTACTAGACAATGCACAAAACGCCGTAGAAAGTGAGTAGGATGTCTGATAAACAACAGAAAAGAAAGAAGTTTTTAAAAAAAAATAAAGGGTTGCTATTCGTAGCACCCTGGATTATAGGGTTTATTCTATTCACACTTGGACCATTGCTTGCAAGTGTATATATGTCAATGACTGACTGGGGAATTGCCGGACCAATTACAGGGTTTATAGGATTAGATAACTATAAGCAAGCTTTTACTTCTGATGGTTTCTGGCACGCTTTAGCAGTTACTGCTAAGTATGGAATATTAGCAGTACCACTAGGGATGATTTCAAGCTTAGTAGCAGCATTGTTACTTGATAATAAATTACGAGGTGATGGTGTATTCAGAGTGTTATATTATTTACCAGTAGTTGCAGCAGGGGTTGCAGTAGCGGTTATGTGGAAGTGGATCCTTGCCCCAACTGGATTATTAAACATGTTCTTAGGTGTATTTCATATTGAACCTATTTACTGGCTTAACGATCCACAATGGGTAATTCCATCATATGTAATTATGGCAACGTGGTCAGCATTCTCTGGATACTTAACGTATTTAGTTGCTATTAAAGATATACCGGAAACATTAGGTCAAAACTCAAAGATCTTAGGTATTGGATATTTTGAAAACTTATTTAAAGTAACAATTCCATTAATGAAACCAATTCTAACTTATAATTTAATCATGGCTTTAATTGCAAGTTTTAGAAAATTCTCTGATGCGTATATTATTGGAGGTGCTGGTGGACAAGGTGATTTCTATATGGTGTATTTCTATCGTATGGCATTTGAGCAATACCAAATGGGATACGCGATTGCATTAGCGTGGATATCAATTATCATACTATTAGTATTAGTAGCTCTTGTTTATAAGCAAACACCGTTCTTTGAATACTATTCAGGACAGAAAAAGAAGAAAGGAGCTAAGTAATGAAAAAGAAATTAACAGTCATATTTCTATATGCACTAATGATATTAATTGCGATATCAATGGTATTCCCATTTTTATGGACATTCTTAGCTTCTGTAAAAACACAAGCAGAAAATATATCAACAACATTCCAATTGCTTCCGGATGGTAGTGTCTTTGCGTGGCATTGGCAAAACTATTCTGAAGCAATGAGGGTTATGAATTTTGGACAAAGTTTCATGAACACAGTATTTATTCTAGCACCAAAAATGTTTGGTGATGTAGTTGTTAGTAGTTTAGTAGCCTATGGATTCGCAAGATTTGAATTTCCTTATAAAACTCAAATTTTCCTAGTACTACTAGCTACACTAATGATTCCATTTGAAGTAACAATGATTCCATTATACATTGTGTATGCAAAAATTGGATGGATAAATACATTCCTACCACTTATTGCACCAGCATTTATTGGAGGAGCATCTCAATTCATTTTCTTCTTAACAATGTTCTTCATTACTATTCGTGAAGCTGTAGTAAGTGCTGCAAGTGTTGATGGTTTAATTGTCTTCGAAATATTTAGAAATTTTTATTTTACTATTTAAGTT
>JBKDZL010000088.1:0-15299 GCA_047971145.1 Erysipelotrichaceae bacterium
TCATTATCAATATAGTGAAACTGGTACCTTGAAAGTAAACACCATGCCAATGTATCGACATGTTAAAAAATAAGAAATATATTATTGGTATTTTAACATTTTTGTTAATTATATTTATTGGCTGTTATGCTTCGGGGAGTTTCCAAAGTCGTATTGAGCTCCAGAATAATCAAGGTATATTCTTCAACACTAATAATGAGCTCTTTCCAATATACTATTTACAACCTTTGGATAATACAGATTTAATTGGAAAAGAAGTATTTAATGATGATTTTGTATACTCACTTTTTGGAAACTATCGTAGCGACAATGTAGTAGTAGATATTCCAATCAATATTCTCTCTATTAATGATGAATTAAAGATTCATTTGAATAAAAATTTTGAAAAACCTTTGTCACTCCATATTATTTATGAAAATGAATTTAGGACAGCAATAATTCCATTTGAATGGACAGAAGGTAATTATATTCAATTTGATATTATGAATTTAGAAAAAGATATGCTGTATACTTTCCAGGTTAGTTATATTCAAACAGAAGAAAGTTTGGCTAAAAATATTGAGACTTACATTTTCAGGGTCATATTTAAATGATGAATAAGAATATAATTAAGTGCTGTTCTTGGTTAAAGATTGTTTAAAGCATTGATAAAGACACTAGAAATTGAAGTGAACCCCCAAAGTTGCATAAACCAATGAAGGGGGTTTTATTATGGTGAAGTTAACCATATGATTCTATTAGTCTAGCAACAATAGATAGCTGTTTTTAGTGTGCTTATTTCTTAAGTGTAGTGGTAATATACTAACTTATCTATACTGTTTTTATATGGGAGTGCATATTATAATTACGCTTTCTACTATTAGGTCTTTTATAACATATTTTATCATCATTTAATTATGTGCAATTCATATTGGAACTACTTTTATTATATAAAAAACCACACCTAGTGGTGTGATTCATCTTTCAATTAAAAAGATTGTGAATACACAATCTTTTATTTTCTAATGGGGCGACCGACGGGACTCGAACCCGCGAATGCTAGAGCCACAATCTAGTGTGTTAACCAACTTCACCACGACCGCCATTTACTATTGCTATATGATTTTACTATAAATAAAAGTAAAAGTAAATAACCCTAATTGATTTTATAGTTATTTAATAATATAATTGCTAAGTGAGGTTAAATTTATGAAAACAAATAAAGATAAATTAATTATTCAATCACTAGTAGGCAGAATTCATCATCCTACTTTAGCTGAATCTGCTTACCAATGGGGTGGTTATGATGGTAAAAGCCGAGTTCAATTAGGCGTGGGTGGAATTACTTATAACTTTAAGATTGGAGATAATTGTATGAATATGGTCGGAGATCATATTGAGCCTGGAGTTTCTTTAAAAAATAGCAATCCTCAAGAAAACAATGCCTTAAATACTTTTGCCTGTGTAGGTAATATTGCCAAAGTAATTACTGGTGATGCGAAGGGTAGTGAGGGTGTTGTTACTGGCAAGCATGGGGGAATTGATCATGTTTTGCTTCATTTTGGCTCTGATGTCCTTGAGAAGTTAGTTCCTGAGGATAAAATTTTGATTAAAGCTTGGGGTGTTGGGTTAGCATTAAGTGATTTTCCCCAAATTAAATTTTTAAGTCTGGATCCTGTTTTATTGGAAAAAATGAATATTAAAATTGTTGAGAGAAAATTACAGGTTGGAGTCAGCCATATAATTCCTGCTAAGTTAATGGGAGCAGGCTTAGGTAGCTTATCAATGCAAGCTGGTGATTACGATATTATGAGCAATGATAAGGAAACTTGTAAGGAAGTAGGCTTAGAAACTCTAAGGGTAGGGGATATTGTTTTAATAGAAGATCATTTAAGTGTCAATGGAGCTCATTATCAAAAAAATGCTGCAACTGTAGGGGTTATCTGTCATGGTGATTCTTATAGTAGTGGACATGGCCCTGGTGTTACTGTATTATTTAGTGCACCTGATAAAATAATTGAGCCGTTTATTGATAAAAAAGCAAATTTAAAGGAGTTATTAGATGTTTAAAAAAATAATTATCAGTTTGTTGTTACTAGCTCTATTGGTGGGCTGTGGCAATAATAGTGCCAATAGTGATCTAAATATTGCTGATATGAGTGAGTATAAAATTGAATCAGATCGGTTTTTAGATACTACTTTGCCAGAGGCGGTTGAATTAATTAATCAGTCTGCAATTTTTTATTTTGGTTATCCTGATTGTCCTTGGTGTTTGGAGTTGGTACCAATTTTAGCTGAAGTTTTAAGTGAAAAAAATATATATGTGCATTATATTAATGTACAAACTGCTGAGTTTAGTGATATTAGAGATGAAGAGAACAGTGATTTTACTACCTTGTTGAATTTCTTTAGTGAGCATTTAATTAAACCAGATGGAGTTCATATTGAAATGCCTGTACCCTTTGTAGTTGGGGTTAAAAATGGTGTTATAAGTCAATCTAATCTTGGTACTCTGCCGACTCATAATGCTTATGAGCGTTTAATGAGTGATCAAGAAAAAGCTCAATTAAAGGAGCTCTTATCTAAACTGGTTGAAAGTATTAATTAAAAATAGTAAGATTGAGAACCTTTGTAAAGGTTCTTTTTATTTGTATTTATTTGTTAGTTTATTATTTTCATAATAACGACGATTAACCCTATTAGCAATTAGCGTGATGATTTCATAAACAATAGTATTTAATTCTTCAGCCATTTTAAACAGATCAATGTGCTGACCAAAGATTTCAACCTCAGAACCTATAGGATATTCCTTACTAATTTTAATAATCATTTGATCCATACAAATTCTGCCAATAATATTTGCATATTCATTGTTTAAATAAACAGATCTGCCTTGGTTTGCTCTAATAAAGCCATCCCCATAACCAATGGGCAAAGTAGCGATGATTTCACTCTCACTAGCACAATAAGTTGCGCCATAGGAAACACTATCACCTTTCTTTAAATGGTTTATTTGGGAGATGGCAGTTGTTAAAGAGAGAGCTGGCAATAAATTTTGATGATACTTAGCATATCCTAAAAGAGCAATTCCTGATCTAATTGCATTAGTTTTAGACTCATTATCAAAGTGTAGAGCACCATCCGAATTACTTGCGTGAATCCATTTAAATTTAAAATTAGTGCTCTTTAAATATTTCTCAAATAATTGATATTGCTCATTAGTTGTTTTATCATCATAATCACTACAGGCATAATGAGTAAAAACTCCTTCAATTTCCACTTTGAGTTTTAGTAAATCATCAATAGCTTTTGTGAAATTGTCAATTTTAGTAAATCCTATTCGGTGCATTTTGGTATCAATTTTAATGTGGACTCTTAAATTCTCAACATTTTCTAAAGATAATTCCCTCACAAAATCAAGAGAATTCACTGTTAAAATAATGTTGTTTTCTAGGGCAATTTTATAGTGCTTAGCACTAGTATATCCTAAAACTAAAACATCACTACTAATACCAGACTTTCTTAGTATCAAAGCCTCATCAAGTGATGATACAGCTAGGATATTTATTTTATTAAATAATAAAACTTTTGCCATTTCAATCATACCAACACCATAGGCATTAGCTTTAATGACACCAATAATTTCTTTTTTACTAGAGTGACGCAACTCTTCAATATTATGTTTAATCGCATCAATATTGATATTTAAATTTGTTTCTCTAAGTGCCATATTATCTCCTGAATTTATAATGATAATTATAGCATAAAAAAAGCTATCAAATGATAGCTTTAAATTGTTTTACTAATATTAAAGGCTAGAAATACTGCTAAAGCAATGTATACCCAACGTAAAACACTGCTAAAATTGAGTAAACTACTAAAATAAAATATGATGGTAGTTGGTAATGCACTAATTCCAAGATTAATTAATATAGGAAAAATTCCTGCTAAGATTATTGCGACAATTGTTAAAGTAGCACCTAATATCCCAAACTTTGTACTTACTCCAGTACCAATATTTTTCACAAAAAGACCAATAATTAAACCAATTATACAAAGAGTAAAGCTAAAACTTATTCCAAAGAAAACTTCAATAGAAGAATAAACAAAAGCCACAAAGATACTAAAAGGTATTCCAAGAATTAAAGTTTTTAAGAATTTACTGTTTTCATTAATTTTATCTGCATTATATATTTTTATCATGTTGTAATTTTAACATAAGATAACAGTACTTACAATTAAAATAATTTTCTTTAGCTTTATTCTTGTATTATTGAGCGTAAATGAAGTATGATAAATGATAGTTGTTAACTACAACATTTAATTAGAAGGAGAGAATTATGAAAGTAATGTTAGTACATGAAATGTCGTGTCAGCACTGTGTTGATAAAATCGCAAAAGTATTAAAAGAAAACAACATTGAGGCAAATGTTGATCTTAGTGATAAAACAGTTACAATTATTAATGATTTAGATGTCCATAAAACTGTGGAATTATTAGATGATATTGGTTATCAAGCCCATATTAAATAGTAAGATTGAGCACATTAATTGAAAAGTTTGATAGAAACAGTACAATATTAACTATCTCATAGGAGAAGCAATTATGAAAGTAATGTTAGTAAACAATCTATCATCACATTTGGGTGCTGAAGAATTAAATAAAATATTTAAACAAAATAATATTATCGCAGAAATAGATTTGTCTAAAAGAAAAGTGATGATTATCAATAATAATGATATTCATCTTTGTGTGGAATTGTTAAGTGATTTGGGTTATGAAGTAGCTTTATTTTAGGTGATTGTCTAAGTTATATCGTGTATAATATTGATGAGAGTGAGTAGGTAATGATAGAAATTGTTAAAAACGCTAATAGATTAAAACAGCAGTTTAAAACTAATATAACTCTTGATGTGGAGTATCGCATTAAACTTTTAAAGAAGCTAAAAGAAATTTTGGAATTAAATGAAGAGAAATTATTAGATGCCCTAAAATGTGATTTAAATAAAGGCTATTATGAGGGTTATATGTGTGAGCTATCACTAATTTTTAGTGAATTAAATCACGCTATAAAAAACACTAGAAAATGGTCTAAAGGAAAAAAATCTTTAAGTGTCTTTCCTGTTATTGGCTCTTTTAATCTAAAATATTATCCTAAGGGTTTAGTTTTGATTATGGTACCTTTTAATTATCCAATGCTTTTATCATTGGTGCCATTAATTAATGCACTCTCGGCGGGTAATGTTGCGATGCTACGCTTTAGTGAGTCGGTTTCTACGGTTGCTAAGTGTCTGCAAGAAATATTCCAAGAAAGTCTGGTTGCAAGCAATGTGGATATCATAATTGGTAATAGAAACAATAAAAATCAGTTGTTTGAAGTGAAATACGATCATATTTTCTTTACCGGTAGTAGTGGTACTGGTAAATTTATCATGGCAAAAGCGGCAGAAACACTCACACCTGTTACTTTGGAGTTAGGGGGGAAGAGTCCTTGTATTGTTAATACTAAAGAGAATTTAGAAGTTGTGGCTAAGCGCATTCTATTTGGTAAATTAATTAATGCTGGTCAAACTTGTGTTGCCCCTGATTATCTTGTGGTAAAATCAGAAATAGTTGATGATTTGATTATGATGATGAATAAATTAAAAAATCAAATGGTTAGTGAGTTAACAGATGATGATTGGCCCAAAATTATTGATTATAAAAATTTTAAGCGTTTAAAGAAATATTTAGAAGATGCCAAAATTGTTTTTGGTGGTAAAGCAGATGAACTTAATCTTAAAATGGAATTAACGCTGATTATCCCTAATGATTTAAGTCATATTAGTTTAAAGGAAGAAATTTTTGGCCCAGTATTGCCGCTTTTACCTTATAGTAATGAGAAAGAATTATTTCATATTCTTAATCAGAATCCTGATCCTTTGGCTTTATATATCTTTAGTAATAATGATAAATTTGTCAATAAGATTTTAAGTAAGGTGAGCTTTGGTACTGCTAGTATTAATGATACTCTAATGCAAATCACCTCTAATAAGTTTCCATTTGGTGGTAGAGGCAATAGTGGTCTTGGTAATTATCATGGTAATTATGGGTTTGAAACTTTTTCTCACAGTGCTACAATATTAAAAAGAAAATTAGGATTTGACTTTAAACAACGATTTAAACCTTATCCTAAGGATTATAATGAAATTAAGAAATATATGAAAGGAAGGTAGAAAGATGCCAGTATTAAAAATTAGTGATGCAGAGTTCCAAAAAACTCTCCAGGAAAATGAAGTAGTGTTAGTAGATTTTTATGCCGATTGGTGTGGTCCTTGTAAAATGATTGGTCCGGTTTTAGAAGAATTAGCAAAAGATGGACATACCATTGCAAAAATCAATGTGGATACAGATACCCAAACACCAAAAAGCTTTGGAGTAACTTCAATTCCAACATTAATTGTCTTCAAAAATGGTGAGCAAGTAAAACAACATATTGGTTTTGCAGCTAAAGCCCAATTAGAAGAATTATTAAAAGTATAGACTCAGTAAAATTACTGAGTTTTTCTTTTATCTGCTTATCCATAATATTGTGGTCTATGATATAATAAATAAGTGAAAAAATTAGACTATTTAAGTGAATTAAATCCAAATCAAAAAAAGGCAGTTTGTAGTGCTGCTAAGTATCTGAGAATTGTGGCAGGAGCTGGCTCTGGTAAAACTAGGGTTTTAACTACTAGAATTGCGTATTTGATTGCGGAGCTAAAAGTTGAAGCTGATAAAATTCTTGCTATTACTTTTACCAATAAAGCGGCAAAGGAAATGAAACAAAGAGTAGAGCTGATGTTTGATCAGCTTAAAACAATGCCACATATTTCTACTATTCACTCTTTTTGTGTTAGTGTTTTAAGAAGAGATATTACTTACTTAGGTTATCCGAGAAATTTTACTATCATTGATACTAATGATCAAAGAGCTATTTTAAAAGAAGCTTATAAAAAACTAAATATTGATGCTAAAGAATTGAAGTATTCAACAGTTTTAAATTATATTGCTTCTAATAAAGCTGCCAAAATTTTACCAAAAGAAGCTCTAGCTAAAGCTTATACTTTTGAAGAAGAAAAAGCTAAAGTCTATGAATTTTATGATAATAAGCAAAGACAATTGATGGCTTTAGATTTTGATGATTTATTATTGTGGACTGAAAAATTATTTTTAGATTTTGTGCCAGTTTTACAAAAATGGCAAAGAAAATATGCGGTTATTTTGGTTGATGAATTTCAAGATGTGGACCATATTCAATATAATATAATAAAATTACTAGTTGGAGATAATAGCGCTTTAGCTGTTGTTGGTGATCCTGATCAAACTATCTACACTTGGCGAGGAGCTGATGTTAATATCATTATGAATTTGAAAAAAGATTTTGCTAATTTAGAAACAGTAGTTTTAGATACTAATTATCGCTCAAGTAAAAATATTTTAGCCGCAGCTAATAAATTAATTGCTAATAATAAAAATAGGATTGAAAAAGATTTAATAGCTCATAACAAAGATAGTGAGGCTATTGTCTATTATGGGGCAATGGATGAGGAAAATGAGGCAATTTTTATTGCTATGAATATTAAAGAATTAATAAGAACTCAAGAAATTAATTATGGAGATATTGCGATATTATATCGAGCAAATTATATTTCCCGTGCGATTGAGAAAATTTTGGCTAGTTATAATATTCCATATACTTTAGTGGGTGGATTACGCTTCTATGAAAGAAAAGAAATAAAAGATATTTTATCTTATTTACGCTTATTAATTACAGGTGATGATTTGGCTTTTAGAAGAGTTATTAATGTACCTAGTAGAAAAATTGGTGATAAGACCATTGAAGCCATTGATAAAATTGCGATGGCTAGTAAAAAGAATTTATATGATGTTTTAAGTGATTGTAGCTCTTTTACTCCAACTAATCAAAAGAAACTATCTAGTTTTTATAATTTAATTGAATCATTAAAATCAGATTTAGACAAGTATTCTTTAATTGATTTAATGCAAAGGGTATTAGAGAAGACCGGTTATAAAGAAATGCTGATTGCTGATAAGGAAATGGAAAGACTTGAAAATATTAAAGAGCTTATTAGTGATGTTGAGGCTTTTTTGGATAGTTATCCTGAGGCTACTTTAATTGATTATTTACAAATGGTTTCTTTATATACTGATAAAAGCAGTGATTATCAGGGTGAATTTGTAACGATGATGAGTGTTCACTCTGCCAAAGGTTTAGAATTTGACACTGTTTTTGTTGCTGGTATGAATGAGGGTGTTTTTCCTTCTGAGCGCTCTTTACAAGAATCAGGCATTAAAGGTTTAGAAGAAGAGCGTCGTTTGGCTTATGTTGCTTATACAAGAGCTAAAAATCGTTTATTTATTAGTGAGTCTAAAGGCTATAGTTATGTTCTAGCTAAAGCTAAGACTGCCAGCAGATTTATTGAAGAAATTGGTAAAGAAAATTTATTGTTGAAAGGTAATGTTGATCATAGTTTGAAAAACAGTAATAACATTAGCACTAATAGATCTGCTAATGGTGCATTAGTGAAACCTCAGATTAATAAAGTAAATAATAATGGGAGAAATAATAAATATCTAGTTAATGATAAAGTAGAACATGAAGCATTTGGAGTTGGTTTAGTTATTAAAAACCATGGGAGTTTTATTGAGATTGCTTTTAACTATCCTCATGGTATAAAGAAAATTAGCACAAGTTTTGCAGGAATTAGAAAGGTTTAATATGAAAGATAGAATTATTGCTTTAAGAGAAACTTTAAACAAATATGCTCTAGCTTATTATAGCGATGATCAACCTTTAATTAGTGATGCTGAATATGATGATTTATATAATGAATTATTGTTGTTGGAGCAAAAGTATCCTGAGTATTATGATGCTAATTCTATCACCCAAAAAGTAGGTGGCATTGTTTCATCTGGTTTTGAAAAATTTGAACATATTAATAATATGTACTCACTTGCCAATGCTTACTCACTTGCTGATTTGATGGCTTTTGACCAGAGAATTCAAAAGGAAGTTGGAGAAGTTGAATATTGTGTAGAACTAAAAATAGATGGCTTAGCAATGTGTTTGCACTATCAACAGGGCGAATTATTGAGGGCAGTTACTAGAGGTGATGGGACCATTGGTGAGTGTGTTACTAATAATGTCAAAACTATTAAATCATTGCCCTTAGTAATAGCGGAAGATAAAACTTTGGAAATTAGAGGTGAGGTGTATCTTTCCAAGAAACAATTAATAAAAATTAATCAAGAAAGAGCTAGTAATAATCAAGAATTATTTGTCAATTGTCGTAATGCGGCCGCAGGTAGTATTAGACAATTAGATAGCACTGTTGCCGCAAGTCGTAATTTATCAGCCTTTTGGTATCAATTGATTACTGATAAGACAGAGCTATCTACTCATAGTGAACGGCTAGACTATTTGGATAAATTAGGATTTAAAACTAATTCAGAGCGTAAAATAATCAAGAACATTCAAGAGGTTTATGATTATGTCTTGGCAATAGAGAAGAATAGAAATAATTATGAATATGATATTGATGGTGTGGTAATAAAAGTTAATAATATTAAGCAACAAAATAAATTAGGTTTTACCATTAAGGTGCCTAAGTGGGCAATAGCTTATAAATTTAAAGCGGAAGAGGTCGAAACAATTGTGGAGGATATCTTTATTAGTGTTGGACGCACAGGTAAGGCTACTCCTAATGCTAAGCTGAAGCCGGTATTTGTAGGTGGTAGTAATGTTTCTTATGCCCAATTACATAATGAAGATTATGTCAATGCTAAAGATATTAGAATTGGTGATAGTGTTATTGTTCGTAAGGCGGGCGATATAATTCCCGAGCTTAAAGAAGTGATTTTAAGTAAAAGATCTCAAGGATCTATAAAATGGGAATTTGATAAGCTTTGTCCAGAGTGTGAGTCAAAGTTGATTAGGTTAGATGGTGAGAGTGACACTTTCTGCTTTAATAATGATTGTCCTGCTAGAGTGGTGGAGTCTATTGTACACTTCACTAGTAGGGATTGTTTAAACATTGATGGTTTTGGTGAGAAAACAGTGCGTCAGTTATATGAGTTGGGCTGGCTCAAGAAAATCGAAGATTTATTTTATTTAAGTCGTTATCAAGAAGAAATTATTAAAACTAAAGGTTTTGGTCAAAAATCATATAACAAAATGATAGTTGGATTAGAAAATGCAAAAAAACAAAGTTTAGATAAATTGATTAATGCATTAGGAATTAGACATATTGGTGCTAAAGCTAGCAAAGTTTTGGCTAATAGTTTTAGTAATTTGTCAGAGCTAATGATTGCTGATGAAAATACTTTAGCAAGTATTAGTGATATGGGAGTAGTAAAGGCTAAATCACTAAGGTATTACTTTCAAGATCCCAAGAATCAATTATTAATTAAAGAGATTATTAAGTATGGCTTTAATACCAAAGGTATTACTACGAAAGTTATTGATTCTATCTTTGCCAATAAGAGGGTTGTTGTGACCGGTACTCTCAGCAATTATTCCAGAAAAAATATTGAAGAGTTATTGTCAAGTTTAGGAGCTGATGTTACTAGTAGTGTTTCTAAAAATACCGATTATGTAATTTTTGGTGCTAGTGCTGGTAGTAAACTTGCTAAAGCTAATCAGCTCAATGTTAAAACTATTAGTGAAGAAGAGTTTATGATATTATTAGAAAAGGAGTATGAAAATGGAAAAAATTGATTTTCAAAAATTAGCTAAACAATTAATGTTTGAATTAGATGCTGAAGAATTAAAATCTATTGAAGCTGATTTTGAATTATTATTGAAACAATTAGCTGTTTTAGAGGAAATAGATACTACTGGAGTATCAGAGATGATTCATCCATTTGAGGATGAAACTAGTTACTTAAGGGAGGATAATATTAATCATATTCTCGCAAGTGAAGCTGCCTTAAGTAATGTTAAGAAGCTCAAGGATAACTTAGTAGAAGTTGTCAAGGTGGTACGCTAATGGATTATGCTAAATTGCTTAAAGAATTAGAAGTTTTTAATAAGAAATATAATCCAATTGTTTCTTTTTGTGATTATCAAGCACAATTAAAGAATAATAATGTGGTAGATCAAAGCAACTTTTTTTATCAAAGAGCCATCGTTGTTAAGGATAATTTTAATTTTAAAGGTTCAAATACAACTGCATCTTCAAAGATTTTGGAAACTTATGTTTCTCCATATAATGCCACTGTGATTGAGAAAATACGAAAAGCTGGTGGTATTATTGTAGCCAAAAGCTCCTTAGATGAGTTAGGTATGGGTGGCACTAATAAATCAGCTTATACAGGACCAGTCTTAAATCCTTTTGATAGTAAAAGAATTAGTGGTGGCTCTAGTGGTGGCTCTGCTGTTTTAGTAGCAAGTGAGTTAGTAGATTTTGCTTTAGGTAGTGATACTGGTGATTCGGTGCGTAAGCCGGCTAGTTTTTGTGGTGTGGTAGGGGTTAAGCCCACTTATGGTAGAATCTCTCGTTATGGTGTTATTCCTTATGCTTCTAGTTTAGATCATGTTGGCTACTTTACTACTAATGTTACCAATGCAGCGAAAGCTTTAGAGGTTATGGCAGGGCGTGATGATTTGGATATGACCTCATTAGATGCTCCTGTTGATAAGTATAGTGAATTATTAAATTCTGATATTAGCAATTTAAAAATAGCAATTTTAGGTAATGTGGTCGATAGTTTAAATAATTCAGCTATTAATGATAGTTTTAATCAGCTAATGAGTAAGTTGAAAACTCAGGCTCAAGCAGTTGATATAATCCATGTGGATCAAAAATTAATGAGAGCTTTATTACCGGTTTATTATATTATTGCGAATTGTGAGGCTACTGCTAATCATTCAAATTTAGATGGTCTGCGTTTTGGCTTACAATTATCAGGTGATAATACTACTGAGGTTATGTGTAATAGTAGAACTGCGGGTTTTTCTAGTATGATTAGAAAACGTTTTGTAATTGGCTCATATAGTTTATTTGAGGAAAATCAAGAAAAGTTATTAAGAAAGGCCCAAAAAGTCCGTCGACTAATCAGTGAAGAATTCACAAAAATTTATCAAGATTATGATGTTATTATTGCACCTGCTAGTGATGTGGCACCTTTATTTGATGAGAGTATCGATAATGAGTTGGATGATAAACATATGATTTCTGATAATTATTTAGTATTTGCAAACTTTTTAGGTTTGCCTAGTATGAGTGTTCCTTTAACTAAAATAAATGGTTTGCCAGTGGGTGTCAATATAACTGCTAAA
Source organism: Erysipelotrichaceae bacterium (assembly GCA_047971145.1). GTDB lineage: Bacteria > Bacillota_I > Bacilli_A > Erysipelotrichales > Erysipelotrichaceae > JBKDZL01. Next base: position 12,305 of record JBKDZL010000088.1, read on the forward strand.
AAATTACACGAAGTAGAGATGTTTAATGTGGGGTTAGCTGTTGAAGAGTGTGTTAATTTTAAAAGGTGGGAGGATTAATAATGAACTACGAGGTTATTATCGGAATTGAAATCCATCTAGAATTAAATACTAAAACCAAGATGTTCTCAGGTGCCCCTGTTGCTTTTAATCAGACACCTAATACTTGTATTAATGAAATTGATTTAGGCTTACCAGGTATTTTGCCGGCAGTTAATAAAGAGGCTGTTAAAATGTCTTTAAAGGTCTGTCGAGCTTTAAATGCTCAAATTGATGATTTGGTTAAATTTGATCGTAAAAACTATTATTATTCTGATCTACCTAAGGGATTTCAAATTACTCAACAATTTCATCCGATTGGTAAAAATGGGTATTTGGATATAATTGTCAATGATAAAATTAAGCGTATTAGAATTAATCGTGTTCATATGGAAGAAGATACTGCTAAGCAATTTCATAATGAAGAGGGTACTTTCATTGATTTTAATAGAGCGGGAACACCTTTAATTGAAATAGTAAGTGAGGCCGATTTACGCAGCGCTGAGGAGGCTATGGCTTATGTCGAAACTCTCAGACAAATTTTATATTATTTAGCTGTTTCAGATTGTCGAATGGAAGAGGGTTCTCTACGTTGTGATGTTAATATTTCTTTAAGACCTTATGGTTATTTAGAGTATGGTAATAAAGTGGAGGTGAAGAATTTAAACTCATTGGCCAATGTTAAAAAAGCAGTGGCAGCAGAAATTGAGCGTCAATCTACTATATTAAATCATGGTGAGCAAATAATACAGGCGACTTATCGTTTTGATGAGGCTAGTCAAAAAACTATTATGATGCGTAAAAAAGAGGGGACTGTGGACTACAAGTATTTTCCTGAGCCTAATATTCCTCCCATCAAACTGTCTAAAGAGTTTATTTCAGAAGCAATAGATAATTTGCCAGAGCTACCTTCAGAGCGCTTAAGCAGATATTTAAGCACTTATGGTTTGAGTGATTATGATGCGACTGTTTTAGTTTCCAATAAAGAAATAAGCGATTTTTATGATATTGTGGTACAATATACTAGCGATTACAAAAGTGCTTGTAATTGGCTAATTGGTGATTATTCTGCTTATTTAAATAAACAACAATTAGAAGTTAAAGATTGTTTAGTTAAAGCTGAGGCGATAGCACAATTGATTGAGCGAGTTAATGATACAACGATCTCATCTAAACAAGCTAAAAAAGTCTTTGAAGCTATGGTTGATGGTAGTATGCCTGATGATTTAATTGATAAATTAAATTTAAGACAAATAAGTGATGATTCAGCTTTACTTTCAATAATTACTGAAGTCTTAAGCACTAATCAACAATCCGTTATTGATTATCATCAAGGTAAAGATCGAGCACTAGGCTTTCTAATGGGACAAATTATGAGAGCATCTAAGGGCTCAGCAAATCCCAGCAAGACTAATCAATTATTAAAAGAAGAATTAGATAAACTTAAATAGGAGAATTAAGATGAGTACTAAAAAGAAAACAAAAACGAAAGTTAAAAACAATAAAAAGAAACAACCAAGAAACATTAAATTACCTTGGCTATTGATAGTAGTAATTGCGCTAATTGCGATTCCAGGAGTTATTTTTGGTGGTATTTTATTAAGCGCTCAAATGCAAACTGGCATTCCACAAATTGGAGATAGATTTGATGGTCAATTAACTAATGAACTTACAAGTGATGATATGAATATTATCAAAGAAAATGTTTCTGCAATTGAAGGGGTAGAATCAGTAACTGTTGAATTTAAAGTTGCGACAGTAAGGATTTACATTGATAATAATGATGATGCGAGTAAAGAGAGTATTAAAGCTCTTAATGAGGCTGCATATGCTGCTCTTGATGCACTATATCCTATTGCGGATTATTTTACTACTACTGAGGATGGTATCAGCCAATATGATTTAGAAATTTATGGTTACAATGTTCTTGAAGGTCCTTTTGAAACTGAAGAGAATCCTGATGGTTTACCAGTTAGATATATTTATCGTTTAGTCAAGAATAGTCCTCAAGATAAATTCTTGCATGAGAATATTAGTACTCCTCGTGATAAAGGTTTAGTTGATCAATTATATGCTGATGAGGCGGCAAGAGATGCAGAAGAAGCTGCAGCAGAGGAAGCAGAAGAAAATAATACAACTGAAGATGGTACAACTACAGAGTAGCAATACTCTGTTTTTATTATGAAAAAGAATGATGTTGTTAAAGCTGAGTGTCTTGATTATACTTTTGCTGGTTTGGGTATTGTCAAAGTTGATAATTTTTCGATTTTTATTAAAGGTTTAATTAAAGGTGAAATCGCTGAGGTTAAAATAATCAGTTTAAAAAAGAATTATGGCTATGGCAAAATAATTAATTTATTAAAAACAAGTGAAGAAAGAATAGAAGCACCATGTGCTCTTTATCCGCAGTGTGGTGGCTGTCAAATTTTGCATATGAGTTATCAAGAACAATTAAGTTTTAAATTGAATTATCTTAATCAATGCTTAAAAAAAATTGGTAATTTAAGTGTTAAATCATCAATTATCAATGGCACACATGAGCTTTTTCATTATCGTAATAAGGTGCAAATTCCTTTTGCTATAAGTAACAATAGACTTATATCTGGCTTTTATCGAGTTAATTCACATGATATTGTGGATATGAATTATTGTTATTTACAAAGTACTGAAAGTAATAAAATATATCAAACTATCAAAGATTATTTGAGTGCTAATTCTTTAGAGGGTATCTATCATTTATTGATAAAAGAGGGCCATTATAGTAAAGAAGTAATGATAGCTTTTATTAGTAGTAATACTAATACTAAGGATTATCAAAGTTTAATAAAGCTGTTAGTTAACTCCTTTGATAATATTAAAAGTATTATTTTGAATGAAAAGAAACAGGATAGTAATGTTATTTTGGGTGATAGAGAAATAGTGTTATATGGTAATGATT
>JBKDZL010000089.1:0-1901 GCA_047971145.1 Erysipelotrichaceae bacterium
CTTGTCAATACGGTACTTGGTTTGATAACTTCCATGAAACATTCCCTAACATTCCAATAGGTATAAGTGAATATGGGTGTGAATCTTTAGATTGGCATACTTCAAACCCTGAGCCAGGAGACTATACTGAGGAATATCAGGCATATTACCATGAAGAATTAATTAAACAAATTGATGAAAGACCATATTTATGGGCAACTCATGTATGGAATATGTTTGACTTTGCAGCTGATGCACGTAGTGAAGGTGGAGAAAATGGTATGAACCACAAAGGTTTAGTAACATTTGACCGTAAGTATAAGAAAGATTCGTTCTTTGCATATAAAGCATGGTTAACTGATGAACCATTTGTACACGTGTGTGGAAAGAAATATATTAACCGTGTAGAAGACGTTACAAAAGTAACAGTATACTCTAATTTACCAAGTGTAGAAATGTTTGTAAATGGTGAAAGTATCGGTACACAAACAGGTAAATACTTCTTCTATTTTGATGTAAAAAATGTCGGAACTAGTGAAATTACTGTAAAAGCAGGAGATTGTAAAGACAGTAGTACTATAGTAAAAGTTGAAGAATTTGATGAATCATATCGCTTAAAAGAAACCGGAGATGTTTTAAACTGGTTCGAAGTTGATATGCCAGCAGGATACTACTCAATTAATGATCGTGTTCGTAATATTGCAGAATCAGAAGAGGGTCTTAAGTTTATGTTAGGACTATTAACTGAGTTATTACCTGAGCAAGCTGAAGGTTTAGGAGATGGATCTAAGATGGCTGAAATGATGGGTAACCAAACAGTTCAACGTCTGATTGGATTAATTGGACCAATGATGAAAATTGACATCAGTAAAGAACAAGTATTAGAAATGAATAAACAATTAAATAAAATTAAAAAAGTATAATAATACAAACTCAATGAAATCTACTAAGGTAGCAACATTGAGTTTTTTATTTATCTATTTCTAAACATTCTAAAAGGAAAAGCACTATTGCTATTTTTTACAAGTGGCATTTTCTTTGTCAAGGATGTAAGGAAATTTATTATCGAAACGATTATTTGGTAAACATTTATATATAATTAAAGAAAACATTTAAAAAATAAACAAAAATTGTTGACTTTTTAAAAAGAACGGTGTATTATAAGTACATAATTAAATTTAGGTTAGGAGAAAATATGAGTGAAAAAAAAGTATTATTAACAGATGGTGAAAAATATAATAGGGCGAAATTCTGGCAGCTATTTTTATTTTCATTTAACAATTTATCTACGAATTTTCCATATATTATATTATCGATGTATCTATTAGTATATGGACAATCTTACTTACTACTAAGTGCAGTAGTAGTTGGTTGGGTAATGACAAGTATGAGATTATTTGATGGAATTACAGATCCAATTATTGGAATGCTTATCGATAGAACAGATACTAAATTTGGTAAATTTAGACCTTGGATGGTAATTGGGAATATTATTATCAACGTTACATTTATTATTATGTTTACAATGATTAATCCAGCTTGGAGTAATGTTACAAAACTTTTAGTATTTGTGATATTTTATATTTTCCACATTATTGGGTATTCAATGCAAACAGCAAGTACTAAAGGTGGAGGAACAATAATTACTTCTGATCCAAACCAACGACCTACACTTGCGATGTGTTATGCAATATTTGGAACAATATTTATGATGCTATATATGGCTTATATACCAATTCTTGCTCAAAAATTCCCCGATAATATGTTAGACCCTGGTTTCTGGGATGCAATTGTTAAACTAGTTGTAGCAGCATCAGTTTTCTCAATGATTTTAGCTGTAATCGGAATTTGGAAAAAAGATGTGCCTGAAAATTATCGTGGATTCTCAACAGAAAAAGTTAAAATTAGAGATTTTATAGATA
>JBKDZL010000090.1:0-7197 GCA_047971145.1 Erysipelotrichaceae bacterium
TTAAAGGCGAAATTGGACATCGAAGTAATGGGGTTTTAATATCTACTGAAAAAGGTAGTGCTATGACCTATGCTTTATGGAATATTCAAGAGCGAGGGCAACTATTTATCACTCCACAAACTGAAGTTTATCAAGGAATGATTATTGGTAAAGCGGCAAAAGATTTAGATATGGAAGTTAATCCTATAAAAAATAAAAAGTTAACTTCAATCAGATCAAGTGGTGCTGATGATGCGATGAAACTTACACCAGCTAAAATTATGAGTTTAGAGGAAGCTTTAGAATTTATCGCTGAAGATGAATTGGTGGAGATAACACCTGATAGTATTCGCATCAGAAAACGTTATTTAACACCACAAGAGAGAAAACAAAATTCTAAAAAACTTGTTAAAGAGAATTAGGAATTCTCTTTTTTTCTTAACCTATGTTATAATCATTCAATTAAGGGGGAAGTATGAATAAAAGAACGAAAAAATTTATAAGTTATTATAAACCTTATAAATCATTATTTTTTACCGATATGTTTTGTGCTATTGTTGTTGCGGGTATTACTTTAATATTCCCTTTATTAACAAGATATATTGCCAATGATGTGATTAATTCTAGTGGACCAATTAACTTTAATATTATTTTATTATTAGGTGGAGTTATGTTGGTTTTAATTGCTATTAGTTATTTTTGTAATTATTTTATTGCTTTTAAGGGTCATGTTATGGGGGCAAAAATGGAAGCTGATATGCGAAATGAGTTATTTCATCATTATCAAAAATTAAGCTTTAATTTTTATGATAATCAAAAAGTTGGACAATTAATGACCAGGCTAACTAATGATTTGTTTTCTCTAACAGAGCTATATCATCACGGACCAGAGGACCTTTTAATATCGGCAGTTAAAATTATTGGGGCTTTTGTAATTTTGATGAGCATAAATATTCCTTTAACTTTACTGGTGTTTACTTGTATTCCTATCATGATAGTATTTGCAGTCTACTATAACAAACAATTAAAAAAAGCTTTTAAAGCCAATCGTAAGAAAATTGGTGATATTAATGCCCGTATTGAAGATAGTCTCTCAGGTATTAGAGTAGTAAAATCTTTTGCGAATGAAGAAAAAGAATTAACTAAATTTATGGATGAAAATAATATGTGGCTACATACTAAATGGAACTCTTATCAAAAAATGGGCAGGTTCCACTCTGGTATTGCGGCATTTATTAGTTTGCTGAGTGTAATCATTATTATCGGTAGTGCTTATTTTATCAGTCTTAACCAAATGAATGGTGGTGATTTAATTGCTTTTCTTTTATACATTGGTAATTTAACTGATCCAATTAAAAAATTGATTAATTTTACTGAAACTTATCAAAATGGTATCAGTGGTTATGAGCGGTTTTATGAATTATTAGAAATTGAAGCTGATATTGCTGATAAAGATAATGCAATTGATTTGCAAGAAGTTAAAGGACAAGTAACCTTTGATGATGTTACTTTTAAATATGACCCAAAAAGTCCAGAGATTTTAAAAAATATTAATTTAACAGTGGAAGCTGGAGAATATATTGCCTTGGTTGGTCAAAGTGGTGCTGGTAAGACTACTTTTTGTTCTTTAATTCCGAGGTTTTATGATATTAATAGTGGTTCAATCAAAATTGATGGTATCAGCAACCAAGACATCACAATGAAATCTTTAAGAGCTAACATTGGTATTGTTCAACAAGACGTGTATTTATTTGCGGGAACAATATTGGATAATATCGCCTATGGTGATTTGAATGCCAGTGAAGCAGAAATTAATAAAGCAGCAAAATTAGCTAATGCTCATGATTTTATTATGGAATTAGAAAATGGTTATTATACTGATGTTGGCTCACGAGGAGTTAAATTATCTGGTGGGCAAAAACAAAGACTATCAATAGCCAGAGTGTTTCTGAAAAATCCAGCAATTTTGATTTTTGATGAAGCGACTAGTGCTTTAGATAATGAGAGCGAAAAAGTGGTTCAAGATTCATTAGAAAAATTAGCGAAAAATAGGACGACCTTTGTAATTGCTCATCGTTTATCGACAATTCGCAATGCTCAAAAAATTGTGGTTTTAGGAGAAAATGGTATCGAAGAAATCGGCAATCATGAAGAGTTGTTAAAATCAAATGGTGAATACGCTAAGTTATATAATATGCAATTTCAATAAATAAGAAAAGTAGACTTACTATTAGCAAGTCTACTTTTTAATGTTATTATGATTCTTGGATTTTTCTTCAAGGATTATCAAAATTTGTTGTTTTAATAGCTTAATCATTTCTGCTGGTGGACCTTGAGCAAATATTTTTCCGTTTTTGAGAATGACTAGTTTATCACCACCACCAAAAATCCCGATATCTGCTTCACGTGCCTCACCTGGTCCATTGACTGTGCAGCCCATAACTGCAACTTTAATATTACCACTCAGCGTAGCAAGGAAATCTTCTATTTCTTTGACATAATTCAGCATATCATAGGCTAGTCTACCACAGGTAGGACAAGAAATTAATTTGGGATAATTATCAATTAAGTTAAAGGTAGCTAATAATTCTTTGGCTATTTTAATTTCCTCAACAGGATTAGCACTAACAGAGATTCTAATAGTATCACCGATTCCTTGATGTAAAAGGATACCTAAGGCAGCGGATGATCTGATACTTGAGGCGAAAAAACTTCCTGCTTCAGTTACTCCTAAATGAAGAGGGTAATTAAAGGTTTTTGCTGCTAATTGATAGCTGTCAATACATAAGCCACTATCACTGGATTTAAAAGAAAGACAGATATTAGTAAAATTTAAATCTTCTAAAATTTTAACATGATTTTGAGCAGACTCAATCATTGCTTGGGCAGTAGGTTTTTGATACTTAGCTAAGATATTTTTTTCTAAAGAACCGGAGTTGATACCAATTCTGATGGGAATATCCTTTTCTTTACAAGACTTGACTACTGCTTCAACATTGCTGATTTTACCAATATTACCAGGATTAATTCTAATTTTATCAATTCCATTTTCAATGGCAATTAAAGCCAAACGATAATCATAGTGAATATCAGCTACTAAAGGCATAGTAGTGTGTTTCTTAATTTCTTTAATTGCTTTTGCATCTTCTTCATTTAAAATTGCTAATCTAACAATTTGACAGCCTACTTTTTCTAATTCTTTTATTTGTGCCAAGGTATTTTTAAAATCTTTAGTTTTAGTATTACACATTGATTGAATAATTACTTTATTTTGGCCACCAATTTGAACATTACCAATTTTTATTGCTTTTGTTGCAGTTCTTTTTATCATATAATTAAGAATATCATGAAAATCTAAAAATTTATAGTAGAAAAGCCTATAATTATATGGTATACTTACTTAGCAAATAAAAGCAAAGGAGAAATATTATGGCTGTAAGAGAAAATATTCAATTTAAATGCTCTGTTTGTGGTGAAGAAAATTATTTAGGTAGTCGCAATAAACGCAAAAATCCTGAAAAAATGACGATTAAAAAATATTGCAGTCGTTGTAACAAAAAAACTGACCATAAGGAGAAAAAATAAGCTGCGAAATTCGACAGCTTTTTTAATATATGCAAAACGAAGTTAAATTATTTCAAAATGGTCCAATGGCTAATAATACTTATTTATTAACGAATGGTTCTATAGCTGTCATTATAGATCCTAGTTTTAATGTTTCTAAACTGATAAATTATGTAGATACTCATAAATTGGTTGTAAAAGCGATTTTACTTACTCATGCTCATTACGATCATTGGGTGTCTTTGGACTCTTTAGTTGCCTTATATCAGTGTCCGTTTTATTTAAGAGAAGCTGAGCATCATTACTTAGTAGACAAAAATCTTTCTTTAGGGCAAATTACTAACTTAATACCTTTAGATTATCCTGCAATTTTGAATATTGATAATTTCACTTTTGATATTTATGATACACCAGGACACTCACCAGGCAGTGTTTGTTTGCTGTGGCGTAATAATTTATTTACAGGTGATTGTCTTTTTGCTGGTGATATAGGGCGAACTGACTTACCAGGTGGTAGCACTATAAAAATGAGAGAAACTTTAAAATATCTTGCTAGTTGGACAGCAGATTATAATATATACCCCGGACACAATGAGAGCTCATCATTAACTCATGAGCAAACTTTTAATTTATCTTTAGCTCAATTTAAAAAATAATTCTTAGGAATTTCTAATTTTTTTTGCAATATATAAGTGTGGAAGAAAAACTAGAGAAATTAATGGCTTTAACTTTAGAAAATAGAGCAAGCGATATCCATATCCAAATCAAAGAAAATCATATTAAAGTCTTTTTGCGTAAAAATAAAGAGCTAATTTTAACGAATTTTAAAATCGATAGTGAGTTTATCAGTTATTTATTATATCGAGCAAAATTAGATATTTCTTTAAAAGCTAAGCCTCAAACTGGAGTTTTTGATTGTTATTATGATTATCACCAATACTCACTTAGAGTAGCGATGATCCAATCATATAATTACTCTAGTATAGTCCTTAGAATTTTAAACCAATATAATTTTTTAAGTTTTAGTGATTTAACAAATGATCAGCTAGCAATTAAAAAATTAGAAAGTTTTAGTAAATATGAATATGGACTATTAATTTTCTCAGGTCCTACTGGCTCTGGTAAGACGACCAGTGCCTATACGATGCTGCGTCAATTCACAAATTTAGCGATATATACCATTGAGGATCCCATTGAAGTAAAATTTAATGAATTTGTTCAACTACAAGTAAATGAAAGTTTGAATCTAGATTTTGCCAATTCCATTAAGCAAATTCTTAGGCATGATCCTGATATTATTTTTATTGGCGAAATAAGAGATGAGTATAGTGCAAAAATGGCAATTCGCTCAGCCTTGAGCGGACACTTAGTAATTGCGACAATTCATAGTGGTAGTGCTAGCTCCACCATACAGAGATTGTTGGATTTTGAAGTTAAAGCTGTTGATTTGAGGGAGGTACTAATAGGTGTTATTAATCAAAGATTATCTTATCAAAAAAGTGAAGAGCGTTATTTGGCAACTTACAGTATTTTGGAACAAAAGGAAATATTCTAGAAAAAAGTTTGACTTTGCTTATTTGAAACTATTTTTAGATGCAGGATACTCTCTGGCCGATTCTTTAGAAGTAATAACTGGATTTGAGTCATTAAATGTTTTTCTAAAGCAGGGGGGAGCTTTACAAAAATGGTTATATGACAATGATTATAGTTTGTTAGCTAGTTTATTAGAAAAAATGGAATTTAAATTAGCACTTAAAATTTATTTGAATTTAGAAAATTTCAAAAAAGAGCATTTAAAGAAGTTAAAGCTGGTATTAGTTTTACCTTGTATTTATTTAGTGATGGCCATCGCTCTAGCTTGTCTTGCTGAGTTTTGGTTGTTGCCAATTCTAGAGAGTTTATTAGGTGCTGGTAGAGTTGTGTTTGCTCTTTGGGTTTTAAAAGCAATAAATATTGGACTTTTAACTTGCTTGTTAGTTATTGTGGTGTTAGTAGTATTATTAATTTTTCAAGAGCGTAGTTTCTGGGTATTGTTATTAAATAAGCCTTATTTTAAATGGTTGCATAAATTATTTGTTTATCGCTTTGTTAATTACTATTTAGCGTTTGCTGATAATATTAGTGAGAGTATTCTAGTGATAAAGGGTTTGCGAAATTTGAAGAGTGAATTTGTTGTAAGAAATTATGCTGATTTAGTACACTATCAATTAAATAGTGGACAAGATTTAATTCAAAGTTTTAATATTATTGATAAAGATTTGTCGGTTATGTTAATGATTGGTACTAAGACTATGAATGTTAGCAAAATTTTAAAAATTTATTTACAGAAGATAGAATTAGAAATAAATAAAATTATTAAGGGGATTGGTATTTTTTTACAAGTGTTTAGTTATGGTTATATAGCGATATTAGTAATTGTGATATATCAAATGTTACTATTACCACTGGAAATGATTGAAAGGATATAATATGAAAAAAAACGATGGCTTTACGTTAATTGAAATGATAATAGTACTAGCAATAATTTGCGTAGTGATTTTATTGACAATACCCAATATTCAACAAAAACAAGAAATTGTTAATCAAAAGGGTTGCGAGGCACTAATTGAAGTGGTAAATAGCCAAATTTTATTGTATGAGGTTGCTAATGGTGGTGAGCCTGGTAGTATTTCCGTTTTGATAAGTGAGGGTTATTTAAAAGAATCACAAGCAGTGTGTCCAAGTGGTGAGAGTATTGTAATCAGCAATGGACAGGCAGGAGTCTCTTAATGTTAATGTCTTTATTGTTGTCTTTGCTGATTTTTATGGGAAGTTTGATTTTGGTTTTACCAAATAATACCATTGATATTGAGCCTTGGCATTTAAATAAAATACAGAGTGAACTAATGCTTAGTCAGATTAGTGCAATTACTAATTATCAAAAAAAGAGCTATGGCGATTTTACTTTTAATGAACAAGGTCATATTAATAAAGCAGGAAGGTTGGTAATTGGTGAGGAAGAATTGGTTTTATTTTTGGGAATGGGCAAAAGCGAAATCCGCCATAGGAATGATGATGATTGATGCACTATTAGCTCTAGGTATTATTTTGTTAATTGTCTTTTTAGCTACTAGTTTTTTTCATCATTATACTAATTATTATCAGGAATTAACTCATGAAAAAGCATGATGGGTTTTTATTGGTTGAAGCATTATTTAGTATTATTATTGCGAGTTTTTTAGTGCTAATAATAAGTGTAATTATTCAAGCTTTTACTATATTAGAATTTGATGATAGTGTGGTACAAAACCGCTTAGGAGTTATCCAATTAAGAGACTATTTAAATAAAGCTTTATTATTTGAAGTTGATGATTTTGAGCTAACTTATTATATAGGTTGGGATTGCTATACATTAAGTTTGGTAAATGGACGTCTTATACAACAGCCTGGGACCTTAATTTTTTTAGTTGATATTGATGAAGTTAGTTTTTATTATGATGATTATATTTATTTAGAATATTGTAGTAGTGATAATTGTATTGTGGTGCCTATTGCTTATGAGCCATTCTAAGGGCTTTATTAGTATTATGGCTTTATTTTGGTTAGTAATTATTTGTGAATTAATTGTTGCAGGTTTGATTATTATTAACAATCAGTTAATTAGTTTGAAGAATA
>JBKDZL010000091.1:0-11717 GCA_047971145.1 Erysipelotrichaceae bacterium
AAATTGTTGCTTTAAAAATAATTGGTAAACCTTATAAAACCACTTATATTGAAAGTCAAAATTTTGATCCAAGTGGGCTTCAAGTTATAGCACAATTTAATAATAATACTAGTGAAGAAGTTAGTGATTATCAATTAATTGGCTATGATAAAAGCGCTGGAGTTAAAAGCTTAAAAGTAGAATATTTAGGCTTTGAAGATTATTTTAATGTGGAAGTAAAAGAAAAAGAGTTAATTGATGTGGTGGTGCTAGAGCGTCCATTTAAAGTGGTTTATCAAGAGAAAGAAGCCTTAGACTTAACAGGGTTAGTCGTTTATGCTTATTATAATAATGGCGTAAATGAAATTCTCAAAAATTACAGTGTTAGTAATTTTGTAGCAGAGCCTGGTCAATGGCCTATCAAAATCAGTTATTTAAATAAAAGTGATAGTTTTAATGTTGTGGTAGAAAATCGCAAATTACTGCAAATAAGTATAGTTAATCCTGTTTTAAAAACAGTTTATTTAGAGAATGAAGAATTAAGTTTAAATGGCTTAGAAGTAAAAGCTTATTACTCAAATTCTGATGAAGAATTAATAACAAATTATCAAGTTAGAGGTTTTGAAGGCGGCTTAGGGTTGAAGAAAATTATTGTGGAATACTTAGGTAAAATTACTAGTTTTGAAGTTAGAATATTAGCCAAGGAAATTACCAATTTCGAAGTAGCCCAACTACCAAATAAAACAGTTTATCTAGAGAGTGAAGATTTTGATAGAAAAGGCATGATAGTGATAGCTCATTATAATAATAATACTCAAGAAGAGATAAATGATTATGAAGTATTAGGTTTCGATAATAGTGTTGGTTATAAAGATGTCATGATTTCATATGGTGATTTCTCCAAGTTAATAACAGTAGAAATCAAAGCCAAAACTGCCAAGAGTATAAAAGTCACAACTAAACCGGTGAAATTATTATATTTAGAAAAAGAGCAATTAGACCCTAATGGCTTAGTTGTGAGTGCTTATTATGATAATAATACTGTTGATGTCATTGAAGATTATCAATTGGATTATAACTCACTTAAAGTAGGCTCTAATCGTATTAGTGTTAAATATCAAGATTTAAAAACTTATTTTATAATCAAAGTTTTATCTAAACAATTAGTTAATTTAGAATTAACTAGAGCACCTAAAAAATTGATTTATCAACAAGGTGAAGAATTAGATTTGACTGGCTTAGTAGTTACTGCTTATTATAACAACGCAACTAGTGATAAAGTTCTAGACTATTCAGTAGTAGGATTTAGTAGCTCTGTAGGAATCAAAAATATCAGTATTTTTTATGGTAATAAATCAGTCAGCTTTAAGCTGGAAGTTAGAGCAAGCAAACTAGTTAGTGTTGATGTAGCAAGGCTAAATAATAGAGAATTAGTTGAGGGACATATTTTTAATCCTGATGATTATCAATTAGTAGCTTATTATGATAATAATACTAGTTTAGTAATTAACTACCCTAATTATGAAATATTAAATTATCAGAGTTTGGTTGGTCCTCAAACCATTAGATTTAAATATCAAGATATTGTAGCTGAGTTGAGTTTAGTTTTCTTGTCGAAAAAACTCAAGGCTATTAAGTTGATTTCTCTGCCTAGTAAGCTAGTATATATTGAAGGGCAAGAGTTTAATCCTTTAGGTTTATTAGTGGAAGCTTATTACAATAATAATACCAGTGCTAAAATTGTTAATTATAGTTTAAGTGGTTATGATGCTAGTGTGGGTGTTAAGGAAGTTCAAGTTAATTATCATAGCAAAAAAACTATTTTTAGAGTTGAAGTGTTAGCTAAGAGTCTAATTCGTCTAAATGCAGAATTGATTAATAGTAATCTACAATTGTTAGAAAAACAAGAATTAACTAAACAACACTTATTAGTAAGTGCTTATTATGATAATGGTAAGTCTCATGTTATTAATGATTATAAAATAAGTGGTTATGATAGTAGTGTCGGTGAAAAAATGGTTTATATAAGTTATCAAGATAAAAGTACGGCACTCTCAGTAAGAGTATTGCAGAAAACACTAACTAAGATACAATTGGCAAAATTACCAAAAAAATTAGAATATTTAGAAGGTGAAGCATTTAGTGATAAAGGTCTAAAGGTAGTCGGAATTTATAACAATGGCGAGAGTCTTGTCCAGAGTGATTATACTTTAACAGGATATATCAATACTCCTGGTGAAAAAGAAATTGTCGTGAGCGTTGCAAATTATGCAACAAGTTTTAAAATAAATGTTAAAGCTCGTAAGATTATAGAATTAGAGCTTCTGCACTTACCAAATAAAGTAGAATATTTAGAAGGAGAAGCTTTAGACCTTAGTGGTTTAAAATTGGTTGCTCATTATGATAACCATACCAGCAGTAATGTTGATGTTTACCAATTAAGTGGTTTTGATAGTAAGGTAGGAGTTAAGAAGATAAATATCTCTTACTTAAATAAAGTTGTTAATTTTACTATTCAAGTTAAAGCTAAAGAATTAGAAAGTATCAAAGTTAGTAAACTGCCAGATAAATTAAGTTATTTTGAAGATGAAAAATTAGACTTAACTGGTATGGAGGTTATCGCTTATTATTCTAATAATACTAGTGAGATAATTAACTCTTATAAAGTTAGTGATTTTACTAATAATCAAGGACTTAACAAATTAACGGTTAATTTCCTAAATAAAACAACTATTTTGGAAGTCAATGTTTTAGCTAAAGTAGTTGAGAGTTTATATGTTAAAACTCATAAGAGCCCTTTATATGTCTTTGCCAATGAGCCGTTCAATCCTAATTGGATAGAGGTAATTGCTTATTATAATGATAATAGTGTGGTAAGTGTTAAGGATTATCATGTTACAAGTTTTAATAGCAAGGTCGGAAAACAAAAAATTGAAGTTGAATATCAAAGCGTTGAGGCTTATTGTGAGGTCGATGTTGTGAAGCGCAATATTGTTGGCTTTAGCATTGCAAAATTGCCAGAGCGTATTATTTATGCAGAAAATGAAGCCTTTAGTAATAAGGGCATGGTTATTCATTTACATTATGCTGATGGCCAAGTGGAAGAAGTAAAAGATTATTCTGTAAGTGGCTATAATTCCAATCCAGGTAAGAAAATTATAACAATTGATTATACTGTCTATGTTGATAAGGAAGGTAATGTTATTAATAATAAATATGGTGCAGTATTAACTCAAGAATTTAGTGAGAATTTTGAAGTAAGTGTCATTGCTAAGACGCCAAGGAATAAAAATGGCTAAACAATTAGAGTTACTAATAATAGCTGCTAATACTTTAAGTTGTGAGCTTTTAGAGGCTGTTCAATGGGATCACAAACCAGCCAACATTAACAAGATAAAGCTGAAAATTAGGGAGCTAGAATTAACAATTGAAGAATTAAAGAAGGAGATTAATAATGACAATTGCCGATAAATTAACCGATGATTTAAAGTTAATAATTAAAAATAAGTATGGCGAACAAGCCAGTAATAATGTAATGATTGAAATACCAAAAGACAATAATAATGGTGATTATTCTACTAATATTGCCATGAGATTAACAAAACAACTAAAAACCAGTCCTCAAAGTATTGCCCAAGAGTTGGTAGAAATTTTTACTCAGGAATTAGAACAAGTTGAAAGAATTGTGATCGCTGGACCAGGATTTATTAATTTTTGGTTAAAAAAGGGTGTAATTGGTGACATTATTTCCACGGTAATAAAAGAGGGTAGTAATTATGGTTGTAATGATAGTGGTCAGCAACAAAGTGTATTAGTGGAATATGTTTCTGCTAATCCCACTGGTATTCTGCACTT
Source organism: Erysipelotrichaceae bacterium (assembly GCA_047971145.1). Classification (GTDB taxonomy): domain Bacteria; phylum Bacillota_I; class Bacilli_A; order Erysipelotrichales; family Erysipelotrichaceae; genus JBKDZL01. Next base: position 3,835 of record JBKDZL010000091.1, read on the forward strand.
AGGCCATGCTCGTGGTGCTGCTTGGGGTGATAGTTTGACAAGGATATTAAAAAAGTGTGGTTATAATTGTTTAAGGGAATATTATATTAATGATGCCGGTAATCAAATAGATAATTTAGGCTTATCTGCCTATGCTCGCTATGCTGAGTATTTTAATGAAAGTGTGAGTATTGGTGCTGATGGTTATTTAGGTGATGATGTAAAAGAAATTGGCAGACAAATCGCCCTGAAAGATGGTGATGTGTGGTTGAGCAAAACTGAAGGTCGCTTAGAGTATTTTACTGAGATTGCCATGGCTTTGGAATTAAAACAAATCAAGGAAGATTTAAAGTATTTTAGAGTTGATTTTGATTCTTGGATTTCTGAGAATAGCTTATATGCTAATAATTTGGTGAAATTGGCAATTGATCAAATGAAAGCTAAGGATTTGACTTATCACAAAGATGGTGCTTTATGGCTGAAAACCACTAATTTTGGTGATGATAAGGATAGAGTTTTAATTAAGGCTGATGGTAGCTATACTTATTTTACTCCAGATATCGCAAATCATGTTGACAAGTTTAATCGTGGTTATACTAAGTTAATTAATTTATGGGGTGCTGATCATCATGGCTATATTGCTCGCATGAGTGCTGCCCTACAGGCTTTAGGTTTTGCTGCAGATAGCTTAGAGGTTGATATTATTCAAATGGTAAGGTTAGTTGAAGAAGGCAAAGAGATTAAAATGAGTAAGCGTACGGGAAATGCGATTACAATTAGAGAGTTATGTGATGATATTGGTGTTGATGCTGTTCGATATTATTATGTTTCTCGAGCTGTCGATACTCATATGGATTTTGATTTAGCTTTGGCTAGAAAACAATCTAATGAAAATCCAGTTTTTTATGTCCAATATGCTCATGCGAGAATTTGTTCCATTTTAAAACAAACTAGTGAGTTTAAAGAGGTGGAAAGCTTTGATTTATTAACTCATGAAAAAGAGATTGATTTACTAAAGCATATTACTAGTTTTAAAGATGTGGTGGTGGATGCTGCCAAGACTAGACAACCTAATAAAATCACTAATTATAGCCATAAGTTAGCTAGTTATTTTCATAGTTATTATAATAGCTGCAAAGTCAATGATGCCGAAAATCTTGATTTAACTAATCAAAGAATTGGTTTAATATTAGCAAGTAAAATCACTTTGGCTAATGCTTTAGATTTAATTGGTGTTAGTGCTCCTGAACAAATGTAATATTAGTAGTTTATAAAACTTGACAGTTATTTACAATTGAGTATAATTTAATTAACAACATTGATTAGGATATGATTGTAGTGATTTGATGTAGAGAGAATAGTGGTGGTGAAAACTATTTGAGATAAGCTACGGTTACTCCCTAAGAGTTATACTGGTAATCAGTATCGTAGCTGGCGTTAACAGTTTGAGTAATAAAATAAGGTGGTAACGCGAGCTTTCGCCCTTTGGGTTGGAAGCTTTTAGTTATTTAGGAGGATAAAATGATTGATATTAAAGAAAACCCGAGATTAAATAGGTTAAACCATAGTTGTGCTCATGTTTTAGCACAAGCAGTAAAAAGAATATACCCCCAAGCTAAATTTTGGGTAGGACCGGTAATTAGTGAGGGCTTTTATTATGATATTGATTTAGGTGATATTACATTAAAAGAAGAAGACTTACCTGCAATAGAAAAAGAAATGAAGAAAATCATTAAAGATGGTAAGCGCATTTTTCGTGAGGAAATTAGTAAAGCGGAAGCTCTAGAATTATTTAAAGATGATGAGTATAAATTAGACTTAATTAATAATATGAATCCAGATAGCACAGTGATTAGTATTTATAAGCAGGCAGAATTTGCTGATTTATGTCGTGGACCTCATGAGGATAACGTGAAAGCTTGTCGTTATTTCAAATTATTAAAGGTTAGTGGAGCTTATTGGAAAAATGATGCCAATAATAAAATGTTGCAGAGGGTGTACGGAGTGTGCCTCAGCAGTAAAGAGGAGTTAGAAGAACACTTAAATTTATTAGAAGAGGCTAAAAAAAGCGACCATAAAAAACTAGGTAAAGAGCTTGAATTATTTATGAATAGTGAATTTGGTCCTGGCTTTCCTTTCTTTTTACCCAAGGGTATGACTGTTTTGAAATTATTGAAAGACTATTGGTATGAGGTTCACCAACAAGACTATCATTTCATTCAAACACCAATTATGCTATCTAAAGAGTTGTGGGAAACTAGTGGACACTGGGCTAATTATCGAGATAATATGTACACTAGCAGTATTGATGAGCGAGAATTTGCGATTAAACCTATGAATTGCCCTGGTGGTATGTTAGTTTATAAAAATGGTTTGCACTCATATAAAGACTTACCATTGCGTATTGGTGAGTTAGGATTAGTACACAGACATGAGGCAAGTGGTGCTTTAAATGGCTTATTTAGAGTTAGATCATTTACTCAAGATGATGCGCATATCTTTATGACTCCAGATCAAATAGAGTCTGAGGTGGTAAAGCTTATTGGCTTAATTGATAAAATTTATAGTCAGTTTGATTTGACTTATACTATTGAATTATCTACTAGACCTACTGATAAATTTATTGGTGATATAGCTACTTGGGATTATAGTGAAAAAGCCTTGCAAAATGCCTGTCAAGCTGCGGGTAAAGATTTTGTTATTAATCCCGGTGATGGTGCTTTTTATGGTCCAAAGTTGGATTTTAAAATCAAAGATTCTTTGGGTAGGATTTGGCAATGTGCTACTATTCAATTAGATGCGAATTTACCCGAAAGATTTGATTTAACTTATATTGATAGTAATGGTATTAGACAAAGACCTGTGATGTTACATCGAGCTATTTTTGGTTCAATTGAGAGATTTTTGGGTATTTTGATTGAGCATTATGGTGGGGCATTTCCTTTGTGGTTAGCACCAACGCAAGTGGTAATTACTCCGGTTCATCCTGAAGAGCATTTTGAATATTCTCAAAAACTCCAACAAGCCTTAGAAAAAGAAGGAATTAGAGTAGAGTTGGATAATCGTAATGAAAAATTAGGTTATCGCTTACGTGAGGCTCAAATGAAAAAAGTCCCTTACCAATTAGTGATTGGTGATGAGGAAGTTGCCAATGAGAGTGTTAATATTAGACTATATGGCACTAAAGCTACTGTGGTTAAACCAATGAGTGAGTTTGTTGAGTTAATTAGTGCTGATAATAAGAATAGAATTGCGTAAGTACTTGCATTTATTTAAAAAATATTTAATAATAATAAATAGAAATGGTTGAATGTTTGTCTTGGATAACACGATATTAGAGTGATATAATATCATCTAATATAGGAGGTGCTGAGATGCCGGTAACTGTGTTTAAAGATGATTGCATTGGTTGTGGAACATGTGTTGGTGTTTGCCCAACTGGAGCATTACAGATGCAAGATGATGGAAAAGCGGAATGTGTAGAAGGCTGCATTGATTGTGGTGCTTGTATTCCTGAGTGTCCAACAGAAGCGATAAAACCTTAAACCAAGCTAAGCTTGGTTTTTTATTGGAAAGAGTGATTATGAAAAAAAATGAACGATGGCAATTACCGTCTTTAAAATCAGTTAGAACAAGTAAAAAGGATATTAGATACTTTAACTTTGAATTATCTAAAGACTATATTGGTTTAGGAAAAAATAAAAAATATTACATTAGAACTTATGGTTGTCAAGCTAATGAGCGAGATACTGAGTTAATGTCGGGTATTTTAAAACAATTAGGTTATCAAGCAAGTGAAACTTTAGAAGAAAGTGATTTAATTATTTTAAATACTTGTGCGGTTAGAAGAACGGCTGAGGATAAAGTTTTAGGTGAGCTAGGACAATTGAAAAGATTAAAAAGAGAAAATCCTGATTTAATTATTGGTTTAGCTGGCTGTATTTCTCAAGAGGAGGAAATGGTTCAATTTATTATTGAAAAATATCCTCATGTTGATTTGATTTTTGGTACTCATAATATTAATAGATTACCCCAATTACTATCACAGTGTATTTTTGATCAACTAAAAGTGGTTGAGGTATATAGTGATACTGCTGATATTATTGAATCATTACCTAGCAGCAGAAAATTACCACATAAAGCTTGGATCAATATTATGTATGGCTGTGATAAGTTTTGTACTTATTGTATAGTTCCTTATACCAGAGGGAAACAGCGCTCACGTAAGGAAGCTGATATCTTAAGTGAGGTTTATGAGTGTGTAGAGTCAGGATATCAAGAAATCACGTTATTAGGGCAGAATGTTAATGCTTATGGTAAGGATTTTGCTTATCAAGGTGGCTTTAGCACCTTATTAGCAAAAGTGGCTGAGAGTGGCATTGCTCGTGTACGATTTGTCACTTCTCATCCTTGGGATTTTAGTGATAGCATGGTAGAAGTTATTGCCAAATATGATAATATCATGCCCTATATTCACCTGCCACTACAGGCTGGTAGTGATGAAATATTAAAGAAGATGGGTAGGCGTTATAGTGTTAAAGATTATTTGAAAATTTTTGATAAATTAAAGGCAGAAGTAACAAATGCTAGTTTTTCTACCGATATTATTGTCGGTTTTCCTGGTGAGAGTGAAGAGCAATTTCAAGATACTTTAAAAATGGTTGAGTATTGTAAATTTGATAATATTTTCAGTTTCATTTACTCACCAAGAGAAAACACTCCAGCTGCTTTATTAGTGGATGATGTCACTAAGTCTGAAAAAAGTGATAGACTACAACGATTAAATAATTTGTTTAAGCCTTTTGCCTTAGAAAATGCGAAAGCTTATGTTGGTAAGATTGAGGAAATTTTAGTTGATGGTAAAAGCAAGCGCAATGATGAAGTATATAGTGGCTATACTACCACTAATAAATTAGTTAACTTTACTACAACTGAAAAAATCGAGATTGGTGATTTAGTAATGGTGAGAATTGATCAAGCAAAAACCTTTACTTTAGATGGTGTAATGGTAGGAAAAAAACTATAGTTATTGTATAATAATAATTAAGATGGAGGTTTTATGGATCAAGTAAAAATATGTGCTTTAGGTGGATTAGATGAAAATGGAAAAAATCTCTATGTCATTGAAATCAACAAAAGTATCTTTATAGTCGAGGCTGGATTTAAGTATCCAGAAAAAGGACAACTAGGAATTCAATATATAATTCCAGATTTTAGTTATTTAGAGAGTAATAAAGAAAAAATCAAGGGTATATTTTTGACGCATGCTCATGATGATAGTATGGGGGCGATTGTTGATTTATTAAAAGTTGTGGATGTGCCAATTTTCACGACGGCTTTCACTGGTAAAATTGTTAAGGAATTAATAAAAGCTAAAAGTGATATTAATGCGAACATTAAGATTCTTAAGCGTAATGGTGATTTTAGTGTGGCAAATCAGAGATTTAAAACTTTTTCGGTTACTCACTCGATTCCTGATACTTTTGGTTTAGCTTTTGAAACTGATAAAGGATATATTGTTTTTGTCAGCAATTATACTGTTGATTATGATGTTACTTTGGCAAGTTTTTCTAGCGATTTATCTTCTCTGGCTCAAATAGGCAAAAAAGGCGTTTTATGTTTAATGTTGGAATCTTTATATGCTGATAAGCCAGGCCATACTGCTCCTAAACATCGTATTGCTCATAAGTTAGAGTCACATTTTGTTGAAGCTACAGGTCGTATTATTATCACTGTTTATCAACAGAATTTATTTCGAATTATTGAAATTTTAGAGTTAGTTAAAAAATATAATCGTAAAGTATATTTTCACAATCCTGTCATGAATCAAATGTTGAAGATTGCGGAAGAATTGAATTACTATCAAAGGCCTAATGGATTAGAGGTTAGTGCTGAAGAATTTGATAATAATGAAGATAATATGGTTATTATTATTAGTGATTCTGGCCCTGCTGTATTTAATACCATGCATAATATTGCGATAGGTGAAAATCAGAGTATGGAGTTGCGAGCAAGTGATTTAGTTGTGGTTGCCTCACCGGTGGTGCCTGGTGTTGAAAAAGTCGCTGGTAAATTAGAGAATGAATTATATAAAGATGGCATTAAATTATTTTCTTTAAACCAGAAAGAGGTAATGTCAATGCATCCTTCAAGTGAAGATTTGAAGATGTTTATTTATTTATTTAAGCCTAAGTATTATATGCCAATTATTGGTGAGTATAGGCATTTAATTGATAATGCTAATATTGCGGTTGATATGGGATATTTGGTGAATAATATTATTGTTTTGGATAATGGACAAATTGCCAGTTTTGAAAATGGTAAACTAAAAGAAAATTACCAAAACTTTAATGCGATTGATGTGATGGTTGATGGCAATGCTAGCTTAGACTCACATGGTTTGGTTCTGCGTGATAGAGAAATATTATCTAAGGATGGCGTGATTATCATTGCGATTGCATTAGATTTTAATACGAAAAAAATTATTGCTGGTCCTGATGTTCAAACTCGTGGATTGGTTTATTTGAAGGATGCTGAACATATTATTAAAGAATTAAACAAGATTATTATTAATGGAGTCAATGAGTTAGTAGAATCAAATAGTTATAGTAATGCTGATGGACGCTTAATAGTTAAAGATCGAATACAAAAATATATTAGTAAGGAAACTGGTAAAAGACCAATGGTTTTACCAACAATTATTGAGGTTAGAAATTAATGGCTAGAAAAACAAAATCACAAATAGAAAAAGAGGCTAATAATAAGAAGTTGTTGTATAAAGTCATTGCCGTTTTTACAATTTTTGTGATTATTGTTGGGATCTTTAATTGGGGTGTTATTGGGATCTTCATAAATAATATTTTTAAGTATTTATTAGGAGATGCTGCCTTTATTTTTATGATTGTGATTAGCTTATGGATCATTTTATATGTTCTAGGAGCTAGTAAATATTTTACTGATAAAAAAGTCGGGATTGCCTTAACTTTATTCTTTTTATCTGGAGTTTTAATATCCGCAATTAATACACCAGTTAGTGAGAATCCTCTAAGTTTAATCAGTGATTATTTGGGCAATACTTTTGCGATGTTTAAGGGAGAGACTAGTTTTAGCTCTGGTTTGATTGGGACAATTTTATTTGCGGTTTCGAATTTGTTGTTTGGGGTGTATGGTACGTTATTATTGATTATTGTCTTGATTCTTGTTGCGGTTGTTTTATTGCTTCACAAGGAAACAATTATTATGTTTTTTGCAGGAATTAAAGAGTTTTTCACTAAAGATAAAAGTACTAATAAGTCTTTTAAAATGCCTGAGGCTATCACCGATAATGATACTATAAGTGGAAGATTAATTGATGTTGATGAGAAAGCTGATGTGATTTTAGAAAGAGCTAAACCCTTAAAAAATAGTTATCTAAATAATGATATTAAAGAGAGTGTTGAAAAATCTCCAGTTCGTTTAAAAAGAAAAGGTAGTGAGCCTATTGATTATGTTTTACCACCAATGAGTTTACTTAAAAATCCGATTATTAATAGAGGAAATGAAAATAATGAAGCAGCGATTAAAAAAGGTAAATTCCTTATTGAAATTTTAGCTAATTTTGGCATTGATGCTGAATTAGTTGATACTCATATTGGACCATCTGTTACTAAATTTGAAATTAAACCTGCAGTTGGGGTTAAGGTTTCTAAAATTTCTAATTTAGCTGATGATATTAAAATGGCTTTGGCAGCTAAGGATGTCCGTATTGAAGCTCCTATTCCTGGTTATAATACTGTGGGTGTGGAAATACCTAATGTCAAGAATACTTCTGTGATGGTGAAGGAAATTGTTGCCTCTAATAACAGTGATAATATGCTTACCATTGGTTTAGGAAAAGATTTACAGGGTAAGAGTGTTTATATGGA
>JBKDZL010000092.1:0-1602 GCA_047971145.1 Erysipelotrichaceae bacterium
AACAATCTTAAATTCAGACTCAATAACTTCACTGTTAGATTCATCTATTTCAAGTGATTGATTGGTCTCACAATCTATACCAATTGTGTATTCTTTGGGAAAGCAATATACTTCATACATAATATTATCCATCATAAATTCGAAGTACCCAACAATCTTCCATACAAACTTACTTCATCTCATATCAAAGATATCAGCTTCTTTTGTACTATGAAACTTATATAAGTAATCATGTTCTTCTTTATCTAACTCTTGTCCATCAAATAATACTATTTTCTTCACTAGCATAAACTCACCTCCCTATGTATTACGAGTATCACTCCATATACTTTAAATAATAACAATTAGTTACAGCACGTGTAACTAATTGATTAAGTTTCATGTTATACAAATTGATGCTTTTTGATGCATCACGCATGTCTTTCAATTCCAAGTTCTTGTCTGAACTTACTTGTAAATATTTCTAGAATTTCTTCCTTGCTACCATTCTTAAATCTACGATCCACTTCATATAGGGTTTGCACTTTCTTTTCATCAAATATTTTGTCCTGTGAAATCGTATGAACTTTCTGTAAATCATTCCACATATACATTGCTAGTTTAGATTGAATTATTCCATCACTATCACTTTTCCTTATAAAATAAGGACCTATCTGCTTGTCTTCTTTAAGCTTCATTGTTTCTAAAATGTACTTATTTAATCCTTTTTGCAATTGAATCCAGTCCCATGATATTGGATATTGTTCATTTTTTATTTTACCAAGATTCACATTAAACTTTATTACTTGATTCGGTATAGTACCTTTAATCCTGTAGTTGAAGCGGCGTTTAAATGCCGTATCTAATGGGTATATATTTTGATCACTACTATTAATAGTGCAGACAATCGTCAAATTCGGTGGTAATTGTACTTTCTCCCTAGCTTTTCCTTTATTTACCAAATTTCTTTTGGCCTTTTTACTTAAAGATCGCGATATTTCAAAATTTGTTATTGGATATTCACTCCACCCATCTTCACCTCTATCTAGTAATTGAAATATGTCCCCAAACACTGCGGAAGCATTACCTCGAGTTAACTCTTCAATAACTAAGTAGTGTAATTCATTTGGCTGTTCAAGTGCAGAATTTAATATTCTAGTAAAAGGTCCTCCACTAAACTTATAAGTAATTTGTTCCTCATTTAGACATGGCAATATACTACCAACAAAATTATGATACTCGTAATCCCTGTGAAATGTAACACGTTCATGTATTATTCCATTTTTTACTATCTCTTGATTGATTTCATAACTTTTCCCCGTACCTGGTGCACCATCAATTATTTCGTGATGTTTTCCATTTGTAAATTTCATCTCTTCCTCCAATTGAATAATTGTGTCTTTTAAACTGGATAACGCTGCGGATATTTGTCCTGTATCATAGTACAAGTTAAGCATATTAAAGATATCAATATTTCTCAAACCTTCCTTTTTAAACTCTAATATAGAGTTATCTAATCTGGAGATGTTAAATGCAGAATCCATTTCATTGAAAAAATCTTCAATTTTTGCTTTTTTATTCTCATTGGCTAAGAACTCTAATACTCCAGCATAGTCACTAATT
>JBKDZL010000093.1:0-2094 GCA_047971145.1 Erysipelotrichaceae bacterium
CCAATGTCTTTTGCATTTAATGCTTCATCAAATCCACGACCGTGAATATGAGAGTCTTCATGTTTTCCGAATCCTTTGAAGTAGAATGGTTCTCCATTAATTAAGAACTCATTACCTTTCACTTCTACTGTTCTAACACCAACTGGTAATTCATATTCATCTACTAATTTATCATCATTAATTAATTCTACAACTAAGTTATATAAATACGCATTTAAAGGTTGCCATAATGTAACGTCGCTTACTTCTAATGTACCTTTAGCTCCACTTGCTTCAGCAACTAGTTTGTCTTTTTCATCATAAAGTTTTACAGTCACATCTGCATTTCCATTTACTTCTACTTGATAATCCACTTTACCAACAGTACCTTCGAAGTCAGTTACTACAGTTACATCTTCTACATATGTTTTTGGTGTTGTATATAATTTAACCGGTCTGTGAATACCTGCGTAGTTGAAGAAGTCGAACATTCCTTGAGTTTTTTGCTCTTCACCTTCACCTGTTTGATTTCCTAAAGGAATTGTAGTAAAGTCTAATTGGTTATCAACAGCAATTTGAATTAAGTTTTTACCTGGTTTTACAATCTCATTTAACTCAACTTCAAATGGCGTAAATCCTCCAATATGTTCTAAAACAAATGTTCCGTTGATGTATAATCTAGCTTTATGAGTAGCAGAACCAAATCTTACTAATAATCTTTCCTCTAATAAGTCTTCTTGAATAACTAAATCTCTTTCGTACCAGACCCATCCTTGGTGGTTTCGAATATCAAAATCAGATGGAATTTCGTTATATGAACTTGGTACTGGCATATTTAAGTAATCAGTTAATTTCACTCCTGCTTGTTCTTCATTTAATGCAATTTTACCTGGTTTAAATTTCCAAATACCATCTAAACTTAGTACTTTTCTTGATCTTGTTGAAACTGGATATAACATAATAGTCTCCTTTAATATAATTTTTTATTTTTAATTACTTGCTTCTCTTTCTTCCATTGTTGCTTTATGTCTTGGATCTTCTGCATTTTCTTTATATAATGCAATTGTTTCTTTAATTTCATCCATTTTACTACCAGTTAGTGGGTAAAACTTCATTGATACAATTGACGCTATCTACCCTTACATTGGGAATACAAGTACTCCACTGATAATACTTGCCACTAATCCTCCGTTATTTGTTGCTGGTTCAAGTGGTGTAATTACTGTATTTTGTAATGCAAATAAAGCAAACACCATTGCAATTACTACCGCATTTTATGATGAGTCTAGTTCATCAATGAAACTTAATAGTGTCCCCATAATTCCTGGTACTGCTTTACCTGTTAAGTACATTTCATAATCAGCACAATCTGAAATCATTGTTGTAACAAATGTTCCTGGTACCGCTGTTGCCCCTTTACGTAATAAGTAACTAGCTAAGAATAATACTGTTCCTACACTTGTAATTGGTGCCCCAACTTCCGGCCAGAAAATTAAACATACAAATGAAAGAATTAATGAAATCCATGTTGTAATAACAAATGACTCTTTTTGAGCAAATTTTTAACCAATTCTTGTACCGAAGATAGTAAATAGTACGATCATTGGTAATGACAACATCCCAACAACTCCAGCTAAATTCTGGTTCAATAAGATGTTTGAATACATATAAATTTCTACTGCTCCTGTTAAACTAAATGCAAGTTTGTCAGTAGCTGCTGCAATACAGAGCATACTAATTGCTCTATTACTTCTACTGATTCCGATAAAGTCTCTTACTTTTACTTTTTCAGAAGTGAAACCTTGATAATTCTCTTTAACATCTTTCTTCCAAATTCCGATTACTGCTAGCACCATTGTTATAAATGATAAGCTAATTGAAACTACTGCAATATGTCTCCAAAACAATGGGTCTAACATATTTAGTTCAAATTGCCCTGCAGCTACTGGGATGTAAGACATGAATGCTAAAAGTGCAACCATTCCAACTGCACCGTAATAAAAGGCTAAAACGGGTCGTTGTTTAGGATCAGAGGTAATAATTGTTCCTCCACCTTTAGTACTTGCTGTTTGCATTGAATATCCAATAATGTGAATTATATAAAACCCAATAAAC
>JBKDZL010000094.1:0-3097 GCA_047971145.1 Erysipelotrichaceae bacterium
GCTTTACTAGGTATGACTGCTGGTGGGGTAATCAACCCTGTTCAATGGGCAACATATACATCTTTATTAGAAGGAACAGGAATGACAGCTGATGAAAACTACATGATGATTGCGAACATGAGTTACATCATCTTTGCCATTGTAGTTGTAGTATCGTTAATTTATATTTTAGTACTAATGAGAAAAACATTATTTGTTAAATATGTAAGTGATTTAAGCGACGAGAAAAAAGTATCAAATATAGCTTTATTATCGATTGCAGTTCCTATAATTGTAATAATGCTAAGTAAAGTAATTACAGTTGTAAATCCGAGTGTAGATTTAGTATCTCCTGAAGTTGCAATTACTTGTGGTATCTTATGGGCTTTATTTACATCTAAGGTTAAAAAAAAGCAAAACTTATTGACTTCTTCATTTATTGAAGGGATTAATGCAGTTGCTGGTGCGTTAGTATTATTCATCGGCTTAGGTATTTTAATAAAAGGCTTCCAATATTATACTGTAACACCTTTAATTGCCCCATTCATTGAAATGGTAGTAGGCTACCTAAGTAACCCTTGGGTATTTGTGCTGGGGTTTACTTTATGTACACCATTAGTACTATATAGAGGTCCATTAAACATGTACGGAATTGGTGGAAGTATTCCAACGATATTTGCAGCAGCAGGATTCTCACCAGTTGCAACAATATTTGCATTAAGAGCATTAACAAATATGCAATCATTTGGTGATCCAACAAACTCACATAACTTATGGTTGTCAGATTTTGGAAAATATGAAAATATAGAAGTAACAAAAAACACTTTTGCATTAGGTATGATATTATCATTTATAATTCTATTTGTAGGTGTTTTAATTGCTCCTGATATGTTAGGATAAAAATGAAAAGTAAAGTAAGAATTGGTATTGATGTAGGTGGAACATTTACAGATGCAGTTATTATTGATAATGCAACTGGTGAAATTTTAGCAATAAAGAAAATTCCAACTACGCACAGTGATGACAAAGGTGTTGCCTTTGGAATCACACAAATAGTAAGTGAATTATTAGAAGAATTAAAATTAGATGTCAAAGATGTAGTATTCATTGCACATGGTACAACTCAAGCAACGAATGCGTTGTTAGAAGGAGATGTGGCAAAAGTAGGGATTATAGGAATTGGTAGTTCAAAAACAGCTAACAAAGAGATGAATGTTAGTAATATTGAATTAGCTGATAATAAATACTTAGAAATGGAATATGAATACATTGATATTGCGACAATAAGTGATGAGATAATTGAAGAAGCAATTAACGCATTAGATAGTAGAGGTGTAGAAGTATTTGTAATTACTCAAGAGTATGCAATTGATAATCCAGAACATGAAATTCGTGCAAATGAAGTATGTGAGAGGCTAGGTAAGTCTTCAACAATGGCTCATACTATATCAGAACTATATGGATTAAAAGTAAGAACTAGAACAGCTGTGGTAAATGCATCATTAATACCGAAGATGTTAGAGACAGCAGAGATGACAGAAACGGTTGTAAAAAATCTGGGAATTCCAAGCGAATTAATGATTATGCGTGCTGATGGTGGAGTTATGTCTATATCAGAGATGAAACATAGACCTATATTAACAATGTTATCAGGATTAGCTGCAGGAGTAGCCGGGGCCTTGATATATGAAAAGGTAACAGATGGTATCTTCTTAGAGGCAGGTGGAACATCGACAGATATTTCTTTGATAAAATCAGGAGAAGTTATTATCAATAATGCGATTGTTGGGAAACATAAAACTTATATGAAAGCTCTAGATGTAAGAACGCTTGCAATAGCAGGTGGTTCGATGATTAGGTTAAAAAATAGTTCAATTGCAGATGTAGGACCAAGAAGTGCACATCTTGCTGGTGTTGAATACGAATGTTTTGCTAATGAAGATTTCACGAACTATAATGTAAAGATGGTTTCTCCATGTAATGGCGACCCTGACGATTATGCATTGATCTCAAATGGGGATAAATCGTATTCATATACACTTGCTGGAGCGGTTAACTTTTTAGGATATGTTCCTGAGGGTGATTATGCTTATGGAAATAAGAAAGCTAATGAACACGCATGGGAAGTGTTAGGTGATCACTTAGGCAAGTCAGCTAAAGAAGTGGCACAAAGTGTTGTGGATATTGCAATGGCAAAAGTTGATAAAATAGTACAACAACTAATTACGGAATATGAAGTAGACAAGACATTTTTAGAACTTATCGGAGGAGGAGGAAGTGCCTCGATTATAACTTATGCTTTAGGTGAAAAGAATGGAATAAAAGCAAAAGTTGCGAAAAATGCACCATATATTTCAACAATTGGTGTTGGACTTGCAATCCTTAGAGAACAAATTGAACGAAGTGTGATGAACCCAACAAATGATGATATTAAAAAAATTAGACAAGATGTAATGAATAAAATTATAAAATCTGGTGCAAAAAAAGAAACGATTAAAATCGATGTAAAGATTGATACGCAAAAGAATATAGTAATAGCAACTGCAACTGCAGCTTCTAATTTAAATGAAGGAGCGGTAGAAACTGGTGTATCAATCAAAGATATTAAAAAGAAAATTGCTTTGGGATATGATGTTTCCTCAAATAATGTAAGTAATATATCAAATACTAAATTTTTCTCAGCATTTGAAGTTGAAGTAGTAAAGCCGAAACTTTTTGGTTTATTAAAACAAAAACAAAGGATTAATGTAGTAGCTAATGGAAATAATGTAATTAAATTAAAGTCTAAATCTAGCTCGGTATATACATATGAAGTAGAAGAATTTTTTAACAAATTGGATGGAATTATCGAAGAAAATTCTTCATATAGTGACGCTGGACAAACTGTACCAAATATGTACATATTCACAGATGCAAATGACTATAATTACTCAGGTCTGACTACCTCAAGTCAAATAAAAGAGATGATAAAGATGGATTTTGAGTACTTAGAAAAAACAGGTAAGTTAATAGCGGTAGCTGAGACTAAATAATGAGAGAAATTTTCTTAAATAAAATAAATTTAAAGTTAGATGATAAAGAAGAATCATTAGTAGAAGCATTTTGTGAAGATAAGATT
>JBKDZL010000095.1:0-7634 GCA_047971145.1 Erysipelotrichaceae bacterium
CAAGCTTTAAAAGCAGGTGAGTTAGTAGTTAATCCTGGTAATGCTAGTAGAATTGGTCATAGCTTTACAGGGTGGTATACTGCTGCTACAGGTGGTACACACTGGAATTTTGCCACTGATACTGTTACTGAAGCTAATATGACTTTATATGCACAATATAGTGTGAATCAATATACTATCAACTTTGATATTAATGGTGGTAGATCTATCTCTGCTATTACAAGAGCTTATGGTGCAAATGTAGCTCTACCTACATCTGATAGAGAAGAATATGACTTTAATGGTTGGTATTATAATGGTAGAACTGTTAATGGTAGTATGAGAATGGGTGCTAATGATGTTACCCTAAGAGCAGTATGGAGTCCAACAATCAAAGAAGCAACTATTAACTTTGATAGTAATGGTGGAAGTGCTGTAAGTAGTATTACTGCTAATGTTGGTAGTCAAGTTGACTTAGCTAATAGCTTGCCTGAGAAATTTGCTTATAAATTCTTAGGATGGTATGTAGGTGATACTCTCTATAGTGGATCTATCAGTATGCCTGAGAATGGTTTGAATTTAACTGCTAAATGGCAAGATTATGTGTCAGCTGGTATTTGGACAATTGATGCCGATGATATCAGTGTAGATATCAATGATTTAAAAGGATGGATAGAGACAGGTGTAACAGCTGAGAGAATTTTGGGCTTAGCAAATGCTGAAGCACGCAATGTTGAAACTGATACTGAATTATCACCACTATCTATTTTAAATATTGAAGTATTAGATGTATTGGAAAATGGCGATTATGAAATGGTGGTTGCATATAAGCAATCAAGAGTAACTAATGAAGATGGTGAAACAGTATACTTATTACAAGATAATTTTACTGTAAAGGTTACAGGTGAGCTAGATCGAATTGTTGAAGCGGATGCTTTTGGTTGGATGATGCCATGGGGCTTATTAGCACTAGCAATCGCAACATTATTCTTCTTAATAATCTTATGGAGACGTCGTAAAGATGAGGAAGAGGAAGAATTAGAAGAAAACGCTGCTTAATTACTTTAATCAAAAAAGACTAATTTTAAATAATTAGTCTTTTTAATTGCAATCGAGATAATAATACAAACAAAAATATTTTTACATGCTATAATAAAATTATATTAATCATCACTTACCAAATATTAATATGTAAGATTTTACTAATAAATATTTTTAATAAACATAATAGATAATGTTTACAATTTCAAATAAGGGTTTATTTATTTACTAATTAAGTTTATAATGAAACTTGTGTTTAGTCTTTTTTGAAAATAATAACTAAGCACAATCATAGTTTCATTTATTTAAGCATAACAGTACAATGGAAGATGGGGAAGACATGATTTCAGCTAATTTATTTGTAGAGAAAAATAATAAATTAAAACTTGATAATAAAAAACAAGTTAACCTTTATGGTGTTGGAAATACAGATATTGCACATACTACTGTTGTTGATAATCTAAAGGAAGAAAAGTTAAAAGATATTCACTCTAGCACTATGTCAGCTAGTAAGGCTAAGGCTAAAAAAATGGTTATTAAGCGAAAAAAGTTGAAAATGCCTTGGGTTACTTTTGTGATTATTGCGGTTTGTTTTGCAATCTTTGTGGCTATTCGCTATGTAACGGATTTAGATCCTGATTTTGATGTTTTTGCAGTTTCTATTGCTTTTGGAGCTTATTATCGCAATATTATTGTCGTATTTAATCAGTTTTATCGTTTTATTACTTCTGCTTTTATTCATACTAATCCTTTGCATTTATTGATTAATATGGTTGCGATGCTCAATCTTGGTTTACTATTAGAAGATGTACTTGGGAAGTTTAGGTATTTTCTGGTATTAATATTTTCGATAGTGGGTGGCTCATTGCTAGTTTGGGCTACCAATAGTGCCAACTTAGCTTTTGGTATGAGTGGTGGCTTTTTTGGTTTATTAGGTTGCTTAGTGATTTTACATTGTCGTACTGGCTATATAACCAAACCAATTGTTATTATTGAGTATTCTCTTTTATTTGTGATTAATATTGCCATGTCGATGCATCCTAGTGTTTCTTGGGAAGGTCATCTTGGCGGTTTTGTTGTTGGAGCCTTATGTGGTATGGTTATTTTCTATCAACATGAGCTAAAGATTTGGGTTAGCTCAGCTCTTGTGATTTTATTAATATTTTTTGGTTTAGGGGCATTTGGTAGTGCAAATGAGAAGGTTGGTACTTTATATCCAGGGACTGATTATCAATTAGTTAAAATATATCGAGCATTAAAATTAGATTTTTGGGCTGATAAATTAGAGTTATTTTTAGATGATGTTTATAATCGTTATCATGATGAAACTAATTAGTGCAGACAAATTTAAAGCTTATTGCGTATAACAGTATTCTTTTAAATTAATAAATTGATAAAAATTACTGAAAAGTGCGCTAAATTACAATAGTTCATTTGACTATCGTGTTAGTTTAGCTTATAATATTAAAGCATTATGCATAAATTGGAGGTGTAATTATGAAAAGAACTTATCAACCAAGCAAAAGAAAACACCAAAAAACTCACGGCTTTAGAGCTAGGATGAAAACAGTAGGTGGACGTAAAGTGTTAGCTCGTCGTCGTGCTAGAGGAAGAAAAGTATTATCGGCATAAGTCACTGGTTAGTGGCTTTTTTTATCTAATGAAGAAAAAATTTAGAATTTTAAAAAGTGATGAATTTACTCAAATTATCCAACATCGGCATTATTATCATGGTGGAAGTTTAGTTCTTTATGTAAAGAAGCGTACTAATTCTACATCTAGTAGAGTTGGAATCTCAGTGACTAAAAAGTTAGGCAATGCTGTAAAACGTAATAAAGCTAAACGACAAATTAGAGATATCTGCAATAAGCTCTATAATTTTAATGAGAAATTTGATACAATAATAATCGTTAGAGCTAGTTATGATATTAAAAAATATGAAGATAATTTAAAATTATTAATATCACTTTATAACAAAGTGAAAATATAGGATTAATCCTGAGGAGAGTTTATGAAAAAAATCTTAAAAAATAGAAAATTTTGGTTAGTTGCATTAGCAATTATGGGGGTATTGTTGTTGTCGGGCTGTCGTACTGCAATAGATAAAAATGGTGCTTTAGTTGAAGACGCAATAATTTATGATCATACTAGCTTTAGTGATATGTTAGAAACTGATGGTTGGTTTGAAACTTTTATCGTTTATCCTATTGCGCAGTTAATCAATTATTCTGGTAAGTATATTGGTCCTGTGGGTGGTATTGTTTTAGCTACTGCTCTAATTAATCTTTTAACTATTACCTTAACTAAAAATTCAACGGTTGCCCAACAAAAAATGCAGGCACTTCAGCCAGAAATGCGGGCTTTACAAAATAAATACGCAGGTAAAAATGATCAAAACTCTAAAATGCAAATGAATAGAGAAATGATGGCATTATATCAAAAGCATGGCATTAGTAATCCTTTGGGTTCAATGGCGGGGCCTTTCTTACAAATGCCGATTATGATTGCGGTTTATTATGCAGTGCAAAGGGCTGATGTTGTTTTGAGTGCTGAATTATTTGGCACTCCAATGATGACTAGTCCGATGAAAGCAATTGCAGAGGGACAGTTTATGTTCATGGCTATTTTGGCAATTGCAATTGGTCTGCAATTCTTAAGCATGATGTTACCACAATTATTAGCTAAGAAGAATCAAAGACGTCGTCCTGGACAACCTAAAACTCCTAATATGATGGGAATGAATATTGGTATGTCAGCAATGTTTGCCTTTATCGGTATTAATTGGCCTGTATCAATGTCTTTATATTGGTTAATTTCTGCCACAATGAATATTCTTAAAACTATATTTATTAGAAGGAGGCATATAGACAATGTTTAAATATGAGGGTAAAACTTTAGAAGAAGCATTAGCAAAAATAGCGGTAGAAAAAAATTGTGAAATTGAAGATATTACCTATAACATTTTAGAAGAAAAAAATGGGATGTTTGGCTTAGGTAATAAAGTTGTCATTGAAGCTTATGTCATTAGTGATGTTTCTAAATTTATAGTTGAATACCTTAAGAAATTCTTTGCTGATTTAGAGATCAATATTGAGGTAGGCATTGCATTAGAGGATAATACTTTTAAAGTTAATTTGAATGCTGATAACAATGCTATTTTAATTGGAAAAAATGGTACTACTCTAAGGGCTATTAATAATGTTGTAAGGGCTGCAACTAATGCAACCTTTAGACGAAGATTTTATTTATTAGTCGATATTAATAATTATAAAATTGAGCGCTATGAAAAACTTAAAGCTATTGCCAAAAGAGAAGCTAGTAAAGTAAAGAAAACAAAAATTGATGTTTTATTAGATCCGATGCCTAATGATGAGCGTAAGGTAGTACATCAAGTTTTACAAGAATTTGATAATATCAAAACTTTATCAGAAGGAGAAGGATTTAGACGCCGCTTAAGAATCAGTTATACTGATAGTAAAGAAGAGAACAGTTAAAAAGAAACGGATACCAATTGGTATCCGTTACTAGTTTAGTCAAATAGAGCATTTTGGCAACTGAAGGGCTCTTTTTTGTTTTTAGATAGAATATAGCACTGACCAATAAAGTCTTTTATTTTATCTAATGATTCATCGCTAATACCATGTTCCATCTTACAAGCATCATCATAGGCGGTAGTTTTACTTACTCCCATATTCATTAATAGTGTTGCGATAGTTTGATGTTTATCATAGGTATGAATTGCTAGTGGTAAACCTTTTCTTGTCAAAACTATATTACCATTTTCTTGGATATTGATTAAGCCATCAATTACCAATTTTTTTAGGGCAATACTAACACTCGGACGAGAAAAGTCTCTTTCTCTTGCGATGTCAATTGCTCGTACTAATTCTCTCTCTAATGAGAGGGAGTAAATAGTTTCTAAATAGTCTTCTCTTGATTTTTTCTTATCCATATAATAAAAGTAACATAGATTAAAAGCTTTTTCAACTTTATTGCTTGTATTATTAATGTGTAGATTAAAGAACCAATTTTTGCTTAGTGTTTCATCTTAGCTAATTGAACTAAAATCATGTTCAATTATCTCTTGTAAGATAAATTGGTTGTTGGTGTAATGATATTTTAGAATACTGCAGTTTTTAATGCTTCCTTGTCGTTTAACTGAGCTGTATTTTTCCCAATTTAAGTAGAAGTGGGCAATGGCTGCTCCGTGGGATACGATTAGAATATTATTGCCTTTTGAGTTATTGATTAACTTATCAATTGTCGTTACAATTCTAGTTCTAAATGCTAGTTCTTCCTCACCACCAAATTGAGTAAAGAAATCTTTATAAGGCAAAGGTGGGTTTAAAGCTTCACTGAATCCTTCTAAGCGTCCAAAGTTCCATTCCTTAAGACCTTTTACTCTTTGGTAGGGAATATTGGTAATTAGCTCTAAAGTGTCGCAGGCGCGCTCTGAGGTAGAACTAAAGGCATCATCAAAAGTAATGTTTAGTTTATCAATATGCTCTTTAGCAATTTTTGCTTGTTTAATTCCTAACTCAGTTAAAGGTGCATCACACCATCCTTGAATTCTTTTTTGTTGATTAAATAAGGTTTGTCCATGTCTAATTAAATATACTGTTTTCATATCTGCTCCTTTGTAAAATTATTTTGTTAATAATATTATATAATAAAATCAAACAAAGAGGAAATAACCATGATTAAGTGGGCTAGATTGCCAAAAGATTTATTGCGAGTTTAGAGAATTTTGAAGATACTTGTTTATTTGCGATTGCTAGTAAGAATAAAAATACCAGAAAGTAATTCTCATATATTAAAACATATGAGAGTTCAAATAAATAAGCCATTCAGAGCAACTGTTTATAAGTATAAATAACAAATGAAAAAGTTTCTTAAAAATTTGTTATTTATTTAACATAGGAGTATAATGAAAATATAAGAATCATACAATTGATAGAGAATGGAGGAGATCATAAAAAAAGTATTTATATTATCTATCTCTGTATTATTGTTGTCAGTAGGTTTAAATGCAGAAATTTATGCTGATTCAGATGTATATTAAGAGAAAGGTGTTATATGTTAGAAGCTTTGTCGGGTGTTTTAGAAGAGTTTAATTATGAAGAAGTTAGTGATGTTGATTTTTATACTAGTCTTTTTAAAATAGGTACTGGTTGTTTGCAAAAAGAAAATATTGATAAGAATGATTTTAAAACTAATCCAATAGGAATAGGAATTAATAAAGATAAAACTATTAAAAGAGTTATGTTTGATGATACTTTTTTTGAAAGTTTAAAAGATTTACAGAAGTGTGATTTTAGTATTTTGAGTGGTTTAACTTATTTTGGTAAAAAAAATACTTTAAATAATGCTAGTAAATGTTATGCTCTCATTTTTGATATTGACTATGTTGGGCCATCGCGTTTATATAATTATATTTATGGAATTAATAATGGTGTTTATCCTAAACCTAGTTTTATTTCTTTAAGTGGGTGGGGTATACACTCTTATTTTGTATTTGATAAACCAACAGACCTTTATCCTGGTACTAAAATGGCATTAAAGGAATTAAAATATCAATTAACTGATTTAATGTGGAATAAACATACAAGTCATGAAGAAAATAAGCAATTTCAAGGCATTAATCAAGGATTTAGAACAGTAGGTTCTTT
This sequence comes from Erysipelotrichaceae bacterium, assembly GCA_047971145.1. Taxonomy (GTDB): domain Bacteria; phylum Bacillota_I; class Bacilli_A; order Erysipelotrichales; family Erysipelotrichaceae; genus JBKDZL01. The sequence continues at coordinate 6,690 of JBKDZL010000095.1, forward strand.
AACTAAAGATAAAAAAGGTTGTGTAAGAGCTTTTAAATCACCAGAAGATAATACTAAAATAACTGTTGAATATTTGAATAGTTTTTTGTCTGAAAAAAGAAAAGTAGATTTTTCAAAACTATATAAAGAAAGCAAGACAACCATAGAAGAAGCGAAAGAACTTTACCCGGAGTGGTATGAACGTATAGTAGTTAATAAAGAGCCTAAAAATACTTGGGTAACTCATAAAGGTTTATATGAGTGGTGGTTTGAAAAAATTCAAAATGAAGCTACTTACGGTCATAGGTACTATGCAGTTATGGCTTTAGCTATTTATGCTATTAAATCTGGTGTTTCATTTGAAAAATTAGAAAATGACGCCTTAAGCACATTATCAATAATGAATAACATTAATCCAGAGCCTTTTACTGAAGAAGATGTTAAATCTGCATTAGAATGTTATGATTACAAATACAAAACATTCCCAAGATCAGATATTGAAAAAATAACGGCTATATCAATTACTAAAAACAAAAGAAACGGAAGAAGTCAGAAAGAACATTTAAAAAGAGCAAGAGCAGTACAAGACATAGATTATCCAGATGGAGAATGGAGAGATGGTAACGGTAGACCGAATAAAGAAAAAATAGTGAAAGACTATATAAAAGAAAACCCTAACGCAACAGTAACGGAAATATCGAAGGCTTTAAATATATCTAGACCAACAGTTTATAAATATCAGTGATAAATAAAAAAGGAGAAATAGAAAGTTCTCTTTTTATGTTTTAAGTTGCGTATATGTGCATATATGTATAATTATATTCCTGGATGCATAGATAATAAGAATTGATTAAATACAATAAAATAATATATAATAAAAACAAGAAGCAAACAACTTATATAGAAAGAAGGTGATGTTAATATGATAAATATTAGCAGTAGGGATTATGGTGATTATATCACCAA
>JBKDZL010000096.1:0-2125 GCA_047971145.1 Erysipelotrichaceae bacterium
GTTTCATCTATAATATCATTTATAGTCGTCCAAAAAATTTCCATTTAAAAACTCCTTTTTAAGACACATGTATTTAATATTAAATATACACTAATTGATAATGGTTCTCAATATCAATAAAAAAGAAGTTGCGGTATAAGTAAATAACCTACACCACAACTTTTGATAATAATCTCTAGGAAAACAAGCCGAAAGTTTCTTAGAGATTAGTTATTCTAACCTATTACGCCACATCTCCTGGCCATGAGCCCATACCACCTAAAACATTAGTCACATCATAGCCTTGCATACCTAAGAATTCTCCTGCCATGGCTGAACGGGAACCTGATTGGCAAATTAAGAAATAAGCTGTTTCTTTCTTCAACTCTTCAAACTTATCTCCTAACTCACTTAATGGCATATTCACTGATCCTGGTATATGTCCCATCTCGTATTCAAAAACTTCTCTAACATCTATTATTTCAAATTGATTTCTTTTTGCCTCTTGATAAAATTCTGGCATTCCTATTGATTTAAACATAACTAGTCCTCTTTTCTTATTTTCCTCGTTTTACGCTACCACGCCATTGGCTCATACCACCACGCACATTAACAACATCGTAACCTTTGTTTTTCAAAGTTTTAGCAGCTTTTTTACTTCGCATACCTGATTGACAAATCACATAAACTTTCTTCTCTTTACCGTTGTAGGTATTCATTTTGTCTAAGGGTTTATTAATCGCTTGATAAATATGACCACCTTTAAATTCTGCTGATGTTCTTACATCTAATAGTACTATCTTTTCTGATAATTTTCTCTCTAACTCTTGTGTAGAAATAGATGGTATTTTACTAAAAAAACTAAACATAATTATTATCTCCTTGTCCTTATATAACTTATAGGGTATATTAAACAGGTAACATATTATTTTGTCTATCATTTAAACTTACTAATATAAATTAAAGGAGAATTATTATGTCGCAAAAAGTAGTTATTATCGGTGGTGTTGCAGGTGGCGCAACAGCTGCAACTCGTTTACGACGCTTAAACGAAGACACAGAAATTATCTTATTTGAAAAAGGAGAATATATTTCCTTTGCTAATTGTGGTTTACCTTATCATGTTGGAAATGTGATAAAAGAACGGGATGATTTATTACTTCAAACCGTAGAGGGTATGAAAGACCAATATAACATTGATATTAGAAATTTTTCTGAAGTGACTGAAATCGATGGTCAAAAAAAAGAAGTAACCATTCATCATCATCCGACTAATAAAACATACAAAGAAAGTTTCGATAAACTTATTATATCAACAGGCGCAAAAGCTTTTATTCCACCAATCAATGGAATTGGTTCTGCTTTAAATGTGTTTAGCTTAAGAAATATTCCTGATATGGACCAAATCAAACACTACATTAAACAACATAATGTCCAGACTGCAACTGTTATTGGTGGTGGTTTTATTGGACTTGAAATGATGGAAAACTTAAAAGAAATCGGTATCCATGTTCAATTAGTTGAGATGGCTCCACAAGTTATGCCTAATATTGATATCGAAATGGCCCAACAACTACATTCGCAGATGAACTTGCATGGTGTTGACTTATACTTAAACGATGGTTTAAAAGAGTTTCAAGATGAGGGCAAATCATTGTTATTAACAAGTGGTAAAACATTAGCCACTGATATGACCATTCTTTCTATTGGTGTTATCCCTGAAAATACTCTGGCTAAAGAAGCTGGTGTCGAGCTTGGATTCAAACAAGCAATTAAAGTATCAGAAACCTTTGAAACAAATATCAAGGATATTTATGCTATTGGAGATGTCATCGAAGTTCCAGACTTTGTTGATCAATCACCAACTAATATTCCCCTTGCTTGGCCGGCTAACCGTCAAGGTCGTCTAGTTGCAGATATTATTAATGGTTTGCCAATTGACTACACCGGAACTCAAGGAACGTCGGTTGCTAAAGTATTTGAGTTAACGGTTGCTTCAACTGGAAATAGTGAACGACTATTAAAAAACAAAGGAATTGATTTCACTGCTATTCATATTCATCCTAATTCTCATGCTGGTTATTATCCAAATGCTAGCCCAATCCATCTCAAACTATTATTCGGTAGTGATGGAAAAATATTAGGT
>JBKDZL010000097.1:0-4298 GCA_047971145.1 Erysipelotrichaceae bacterium
CGATTAATCAAAAAACATAATAGAAGAATTTGATGTTAAATCACCAGCAGATATAACTAATGCATTAAAAGATTTATTAGGTGATACCCTACAAGAAATGTTAGATGCAGAATTTGATAAACATATGGGTTATGATAAAAATGAAAAGGTGTTTCCTAGTGATGATAGTTTGTTTAAGTCACTATATCTAACTCAAGATAAAATCACTGATAAATGGACTATCCACATAGGAATTGGTGGTGATATATTCTAGTTTACAGATTATCTTTGAAGACAGAATCTAGTTGATCATTGACAGAGATTATCATTATGATAAGATTATAAAAATAGTAATTATTTGATTACTCGAGATAATTACTAAATAATTCTACTTATGGAATTAGGCATTTACACAAAAAATATTTACAGGCCATAAATATTGTTTAAACTTAATCTAACAGCTCATTACATAACACAATTTGATCTTTTGCTTCATTGATTGTGTTTTTTAATGACTCAATAGAGTAAGTGTCTTGGTTTGTTACTACCACTGATAGGATTAGAGCTAAGTTAACACCTGTTATTAATATAATATTTTTTGTTTGTAGGTATTTAATAAATTCTCTATTAACACTACCACCAGCTAAATCTGTAAAGACAATTAGTTGCTCATCATCAGAGTATTCTTTCAATTTATTTTCTACACATACCTCTAAGTTAAAGTTGTCTTCCATAAATGTGTTAACTACATCCATCTGGACTGAATCACCAATTATTATTTTTAAAGATGATAAAAAACCTTCTGCTAACTCACCATGAGTAGCGATTAAGTATTTTGCCATTGTTAAATCCTCCTAAGTAAATATTATCATAAGAATATCTATATAAGTATATACATTTGAATGTATTAATTATGTTGTTAAAACTAGTTTGATAGCCATAACTATTGATTATTAATAAATGTATAGTAATATCTATACATATTTTTAAATGTATTGACATTTATTGTTATCGTGATTAAATGAAAGTATCATGTAAGCGCAAACATGTTAGGAGGTAGATTATGTTTCTAAGAGTTGATGACCGTTTACTACACGGTCAAGTAGCAGTAGCATGGACTTCTAAATTACAGGCAAACTTTATTGTAATAGCAAATGATTCTGCCGCTACAGACGCAGTAAAAAAGATGTCTATTAAATTAGCTAAACCAGCTGGTGCTGATTTAAGGATTTTGACTATGGAAGATGGCATCAAGATTTTGAATGATGAGCGTATTCTTAATAAGCATGCGATTGTTATTGCAGAGAGTATTGCTGATGCGTATAGACTTGTTGAAGAGTCTCCATACATTACACAAATTAATATTGGAGGATTAAGACAAAGTAAAGAAGTAGATAAGGTTCAAATTGATAGACAGATTTTTCTAAATAAAGAAGAAATAGAGTATTTAGAAAAATTAAGTGCCAAGGGCTTAGAAGTTTTTGGTCAAGTTGGAACATTAGATAATAGATTCTATCTTGAACATATGAAAAAAGAAGTTTTAAAAGGAGGAAAATAATATGGTATTAGTTTTACAAGCTACATTATTGGGAATTCTAGCTGGTTTAGGACAATTAGATAGTCGTATCTTTGGACAAAACATGTTAGATAGACCATTAATTTTAGGACCAATTGTTGGTTTAATACTAGGTGATGTTGGTACTGGTATTATCATGGGGGGTTCTTTGGAATTAATCTTTATGGGATTTGTTGGTATTGGGGTTTCTACCCCTGCAGATACTAACGTTGGTGGTATCTTAGGTACTGCATTCGCAATTTTATCTGGTTTAGAAATTGGAACTGCAGTTACATTAGCTTTACCAATCGCTATGTTAGCTAACTTTATCGGTATCTTTGTAAGAACTGTTAACTCTGCTTGGCAACATAGAGCAGATAAATTTGCTGATGAAGGCAATGCGAAGGGTGTTGCTAGAACAATGTGGTATGGAGCTGCTTTATTCTTTATTTGTCCAGCAATCGTTGTTTTCTTAGGAGTTATATTTGGTAGTGATGCAGCAAACTATATTGTAAGTGTTATCCCTGATCAGGTTATGGATGGTTTAAGAGTTGCCAGTGGAGTATTACCTGCAATTGGTTTAGCATTATTACTTGACATTACATTCGACAAAAAATATATTGGTTACTTAGCATTAGGGTTTGTTTTAGTTGCGGTAGCAAATATTAATTCAATTACTGTAGCAGTGATTGGTGCAATTATTGCAGTAATAGTATATTTCTTAAAAGATAGCTTAAGTGCTAAGAAGGGAGACGATCTATAATGGAAAACAAAGTACAAAATAATACAACTGATAATAAGTTTATGTTTTCTGATAAAGAAATCAGAAGATTAGCTATTCGTGGATCGGCTATTCAAGGAAGTTTCAACTATGAAAGGTTACAGTCTCAAGGTTTTGCTTATGCAATGATACCTTTCTTAGAAAAGTTATATCCTGAAAAAGAAGATTTAAGTGCAGCTTTGCATAGACACCTTGCTTATTTCAATACTACACCACAAATGACTCCGTTCATTCTTGGTGCAACCTTGGCGTTTGAAGAACAACACGCTAAGAATAAAGAATCATTTGATGTAGAATCTGTGAACTCTGTAAAAGTTGCCTTAATGGGACCTTTAGCTGGTATTGGTGATAGTTTCTTCTGGGGAACATTTAGAATTATTGGTGCTGGTATTGGTGCTCCTATGGCAATTGAAGGAAATATTCTAGGTGCTATTATCTTCTTCTTAGTTTATAACATTCCAAATATTTATGTTCGTTTAAAAGGAGCTGAATTAGGTTATAAACAAGGTTTAAGTTTCGTGGAAGAAGCAGGAGAAGGTGGTATCTTAGATAAAATCATGGATGCTGCTAAAATCCTTGGTCTGGTTGTTATTGGTGGTATGATTGCAAGTATGGTTTCATTAAGTACACCATTTGTAATTGAAATGGGAGATGCAACAGTAGTTATTCAAGATATTGTTGATTCAATATTCCCAGCCTTATTACCATTAGGCACAACATTGTTGATTTGGAAGTTATTACGTAAGAAAGTTTCAACTACAATTTTATTATTATTAATTATCGTATTAAGTGCAGTTGGTGTATATGTAGGAGTACTATAATGAGTAAAAATAAAAGAAATGTTTCAGAAACTGCAATGATGGAGTATATTAGGGAGACTCCATCTTCCTTAACTAATATCCTTAAAAACAAAAAAGAAATTTTAAAACCAGTGTTTGATAATGTAAAAGATATAGATTTGGATCAAATCATTATTACTGGTTCAGGAACTTCTTATCATGGAGGATATGCTGCGAAGTCTTTAATAGAAAGATTAACTAAGATTCCTTGTGAAGCTTATTATCCAATCCCTTTTGTAGATGCCGAGAAAATAGTTAGTGATAAAACATTAATTATTGGTATCTCGCAGGGTGGGGAGAGCTTATCAACAGTTAAGGCACTAAACTACGGAACTGAAAATGGTGCTATTACAGCTTCATTAACTGCTAATGATGATGGTAATAGGGTAAGTGAAGCTGCCAAATATCAATTAGAATTATCATGTGGTCCTGAATACGCTGGACCTAAGACTAAAGGTTATCAGGCAACTATGTTGATCTTAATGCTTCTAGGTTTAGAATTAGCCTTGTATAAAGGTACTATTAGTCAAAGTGAATATGATGATAATATTAAACGTATCGAAAAGACTGTGGCTAACCAAACTAGAATCATTGATACAACAATTGAATGGTATGAAAGAAATGCTTTTGAATTAAAAGGAGCAAATAGAATTTTATTAGTTGGTTATGGTAATAACTATGCTAATGTTCTGGAAGGTAGACTTAAAATTCAAGAAGCGGTTCGTTATGGTGTAGAAGGTTATGAATTAGAAGAGTTCATGCATGGTATCTATCACTCTATAGATGAGAAAGTATTCTTATTCTATCTAGTCCCAGAGGGTGATACTAAAAAACGTGGAGTACGATTAGCAGAATTCTTAAAAGACTATACCCCTTTCCATTATCTTATCGGCAATGTTGAAGAAAAGAAACGTAATTTAAGTAATGTCTTTGTAGATGATAAAGACTATTCAGTATTTGAATATATCCTACCACTACAATTAATTGCTTATCTGTTGTCTAAAGATTTAGGTATCAACCCGAACATTCCTAAAATTGAAGGCTTCCATTATTTAATGGGAAGCAAATAAACTTAAGAGCAAGCACAGCTTGCTCTTCTTTATCTAGTCATTATATTAAATGTATATACATTACATATACATAG
>JBKDZL010000098.1:0-16979 GCA_047971145.1 Erysipelotrichaceae bacterium
TTGTAATGGTGATCCAATTTCCCATTTTTCATTTGTTTTAGGATTTTTGTTTAATGCGGCAGCTTCAGCTTTAGCTGGTGGTGCTCTAACTGGTGATGTCTTCCATCGTATAGTGCCAAACTGGTCAGCAGCAGCTATTATGAGTAGAAATAGGAATATTACTGAGACTTTACACAATCCAGCTAAAATGTTTGTGGCTGGCTCTATAATTGGAGCTATTTTAGTATCATTTTTAAATACTGCGGCTTCACTTATTCCTAGCAATTTATCTGTAATTGCTGGTGAGATTTTAGGACCTGCTACTTCTTGGTTGTTAAATCCAGTAATGCCGGTTATTTTTTGGTTGGCTGCTATTGACGCTGGTAAGAAAACTGGATTATGGGGGACTGTTTTAGGTGGTGTTTCTGCTTTAGTATCGGGTAATGCAGTCCCAGGTATTGTTTTGGGTATTTTAATTGGGAAGTCAGCAGAGCAAAATGGTTACAAAAATAATGTAGTAAGAATTTTAATTACTATTGTTGTAATTATGTTTGTTGCGATTGCTTACTTCAGAGGGTTCTTTGGAACTTTAGGTTTATAAGGAGGATAATATGTCAGAAAACACTAAAATTACAATGAATAATTCTAATGGTTTTATGAATAAATTCAATGATTTTTTATTAAAAGATTCTACTTTTATTTTGTTAATTATTGGTGCTGCTTCAGCAATTTTTGCAGGTACCTTTCTTTATATTAACTTTGGAACCGGTGCCTTTAATGATTTGGCAATTGTACAAATGTTAAAAGATGGGTTAGATGGTGGTGATTTTACCGCAGCAGCTGGTTTTGCAGCTGGCTTTCTAATTGCTAGAATTTTAGAAGGACCACTAGTTGGGATTTTAGATATTGGTGGTTCACTAATGACAGGTGTGGGAATTGGAATTCCAGCTTTACTTTTATCAATGGGAGTTACCTTTCCATTTGATAATTTTATCTTTGCATTATTGGTGGGTGCAGGAATCGGTTTAATTATCGGTTGTATCATTATGGGTATTAGAAAATTTGTACCAGATGGAGTTGCAGTTGGGGGTACAGAAATTATGATGGGGGCTGGTAATGCTGCAGGTCGCTATTTAGGACCAATGATTATTATTACTTCAGCTCAATACAATCCATGGACTGGTATTGGCTCATTACTTGGTGCGGTTGTCTTCTATCTTTGGGGTAAAGAAATGACTGGTGGTGCTATTTTAGGTGCAATGATTTTAGGAGCTATTGTTTTATAATGTGTAATAATATTTATGAATCCATAGGATTGAAAAGAACAATTAATGCGAGTGGTCGAATGACCGCTCTTGGTGTTTCTACTATTAATGATGAGGTAGCTAGAGCTATGATTCAGGGTGGTCAAAGTTATGTAGTGATTGATGATCTCTTTGAAAAATCTGGTGAATTATTAAGTAAATTCACGGGGGCAGAGGCTAGTCTAATTACTTCTTCTGCTTCAGCTGGTATTGCGATCAGTGTAGCTGCAGTAATTGCCAAGGATGATATGAAAGATATTAGGAATCTACCAGATTCTACAGGCTTAAAAAATGAAGTTATTATCCCTAAGGGTCATTGTGTAGGATTTGGAGCACCAATTTCTTCGATGATTAAGTTAGGTGGTGGTAAAGTTGTAGAAGCAGGTTTAGTTAATCAAGTTGCTAAAGCTGATATTATTAATGAAATTAATGATAACACAGCAGCTATTATTTATGTCAAAAGTCATCATACAGTACAAAAGGGTATGATCGCAATAAATGATATCATTGAAGTAGCTCACCAACATAATTTGCCATTAATTATTGATGCTGCTGCTGAGGAAGATTTACATAAGTATATTAACCTAGGTGCAGATTTAGTGATTTATAGTGGTGCTAAGGCATTTGAGGGTCCTACTTCTGGATTTATTACTGGCAAAAAAGAATTAATTCACTATGCTCATCTGCAATATCAAGGAATTGGCAGGCCAATGAAAATTGGTAAAGAAGGAATTATGGGTATTTTAAAAGCTTTAGAAATCTATAATAATAGAAATGAAAGAGAAATAGTTAAAAAAATGCATGAAGATATTAACTATTTAATTAGTGGTTTAAGTGATATTGATAAAATTGAAGTAAAAGAAATTCAAGATGAAGCAGGTAGAGAAATTTATCGATTGGAAATCAAATTATTAGAAGGTGATGCTTTTAATATTGATAAGCAATTAAAAAATGGTAATCCCGCTATTCACTGTCGTAGTCATAGATTAAATGAAAAAATAATAACTTTAGATGTTCGTCCACTAGTGGCTGATGATAAAGATATTATTATAAAAAGATTTAAAGAAATTTTAAAGTAAAGGAGAATTAGATGAAAAAGACACCAAAGTATTATAAGGATAGAGTGTGTTTAAATGTTTTGACACAATCAAAAGAAAATGCGCAAGATTTAATTAATGCCACTGAGGGTCATATATTGTTAGGGCTCCTTTCTAAAGACTATGATAATATTGAAGATGCCCTAACTGATATTTCTGAGTATCAAAAATTAACAAATAATGCTATTTCAATCGGACTAGGTGGTGGAGATGCTAGACAATGGCAAGTAGTTAGTGAGATATCTGAAGTCTTACAGCCCCAGCATGTCAACCAAATATTTTCTGCAACCGGTTATACCAGAGCTAAACTACAGCAAGATGAGACAGTAGTAAACAGTTTAGTATCACCATGTGGTAAAGTTGGTTATGTTAATATTGCAACCGGACATTTAAGTTCAAAATATCCGCAAGCAATAGTGCCAATTGAAACAGCGATAGAATTAATGAAAGAAATGGGAGCTAGTTCTATTAAATATTTTCCAATGAAAGGTTTAAGTTGTAAAGAGGAATATCAGGCTGTATGTAAAGCAGCGGCCAAAAGTAATTTTATGGTTGAGCCAACCGGTGGTATTGATCTTGATAACTTTGAGGAAATAGTTAAAATTGCCCTTGATGCAAAAGTGCCAAAAGTTATCCCTCATGTTTATTCCTCAATAATTGATAAAGAATCAAAACTTACGAGTATAACTGATGTTGAAATACTGTATCAAATAATTAAAAAATTAGTATAAATATTACTCATGTCAAAATAGTGGCATGAGTTTTTATTTTTTGCTATTTTCATATTTACTAAAATGAGCATAAAAAATTGAAAAGTCTCATAGTTTTATGATATTTTTTTTGCTTCTTTTGAATTTATAATATTAATAGAAAGGGGGGAAAATGAAGAGATTTCCAAAAAAATTCTTATGGGGAGCTGCAACAAGTGCTTTTCAAGCAGAAGGGGCATTTGATGTTGATGGTAAGGGTTTAGCAATTACTGATGTCAGATCATTTGCAAAAAATGAACAACAAGCTGATACTAAAATTGCTTCAGATCATTATCATCATTGGAAAGAAGATGTCAAATTAATGGTTGAGTTGGGATTGAAGAGCTATCGTTTTTCTATTAGTTGGGCAAGGATACTTCCTAATGGCGATGAAAAATCTCCTAATGAAAATGGTGTGAAATTTTATAATGATTTGATTGATGAATTAATAAAAAATGACATTGAGCCGATGATAACTATGTATCACTTTGATCAACCAATGCAATTGATTGAGAAATATGGTGGATGGGTAAATGATCAATCTACTATTGATTTTGTGCACTATGGAAAATTATTAATTGATTTATTTTCGGATCGAGTTAAATACTGGTTTACTATTAATGAGCAAAGTGTTCTAGTATTAGACTATCAAATGATTGGAATAGAAGATAATGATCAGGCATTACAAAATGCTTATCAAGCTAATTTAAATATGTGGTTGGCTCAAGCGGAGGTAATCAAATATGCTAAAGCTAAGTCTTCAGACATTCTTATTGGCCCAGCAATTTCTTATATTACAACTTTACCATATTCAATGAGTGCTTTAGACATGTTGGCTGCGAAGGAGCTAGAAGATTTTTATTCATTTTCGGCAATGGATGTCGCAATTAAAGGGGTGATACCTCAATATTTCTTAAAAGAATTAAAAAAAATTGGACTAGATTATAACTTAACAGATAGACAAATAAATCTTTTGAAAGATGGAAAAGCTAATTTCTTGGGAGTTAATTGGTATTGTTCAACTATAGTTGCGGCTAAAGATAATTATTATGACGATGAAATAATTTTTAAGAGAATAGAGCGAAAAATTAATGATAAGTTATTATATACAGAGTGGGGTTGGAATTGTGATCCTATCGCTTTAAGATATGGACTTAGAGAATTAATGCATCGCTATGGTGATATTCCAATTGCCATAACAGAGTGTGGTTGGTCCAGTAAAGATGAGTTATTAGCTGATAGAATTCATGATAAGGATCGCATTGATTACTTATGTGCGCATATTGAACAAATGCAAAATTCAATAACTGATGGTGTTAATCTGATTGCGTTTCATCCTTGGTCCTTCATTGATATTTTAAGTGCTGGTCAAGGTTTTGAAAAAAGATATGGCTTGGTTTATGTGGATCGCTCAGAATTTGATATAAAGTCATTAAAGCGCTATAAAAAAGATAGCTATTATTATTATCAAAAAGTCATTGCAGATAATGCTATTTAGTATAATTGTTTAGTAAGTAACGGACATAGAAATCACTAAATAATCTGAAAGGATAATTTCCTGCTTTTAGATTTCTAATACTACTTAAATAAATAGTTTTCTCAAAAGCAAACACATCCATAGATTGAAAGTTTTGGGTGATGCAAATTATTGGAATTTTCTTTTTAATCATTTGTAGATATTGTTGTCGGTAATGATTGAAAAAATTTCCATAATTAGATATAACAATAATTAATGATTTATTGTTAAAAGTTTGAATAATATCGTTTAATTTATCATAACTATCTGCACAATGAATCACTTTATTGAAAAAAATATAACCTAGTTGAATATCTTTTGCGATTAAATTGGCATCACCATAGCCTAAGATGGCTATATTATCAGAATTGAAGATTCTTTTATTTAAATACTTGACATCATCAATTTTGATATTGCGTGCAGAATCTTTAATAGCTTCGCAAATCTCATCAGCATATTGTAATAAAAACTCTTGTGGGTCAATGATAATTTTATCTAATTGAAATTGGTCCATACGTAAAAATGAACTACGATTAGCATTGAGTAAAGTTTTAAAAAAGTTTTTAAAATCAGAATAATTATCTAAATTCAAATGTTTGATGTATCTAGTAATAGTAGCCGGAGAAACATTTGTTGCCACAGCAAAATCAGTAATATTTGTGGTTGGGATGATTTTCACATTTTCTATTATAAATTTAGAAATAATGTAATTGGTTGATTCGTGTGATTCAGTATTAATGAAATGTAGTATCGAATTTATTGGATCCATTGTTTCCTCCATAGAAAGGTAAAATATGAGTTCATTATATAATAAATTTAAAAATTTTGTAAATGATAAGTTTGTACCACTAGCTAGTAAACTTAGCTCTAGTACAGTATTACAAGCAGTTTCTTATGGTTTAATGTATACATTGCCATTAACGCTGACAGCATCTTTATTTTCGCTATTAGCTAATTTCCCTATTCAATTTGTGGCGGATGCCATAAATAATGCTGGCTTGGTTTTGCACTTTGATGCATTAATGGGAGGAACATTAAATATAATTTCTATTTTTATTGCTTTTTCTATTCCTTATAATTATGTAAAATTAAAGAAGGAGCAAAAAGCCCAACCACTTATGGCAGGTTTTTTGTCTTTGGCAGCTTTTGTTATTTTAATGCCACAAACAATTGGTGATGTAGCTGGGTTATCCTTTGATTATTTAGGTAGTTCTGGAATGTTTGCCGCAATTTTGTTAGGTATTCTCATTCCGATGTTATATTGTAAGCTAATGCTTAGTGATAAGTTGGTACTTAAAATGCCAAAAGGTATACCTCCTATGGTTACCCAGTCATTTGAGCCATTGCTAGTAGCTTTTATTATTTTGGTTAGCATTGTAATTCTTAGAATAATATTTGCCCTAACACCGATTGGATCATTATTTAATTTGGTTAATATCTTAATTGCTCAGCCGCTTCTTTCTTTAGGTAGCTCGCCATTAACGATGGTGATAATTGCTTTAGTTGCTAATTCGTTATTTTTCTTTGGTATTCATCCTAATGTTGTTAACACTGCAATTGTACCACTATTATATACAATGGTATTAACTAGTATTGAACAGTTTCAAAGTGGTGTAGATTTAACATATAAAACTAGCTTGATTACAAATAGTTTTACTAATAATGATGCCGTTGGATCAACTTTAAGTTTGTTGGTTGCTATTTTAATCTTTGGTAAAAGTAAAAGATATCGCTCATTAGCTAAAATGGCAGCTGTGCCTAATGTCTTTAATATTAATGAGCCAGTAATATTTGGCTTACCAATAGTTTTTAACCCAATAATGTTCGTGCCTTTTATTTTGTCCACTCTTATTACTAGTTTTATTGGTTATATGGGGGCAATAAGTGGCTTTATAGTTACTTATAATCCGGTCATTGCCTTAGGATTGCCGTGGACTACCCCGAAATTTATTGCGAGTTTTCTTTCGATGGGTTGGCAAGGATTAGTTTTACGAATTTTAGCTTTTATTGTGATGATCTTTGTTTATATGCCTTTTATTAAGTACTTAGATAAAAAAGAATTTATTGAAGAACAAGCAAAGAAGTAAAAAACAATCATAATTATAAACTAAAACCTCTTAATGGCATAATGCAATAAGAGGTTTTTATTTGAAGCTACTATTTATTAGCACTAAGTTTATTTATTAATATTTTTTAAAAAATAAACAATTATTGCTAACTATAAACAATACTTTTGTTAAGATTAATTCAGACAGACTTAAAGGGGTAAAAATTAGTAAAACAAAGAAAATAATTTTAGGGATTTTGACAACTATTATAGTATTTCTGCCAATAAAATTATTAATAATTATTTAGCTTATTTCAATGAGTATTTTAAAAATTTAATAATATTTTTAGTAATTACTTATAGATAATACTTCAGAAAGATGGTATATTCGGTATTCTTAAAAGCATAAGCTTTCAGCAATATAATTAGAACTTATGTTTGTTTTATCAATAAACAGTAGTATATCAGACCAGCTATAATGAAATAAATATCCAGATAAGTAATTATTATTATAATAGCTATACAAGAGAAATAAAAGGCTGATATAATAGAGTGATAGTAATGTTTTTTGCTATAAAATAAAGTAATTTACAATTGAAATAATAGGAGATTAAATAATGATTAGAGAAGAGTTATTACAAATTGCAAATAATAAATTAAATGAAATGACCACAGCTGAGGTATATGCTGCACTGATAAAATTAGCTGAGCAGCGTATTCAATCAATGGAGTATGTTTCTGGAAAAAGAAAAGTATATTATATGTCAGCTGAGTTTTTGGTTGGTAAGTTATTGGCGAATAATTTAATGAATTTAAAGATCTATGATGAAGTAAATGAAATTTTAAGTGAATTTGGCCATTCTCTTAAAGAAATAGAAGCTTATGATCCTGAGCCATCACTAGGTAATGGTGGTTTGGGAAGACTTGCATCTTGTTTTTTAGATTCAATCGCAACCATTGGTGTTAATGGTGAGGGTCTAGGTCTAAATTATCATTTTGGCTTGTTTAAGCAAGTATTTCAAAATAACTTACAAACTGAAGAAAAAGATATTTGGTTAGAGCAAAATAAATGGTTAAGAAAAACTGATATTACGTATTCTGTTGTGATTGCCAATCAAGAAATGACATCAAGAATGTATGAACTTGATATAGTGGGTTATCGTGGTAAAAGGACTACCTTAAAATTATTTGATTTAGAGAGTGTTGATGAGAATTTAGTGGAGTATGGTATTACCTTTAATCAAAATGAAATTAATAAAAATCTGACCTTGTTTTTATATCCTGATGATTCAACAGAGGCAGGATTACGTTTACGTTTTGCTCAACAATATTTTATGGTAAAAAGTGGTTTGAGTTATATTATGTCTCAACATCCTGATTTATCAAGATTAGATCAAGATGTTGTGATTCAAATCAATGATACTCATCCTTCAATGGTAATTTTGTTACTGCTACAAGAAATGTTAAGGCAGAATATAGATTTTAGTGAAGCTGTAAGGATTGTTAGTAAAACTTGTGCTTATACCAATCATACAATTCTAGCAGAAGCTTTAGAAAAGTGGCCTTTAAGCTATTTCGAAAATGTTGATGTTGAGTTAGTTGATATTATTTTCAAACTATCCGATGTTGTTAGAGCTATTAGTGATAATGAGAAAATCCAGATTTTAGATCAAAACTCTTTAGTTCATATGGCATCACTTGCAATTCATTTTAGTTATAGTACTAATGGGGTTGCTGCTCTACACACTGATATTTTAGTTAATTCTGAATTAAAAGAATTTGCAGATTTGTATCCTGAGCGTTTTAATAATAAAACTAACGGTATTACTTTTAGAAGGTGGTTGTTATTCTCGAATAGACCATTGGCTGATTATCTTGAAGAGTTAATTGGTGCTGAATTTAAAAGTGATGCTAAGAACTTAGAAAATTTGCTGAATTATCAAGATGACAGTAATGTTTGTAATAAATTATTGACGATTAAACAAAATAAAAAAATTGAATTGGCTAATTATCTAAAACATAAGTTTAATATCGATATTAATATTGATTCTATCTTTGATGTTCAAATTAAAAGATTGCACGAATATAAAAGACAACAAATGAATATGTTATTTATTATTGATTTACTATTAAAGATTAGAAATGGTCATACTATAAAAAGGCCGATAACTTTCTTTTTTGGATCCAAAGCAGCTCCAGCTTATACCATTGCTAAAGATATTATTCATGCTCTATTAACACTTGCGAATATTATTGATAATGATAGCAATTTGAGTAAATTTATTAAAATAGTCTTTGTAGAAAACTATAATGTCACTAAAGCAGAATTTTTAATACCTGCTTGTGATGTTTCAGAGCAAATTTCATTAGCAAGTAAAGAGGCAAGTGGAACTGGTAATATGAAATTAATGTTAAATGGAGCTTTAACACTGGGAACTTTAGATGGTGCCAACGTTGAAATTGCTGATTTGGTGGGTTATGATAATATTTATATCTTTGGTAAGGATAGCAAAACTATCATTAATCATTATCAAAATCATGATTATATTGCAAGAGACTATTATGAAAATAACCAAATGATAAAAGCAGCAGTTGATTATTTAATCAGTGAGGAGATGTTGAGCTTTGGTCATAAAGAACACTTAGAAAGGTTGCACCATGAATTAATAAGTAAGGATTGGTTTATGACTTTAATTGATTTAGAGGATTATGTTACCACCAAAACTAAAATGTTCAATGATTATGAAGATCGAGCAGCTTGGTCTAAGAAAATGTTAATTAATATTGCTAAAGCAGGATATTTCAGTTCTGATCGTACAATAGAAGATTACAATAGTGAAATATGGAAGACAAATTAAGAGAAGCTGGAATATTATTGCCACTATTTAGCCTACCTGGTACATTGGGTATTGGTGATATGGGTAGTTGTGTTTTTGATTGGTTGGATTTACTGCATTGCAGTGGTGTAGCTAGTTGGCAAATATTGCCTTTACATCCTGTGGGTTATTCCAATTCTCCTTATCAAACTTATTCTGCTTTTGCGGGTGATGAAATCTACATTTGCATTGAAGATTTATTTCTAGAGTGTGGTCTTGATTGTGATGTTGATAAAGTGGTTTGTGATAGTGTGGATTATGATGAAGTTAGATTGATAAAAAATAAATTTTTAAGATCTGCATATCAAAGTTTTAAGCCTGATAATCAATATCATGAGTTTGTCAAAAATACTAAGTGGTTAAAAGAATATGCTATTTTTATGGCTTTGCGAAAAACCAATAACTATCAAGCTTGGATTGATTGGAGTATTAGTGAGTATGATCACAATGAAGTAGATTATCAAATGTTTTTACAATACATTTTTATTAAACAATGGATTAAAATTAAAAATTATGCAAATGCTAAGGATATTAAAATAATTGGTGATATACCAATTTATTTGAGCCATGATTCAGCTGAGCTCTACTTTCATAAAGAAATGTTTTTACTAAATTCAGATAATACTTTAAAGGTAAGTGCTGGTGTGCCGCCTGATTATTTTAGTAAAGAGGGTCAATACTGGGGTAATCCCATTTATGATTGGCAAGCTTTAAAAGTTGATAATTACCAGTTGTGGATTGATAGGTTTAAGTGGGCTCAAAAACTATTTGATGTTATTCGTATAGATCACTTTAGGGCTTTTGATACTTATTGGGTCATAGATGCTAATGCCAATAGTGCTGTCAATGGAAATTGGCATTTTGGTCCATCTTATGATTTCTTCGATCACATTTATCAGAAATTACCTAATATTGAAATTATTGTAGAAGATTTAGGGAATTTAAGAGATGATGTTTTAAAGTTACGAGATCATTATCAACTGATGGGAATGCAAATAATACAATTTACCCTTGATCCTCATGAAATAAAAAAAGATCAGAACATGCGTGATAATTTACTTTTATATACTGGAACTCATGATAATGAAGTACTTGTTGATTGGTTTAAACAACAGAGTTTACTAAAAAAATTAAAATTAAGATGGCATCTTTGGCTCTGCGGTATTAAAGATCGCAATCTTATTGATAAAACTATACATTATACTTTAAGTCTTAGGGCTAATTGGGCAATTTTACCATTACAAGATATTACTCAAATTTCTAATAGTAGAATTAATAGACCAGGCAGTGTTGGTTATCCCAATTGGCAGTGGAAGCTAAAAGATTTAGATCAAACAAAAATAGGCTTGGATAAATTAAAAAAATGGTTACAACAAACTAATCGAATAAGATCTAAAGATAAATAATTAAAAGTTGATAAACAATAAGTATTGATACCAATAATTATCATATAAAATTCACTTATATTGTGCTATAATGTTAGTATAATTAACAATATGAGGTAGCATATGTCGAAAGAACATTTAATTACCACTCACCCCAACCTTGGAGTAATGTGTCCTATTTTTTCTTTACCTAGCAGTTATGGTATTGGTGATTTTGGTAGTGCCAAGGTTTTTTTAGATTATCTTAGCCAGAGTAAATTTAAAACTTGGCAAATTTTACCTTTAAATATTATTGGTTATTCCAATTCTCCTTATCAATCATTATCTTCCTATGGTGGTGATATTGTTTATATTGATTTGGAGGAATTGTTAAGTTTTTATAGCTTAGATTTTGATTTAGTTGAGGTAGCTTATCAGAAATATGTTGATTATCAAGAAGTGCGAGCTCGCAAAAAAGAATTTTTAGCACTAGTGTACCAGCAAGTAAAAGCTGAACTGCATAATAGTAAAGGCTATCTTAATTTTTTGAGGACTTTCCCTTTAATTGTTCAAACTTGTGAATTTTTAGTTTTAAAGGACTATCATGACAATGTCAGTTGGGATAAGTTTAATAGTAAATTTGATTTGAATAATTCTGTAATGAAAGATTTATTTGAATTTCAATTATTCACGCAATATACCTTTATCAGACAATGGCTCCAAGTAAAAAGTATGTCTAAAGCTTTAAATATAACTATTTTTGGTGAATTACCTTTTTATGTTGGTCATGATTCTGCTGATGTGTATTTTAATCAAACTAAGTTTTATTTAAAAGATAAAGAATTGATTTTGAAGGCGGGGGTACCTGCTGATTCTTTTTCAAATAAAGGTCAATTTTGGGGTAATCCAATTTATCGTTGGGATATTTTAGCTCAAGATAATTATACTTTTTGGCTAAATAGGATTAAATATCAGATGCAGATGTATGATGTAGTTAGATTAGATCATTTTAGAGCTTTTGATACTTATTGGGCTGTGCCTGCTAATTCTGATACTGCTTTAGCTGGTAAGTGGCTACCTGGTCCATCTTATAATTTCTTTGATATTGTTTTTGAAGAAATACCTGATGTTAATATTGTTGTAGAAAATCTTGGTTTAGTTAATGAGGGAGTGGAAAGATTAAGAAAACACTATAAATTAAGAGGTATGAGTGTCATGCAGTACTTATTTAATTGGGATAGTGAGGAGTTGTTTAATCTGGATAATAATAATACTATTTTATCAAGTGGAACTTGTAATACTCAAACTTTGCGAGGTTATTATATGTCTTTGTCGGCAGCACAAAAAGATCAGATATATCAATATTTCGTAGCCGAAAACAAAAAGTCTGATGTTTTAACGAATTTGCTTAATTTGTGTTTGGAAAGTAATGCTCAACAGGTTATTATTCCTTTGTTTGACTTACTTTATTTGGATGATGAAGCTCGTATTAATGTGCCATCAACTTTGAGTGCACATAATTGGTCATATCGTTTAAAAGATTATCAAGCTATTGCGGAAATAATGGAAATATTTCAGGTAGATTAATTATGGATAAATACTTAAATTTCCAAGAGGAAATCAGCCATGAACTATATAAATATTTTGGGGCTCATATTATAGATGGTGGGGTAGTTTTTCGTGTCTATGCACCTAATGCTCTTAATGTTAGTGTGGCTGGTGATTTTAATAATTGGAATTATAAATTAAACTATTTAAATCGTTTGAGTGAGAATGGAGTTTTTGAAATTTTTATTGAGGGTATTAGTCAATGGAGCACTTACAAATATGGTATTTTTACTACAAAAGACCATTATACTGAAAAAAGTGATCCTTTTGGATTTTATCATGAGTTAAGACCTAATCATGCCAGTAAAATAGTGGATATTAATGAATACAGCTTTTCTGATGATTATTGGCTTAGCCAGAGAAATTGTGGTTTTAATAAGGCATTAAATATTTATGAATTACATGTTGGCTCTTGGTTTGATAGTAGTGATTATGTTGATTTAGCTTTTAAGTTAGTGCCTTATTTAAAAAAGATGGCTTATAACTATGTGGAGTTAATGCCGATTACGGAATATCCTTTTGATGGTTCTTGGGGTTATCAGGTCACAGGTTTTTATTCAATTACCTCTCGTTATGGCTCTTTAAATCAGTTTAAAGAGTTTGTGAATATTTTACATCAAAATAATATTGGGGTAATTTTAGATGTAGTACCAGCTCATTTTGTAAAAGATAATCATGGTTTAAGACTTTTTGATGGTAGTACCTTATATCAAGAAGCTCAAGAGAGTCAATGGGGAACGCTATATTTTGATTATAGTAAAATATTTGTTCAAAACTTTTTTATTAGTAGTGTGGCCTATTTCTTTGATGTTTGTCATATTGATGGAGTGCGAATGGATGCGATATCCAATTTAATTTATTATCATGGTCGTAAGGACTTTGGTCTTAATAGTAATGGCATTAGCTTTCTTAAAAACATGAATCAGAAATTAAAAGATTGTTATCCTGATTGTATCTTGATTGCAGAAGATTCAAGTGATTATAGTGGAGTGACTAACACAATAGCTCAGGGTGGTTTGGGGTTTGATTACAAATGGGATTTAGGATGGATGAATGATACTTTGAAATATTATCAATTGGACCCCATTCATAAGAGTTATCATCATTATGAGTTAACTTTTAGTATGGATTATTTTTTTAGTGAAAGATTTATTATGCCTTTGTCTCATGATGAGGTAGTCCATGGTAAAAAAACTATTATTGATAAAATGTGGGGTACTTATGATGAGAAATTTTCTTTAGCTAAAAATCTTTATGCTTATATGTTTACTCACCCTGGTAAGAAATTAAATTTTATGGGTAATGAATTAGCTCATTTTCGTGAGTGGGATGAAAATAAAAATTTAGATTGGTTTTTATTAGATTATCCCAAGCATCATTCTTTCAAAAGATATATTCAAGATTTAAATCAATTATATTTAAATCATGATGCTTTGTTTGCTTATGATTATCAAAGTGAGGGTTTTAGATGGTTAGATGTCAATAGATCTGATTTAAGCATTTTTTCTTATTTAAGAATTAGTGCTAGTGAAACTTTAATAGTTGTGTTGAATATGACCAAACAAGAGTATCCAAGCTATCATATTCCTGTACCAAATAAGGGTAAATATCAAGAATTATTAAATTCAGAAAATGAAATTTATGGGGGTAGTAATATTACTAATGCAAATACTATTGAAACTATTGAGCAAGAGTTAATGGGTTATAGTCAATATATAGATATTTGCATCGCCCCCTATGCGGCAATTATTTTTAAAATTATTTAGCGTAGTAAATAGAATAGTGAGGTACTATGAGAAGAAAAGCAATCTTAGAAGCCTATTTAGATGATTTCAAAACTATCAATATTTATGTTTCTAAAAATTATTATGAAGGGAAAATTAAGAGTTTTTTTCTAAGCGATGAGAGTGGGAAAAGTTATGATTTACATATTACAGGTCAAAGTACTGATCATCCTACTCATAATGAATATTATTGTCAATTAGCAGAAGAGCTAGTTTTAAATCAGAAGTACTATATTTATGAAACTCATGCTTTAAGTTGTCCTTTAGAGTTTGCGCTGGTTAGTAAAAAATCAGAATTTGATCAAAGGTTTTATTATGAGGGACCCTTGGGTGTGATAGTAAATAATGATATTACTACTTTTCATCTTTGGGCACCTACAGCAACTTTAGTTAGAGTGGTTATTGATGAGAGTGAAGTTTATAATTTGCAAAGGTATCCGAGGGGTCTTTATAAACTTACTCTTAATGAAAATAAACATTTAAGTAGTTATTACTACTTGATAGAAGTAAATGGCAAAATTAAAAGAACTTTAGATCCATATGGTTTAAGTAGTATTGAGAATTCTAAAGCTAATGCCATAATTGACTTAGATAAACTTAACTTGCCTTCTAAAGTCAGCCCTAGTAAAGCTAATGATACGCTAATTGGGGAAGTTAGTATTAGAGATTTTACCAAAGGATTAGCAATCGAGAATCGAGCTACCTTTAAAGGCTTTACAACCAGTGGACTTAAAATTGCTGATCAAGCTGTTGGTTTTGATTATTTGGTTGATTTAGGCATTACACATGTGCAAATTATGCCAGTAAATGATTTTGCGACGGTTGATGAACTAAATCCTTTTAGATTTTATAATTGGGGGTATGATCCCGCCCAATATTTTACCTTGGAAGGCAGTTATGCCAGTGATGCTAAGCTGGCTGATCAAAGAATGAAAGAGTTTTATCATTTGGTTAGGTCACTGCATATTAATAATTTAAAGGTTATTGTTGATGTGGTATTTAATCATGTTTATGATTTAGCAACTTCTCCTTTGTATCTATCTGTTCCTTATTATTATTTTAGATATAATGATAATAGTACTTTATCTAATGGTTCTTTTTGTGGTAATGATTTAGATAGTAAGGCATTAATGATGCGTCGTTATATTGTTGATGTTTTAAAGTTTTATGTTAATTTTTACGATGTTGATGGCTTTAGGTTTGATTTAATGGGTATTTTAGATATTGATACTATGCAGTTAATCGCCAGAGAATTACAAATGATAAAGCCTGATATTATGTTATATGGTGAGGGGTGGTCAATGCCAACGGCACTCTCAGATATGGAAAAAGCTAGCGTCTATAATGCTGATAAGTTACTTGATTATGGATTTTTTGATGATTATTTTAGAGATGTTTCCAAAGGAAGAAGCGAAAAAAATCATCAAAGAGAGTTAGGCTATTTAACTGGAGATTTTTCTAAAATAGAAGATTTTAAAAATGCTCTTTGTGGTAATAGCCCTAGAAGTAATGTCAAAAATCATCAAGTTATTCATTATACTGAGTGCCATGATAATTATACTCTGTGGGATAAAATTAAGCATAGCTGTCATTTGGATTCTAAGGAGTTGAGAATTAAGAAACATAAATTGGTTTTGGCTTCTACTATGTTGGCTAAGGGAATTTTTTTCTTTCAATTAGGTCAAGAATTCTGTCGCAGTAAAAATGGGGTGGATAACTCATATAATTCATCAGACGATATTAATATGATTAATTGGCAAAGGGTAGTGAGTTATCAAGAAGTCGTTAATTATTTTAAAAGATTAATTAGATTACGTAAAGCTTACCCTATATTGACTGTTAGTGAAGTTTTTAATGAATTTGAAGTTATTAATAATGCTTTATTGTGGTCTCAAAGTTTAAATGAGCAGAAAATTATTGTGGCCATAAACCCTAGTGATCAAGATATTGAAAAGCATTATCAAACTGAAGTAACTGTCATTTTTGATGGTGTTAGTGTTGATGAGTATAGTGTAAACACTGTGGTGATTAAAGCTTATAGTATTATCATTTATAGTATTAATCATTAGTTCTTTGATTTAATTTTTAAATAATGTAGTTGTATACTAATAATAAGGAGGATACATTAATGAAGCAAGAAAAAATTTTGGCAATGATTTTAGCAGGAGGTAGAGGCTCTAGGCTCCATCAATTAACAGAAAAAAGAGCTAAACCAGCGGTATTTTTTGGAGGTAAGTATCATATTATTGACTTTCCTTTAAGTAATTGTGCTAACTCTGGTATTAATACAGTAGGGGTACTAACTCAATATGAATCAGTTTATCTTAATTCTTATGTTTCTGAGGGAGCTCGTTGGGGTTTGGACACTTTTGATGGTGGAGCTTACATTCTTGCCCCTAGAGAAAAGCATGAAGGTTTTAATCTCTATCGTGGCACAGCCGATGCGATTAGTCAAAATATTGATTTCATTGATCAACATGCACCTGATTATGTCTTGATCTTATCAGGTGATCATATTTATAATATGGATTATTCTAAAATGTTAGAGTGTCATAATCAAACTCAGGCCGATTTAACTAGTGCCGTATTAGAGGTTACTGTGAGTGTAGCTCTGCGTTTTGGGATGATGAATACTGAGGAAACTGATAATATTAT
>JBKDZL010000099.1:0-1980 GCA_047971145.1 Erysipelotrichaceae bacterium
ACATTATTAATTACATTAATGGCATTTGTAGCGTATATGCATTGTTTTGTAGGTTCGACCATGCATAACCGTCCCATAGTTGTTGCACCATTGGTTGGATTAGTTCTAGGTGACTTACACACTGGTATTGTTTGTGGTGCAACACTTGAGCTTATATTTATGGGAGCAATTCCAATTGGTGCTTCTAATCCACCAGATTTTGTATCAGGAACGATAATTGCAACTGCATTTGTTATTCTGACTGGAGAAGATGTATCATCAGCAGCGTTATTAGCAATTCCTATAGCAACGTTAGTGTTATTTATAGATAACCTACAAATGACATTCTTACTAACAGCTGCAGCCCATAAAGCAGATAAATATGCAAAGGTAGGTAATTTAAAAGGTGTAGAAAGAACACACTTGATTGCTGCGATTGGAAACAAATTATTTCTATCTTTAATTGTTGGACTTGGTTTCTATTTAGGAGTTCCTGTAATTGAGAAGATACTAGATGTTATTCCTGAATTTTTCATTCATGGGATGGATGTAGCAGCTGGAATATTGCCTGCTATTGGATTTGCTATGCTTGTCAAAATGATGATTACAAAGCAAATGCTACCTTTCTTAGGTCTTGGCTTCTTACTAGCCGCGTACTTAAATGTAACTGTGTTGGGGATTGCCTTATTTGCAACATGTATCGCAATATATGTATACTTCAATGAAGATAATAGAGTAACGGAGGTGATTGTAGATGACAATGAATTCTAATCAAAAGATAAAGAAAAGAAGCGAAGTAGTAAGCAACAGAGTATTTTGGCAATGTTATTTTCGTTCTTGTACATTAGATAGTACATGGAATTATGAGAGACAACAACACCTTGCTTATGCATATGCAATGACACCTATTATTCGTGAATATTATCAAAATCAAAACGATAGAGCAGAAGCAATGCAAAGACATATGGAATTTATGGCAGTGACACCGCAATTATCTACTCTATTAATTGGAGTATCGGGTGCAATGGAAATTGAAAATGCAAATAACCAAGATTTCGATCAAACTTCAATTAATGCAGTAAAAACAAGTTTAATGGGTCCAGTTGCTGGTGTTGGTGATTCGTTCTTTTGGGGCACACTAAAAGTAATTGCAAGTGGTATTGCAATATCTTTATCAACACAAGGAAATATATTAGGACCAATACTATTTTTATTAATTATAAATGTACCTGGTTTTTTACTAAGATACTTTAGTCTTGATATAGGTTTTAAGTATGGAACTAAATTTTTTGGTGATAATGAAAACAGTCATGTTGTTCAAAAACTAACTAAATCAATGACAATTGTAGGCTTAATGGTAATCGGAGGGATGATTTCGTCAATGATATATTTTGAACTACCATTTATGATAGGAAGCGGTGATATTGCTGAACCCGTTCAAACTTATATAGATCAAATTATGCCTAGTTTTTTCCCACTTTTATTATTTTTACTTATGTATTACTTAAGTGGTAAGAAAATAAAAACAACAACAATTCTAAGTGGTTTACTAGTTGTATCAATTATTTTAGCAGGCTTAGGTATAGTTTAATAGAGTTAAAGGTCAAGGGAAACTTTGGCTTTTTAATTTAGTATAGAGCCATCAAGCTATTTGTATAGTTTTTTTGAATTGAAGTATGATATCATATTTATATAAATAAGCTGGATAAGTATTAAAAAAAAGCATACGTAAAGTCAGTATTATATTATATATTTGGGAAAGGAAACACTATGATATTAAATACAGGACAAAGAACGGATATACCAGCTTATTATAGTGAATGTTTTTATAATC
Organism: Erysipelotrichaceae bacterium; assembly: GCA_047971145.1. Lineage (GTDB taxonomy): Bacteria > Bacillota_I > Bacilli_A > Erysipelotrichales > Erysipelotrichaceae > JBKDZL01. The sequence continues at coordinate 1,814 of JBKDZL010000099.1, forward strand.
GTATAATTTCTGGTTATGTTATGGTAAGAAATCCTTTTAACCATCACCAAGTAACAAAATATGTATTATCACCAGATGTAGTGGATATCATTTGTTTTTGTACGAAAAACCCAAATCCAATACTAAGTAGAATATCTGAAATAAGCCAATTTAATCAATTGTGGTTT
>JBKDZL010000100.1:0-10347 GCA_047971145.1 Erysipelotrichaceae bacterium
GGCATTAGACATCGTCGTGGCTTACCAACACGAGGACAAAGAACTAGAACTAATGCTCGTACTAGAAAAGGTCCACGTTAGACTGTGGCTAATAAGAAGAAATAGGAGAATCTAACAATGGCAAAAGCAAAAACATCACGTAAACGTCGTGTCAAAAAGAATATTGCTAATGGAGTGGCTCATATTCATTCAACTTTTAATAACACTATTATCACTATAACTGATGAAAATGGTAATGCAATCGCTTGGTCTTCAGCGGGAGCATTAGGTTATAAAGGTTCACGTAAATCAACACCATTTGCTGCTCAACAAGCAGCTGAGGCAGCAGGTAAGGCTGCAATCGATCATGGTATGAAAAAAGTAGCAGTAAATGTCAAAGGTCCAGGTCATGGGCGTGAGGCAGCAGTGAGAAGCTTGCAAGTGGCTGGCTTAGAAATCACCGCAATTAATGATGTGACGCCAATTCCACATAATGGTTGTCGTCCACCTAAACGTCCACGTAACTAATAAAAGGAGGGTTTGTTCGTGCTAAAATTTGAACACGCAAATTTTGAAGTTAAAGCTCATGATGAGGATACTCATTGTGGCAAGTTTGTTTTAGAACCACTTGAAAGAGGTTTTGGGACAACAATTGGTAATGCTTTAAGAAGAGTATTATTATCTTCATTACCAGGAGCTGCTGTTTATTCAATTAAAATAGATAATGTCTTCCATGAATTTACTGCTTTGAATGGAGTAGAAGAGGATGTTACAGGAATAATTCTTAATTTGAAAGAATTAGTTATGACAGTTCGTGATGACGAAACTTATATTTTAAGAATTTCTCAAAAAGGTCCAAAAGTAGTTACAGCTAGTGATATTGCTTGTCCTGATGGAGTTGAAATCATTAGTAAAGATTTAGTAATCGCAAATCTTGCGAAAGATGGAACTTTAGATATGGAAATTAGAGTACAAAATGGAAGAGGTTATGTTGGTGCTGACACTAATAAAACTTTATTTTCAAATTCATCTTTAGGATATGGGGCTATTTTTACTGATTCATTATACTCACCAGTTGAAAATGTTACTTTTTCAGTTGATCCTACAAGATTTGGTCAAAGTGTTAAATATGAAAAGGTTACTATTGAAGTTGAGACTAATGGTTCTATTCAAGCTGTTGAGGCAATTTCTATGGCAGCTAAAATTCTATCTGATCATTTGGCAGTGGTAGCTAATTTAGATGAAATTACTGCTAATATGGAGTCACTAATGAATGAAACAAGTATTCAAGAAAATACTAATCATAAGGTAATCGAAATTGAACAATTAGATTTATCAGTGCGCTCTTACAATTGTTTAAAAAGAGCTGGTATCACTACAGTTGATGATTTAACCGATAAGACAGAAGACGAATTGAGTAGAGTTAAAAACTTAGGTAAAAAATCATTGAAAGAAATCAAAGAAAAGTTAGCTGAATTAGAGTTTACTTTTAAAAGATATGAATAAAGGAAAGGGTAGATATGCGAAATCGTAAATTAGGTCGTAAAGCTGACCATCGTAAAGCTTTACTTAGAAATATGGCTGCCTCAGTAATTAAATATGGTGAAATTGAAACTACAGAAATGAAAGCGAAAGAACTTAAAAGCTATGTAGATGAATTAATTACTTTAGGTAAAAAAGGTGACTTACATGCCAGACGTTTGGCTGCGGCAAAGTTATTCAATATTGTTGCGGATGAAAAAACTGGCCAAAGTGTCTTACAGAAATTGTTTGATGATGTTGCGCCAAAATACCAAGATCGTAAAGGTGGCTATACTAAAACAATCAAAACTAGAGTTCGTCAAGGTGACGCAGCTCCTATGGCAATTGTTAAATTAGTATAATTATTGTACAATTAAAGGGCTTTAAAGCCCTTTTTTATTTAGGAGAGTTATGGAAATTAAAAAATATGCTAAAGAAAATAATATCCCTATTATTAATGATGATGGTCTAGAGCTATTATTAGCTTTAATCGAGCAGTATCAAGTAACATCAATACTAGAAATAGGTACTGCTATTGGCTACTCTGCTTTACAAATGGCAAGTGTAGATAGTGTTAAAAAAATTGTGACTATTGAGCGCAATGAAGCCAGCTATCAGCAAGCCTTACTTAATACTAAAGCCAATAATAAAATTAAATGTCTTTATGGTGATGCTTTAGTATTGGAAGTGATTGGAGATTTCGATTTACTATTTATTGATGGAGCCAAAGCACAATATCAAAAATTTTTTGATAAATATATTAAGCAAGCAAAATTTGTTTTTGTTGATAATATCAATTTTCATGGTTTGGTAGAAAATCCCGATTTAACAACTAATCGAAATACTAAACAACTAGTGAGAAAAATTAAAAAGTTTAAAGAAAATATGTTAGTTAGTGACAACTACCACACAACCTACTATAATAAAGGAGATGGAGTATTATTTATTAGGAGGTCAAATCATGAGTAATAATTTAATTGAATTAAATAGTGGTAGTTTAACACTGGAGCAAATCAAACTCATTTTCGAGCACTTACCAGTTGATATTTCTTTTGTCGATGAAAAGGAAATAGTCAAGTTTTTTAACAATAAAGAACATAAGGTTTTTGCACGTCATTTATCGCAACTAGAAAAAACTGTCTATCAAGTCCACCCTAAGCATTCGGAAGCTGCGGTTAAGATGTTAGTTAAAGCTTTTAAAGAAAATAGCGAATCAGGTGCAGAATTTTGGATTGATATGGGTAAGAAATTCATTCACATCACTTATATTGCTATTAGAGATAAGCAAGGAGAATATAAAGGAATTTTAGAAATGACTCAAGATATTACTCATGCTAAATCTTTAATAGGTTCTCAGAAAACTCCAGTTTGGATTAGATCTAAAGCAGAAGAAGTAGTTAAAATAAATGATTTAGGCTTGATAGGAAAGACTAAATTAAAGCAGCTATTTAAAGATTATCCTGAGTTAAGATATCATCTAGCAAATAAATATCCAAGTTTAAAAAGAATTACTGAGCCATTTATTTTTAAAATGATGATTAGTACTGGAACTATACAAATGCTAGCTGAAAAAGCTGAATTAACTACCAATGAATTGCTTGATGAAATCATTGATTATATTAATGAAAAATATTAATAATAGTGATATAATAAAATAAACAAAGGAGAATTATTATGAGCAAATTTGGAAAAGGATTTATTATTGGAGTAGTTACTGCAGCAGCTGCAGCGGCTGTAGCTTATAAAAATCGTGATTTAATTAAAGAAAAAGTTGATTATGCCATGGAAAATGAAAATGTTGTTCATGCGATTAACACTGTAAAAGAAACAAAAACTAAAGTGGTAACCACTGTTGGCAATAAGGTAGAAGAGCTAGGACTAGATGAAACTTTAGAAACTGTTAAAAATAAAGTGGGTGAAGCTGTGGAGGCCACTAAAGATACAGCTACAAAAATTTCTCGTACCTTAAGTCAACAATTAACTAAGTTTAAAGTTCAATATCCCAATGTTGATGGGGAAGTAATTGAAGCTACTATGCAAGGAGTAACTACAGTTTTAGATGATTTGGAAAATGATCTTGAGTGTAGTTTGGCTCAAGCTTTAGTATTTGAAAATCAGGAAGCTTTAGATGAATTTGTCAGTGTAGCTAATGCTGCTAATTATCATGTTGAAACTGATGGATTGTCTGCAAAAGTTGTCAAAAATGTTAAAACTAGTGTTGAGGAAATCGCTAAAGATATTTTAACTAATATCAATAGTTATGGTGTTAACTATAAAGGTTGGAAAATCGAAAAACTTTAATAAATGAAAAGATTTAAAAGAATTGCACTTATTGCAGTGACATTTATTATCAGCTTAATTTTAGGATTTTATATCTTTAATCGTAACCAAATTAATGAAGCTCTTAGGTTGTTTGCTATGAGCTTTGATGGTTACGATTTTTCTAGTTCAAAAAATTTAGTTTATGAGGGTGAGTTCGCTAATAAGCGGATTCAAATTTATCAGCAAGGTAATAAACTATTCCAAACAATTGATAAAGTAATGCCCGTGCAAGGTATCAGCAAGCTTGAAGATAATATTAGCAATACTCGCTTTATTTACTTACCAGCAGTGCAAACACTATTTTTAAATAATCAAGTAGTCAATCCTGATGATACTTTCTTTAGTTCGCTTGGTAACTACAATATCTACTATTTAAATATTGGCAGTGAGTACTATTTATCTTATTTAAATAATAGTTGCTTTTATGGCGATTATGATAGTAATTTAACTAGTTATAATTGCAGTGATACTGAAGTGAGAAATGTTATTGGTGGCTGGTTAGTTGCTCCCCAACAAACACTTGATTTATCAAATAGCTTGGAGTTTTATAGCTATGATTCACTGGCGAAATACAATTGGCAAACTGATAGTTTTGAAAATGAGTATATCTATTTAATTATTGATGAAAATTATGTTGAAGTAAATTATTTTGAAAAAGAAATTAACTCAAAACAATATTATGAAATAACTGATGCACAAAAAAATGAATTATTAGAAGTACTAAATTAATTGTGTTATAATTAATAAGTTATGAAGATATTAGATATTAAAAACTTAAGTTTTTCTTATAATAAAGATACTCCAATATTAAAGGATGTATCTTTTTCTGTGGATCGTGGAAAATATGTTTGTTTAATTGGTCAAAATGGTAGTGGTAAAAGTACTATCGCTAAATTATTGATGGGTCTATTAGAAGCTGATAGTGGTAGTATTGTTGTCGATGGTTTAGTTTTAAATATGGATAATTTAAATAAAGTAAGGCAAAAACAAAGTATTGTCTTTCAAAATCCGGATAATCAATTTATTGGGGCAACGGTTGAAGATGATATTGCTTTTGGCTTAGAAAACCATTTAATTGCAAGTGAAACAATGGAAGCTATCATTAAAAAGATGGCTAATGAGGTTGGAATGAGTGAGTTTTTACAGAGTGAGCCAGGTAATTTATCGGGTGGGCAAAAACAACGAGTGGCCATTGCTGGTGTTCTTGCTATGAATCCTGATTTAATCATTCTTGATGAGGCAACATCAATGTTGGACCCTCAAGGAAAAAAAGAGGTAATTGCTTTAGCTAAGCGTATTCATACTGAAGAAAATAAGACTATTTTATCAATCACACACGATATGGAAGAAGTAGCTCAAGCAGATTATGTCTATGTATTAAATAAAGGAAGTATTATGTTAGAAGGAATACCAGAGGAAATTTTTAAAAGTGATATAATCATTGATGCTCAAATGGATTTGCCCTTTGTTGCAAAAGTGAAAAACATTTTAAAAGATAAGAATATCCAAGTTTCTAATAGTCTTAAGATGGAAAGTTTAGTGGAGGATTTATGGCAATACAATTTGAAAAAGTAAATTATATCTATGCGCCTAAAACATCTTCTGAATATCATGCTCTTAAAGATTTTAGTCTGACTATTGAATTAGGGAAAATAACGGGTATTTTAGGACACACTGGTAGTGGTAAAACTACTTTAGTTCAACACTTAAATGCTTTATTATTGCCTACTAAGGGTCAGATAAAAGTAATGGAATTTTTAATTGAACCTGATACTAAAATTAAAAACATTAAAAACCTTAGAAAACAAGTAGGTTTAATTTTTCAATTTCCTGAGTATCAACTATTTGAAGAAACGATTGAAAAAGATATTAGTTTTGGTCCTAAAAATTTTGGTGTTAGTGAGGAAAAGGCAATTATTAAAGCTAGAGAAATGTTGAAAGTCGTTAGTCTTGATGCAAGTTATCTTCAAGCTTCTCCTTTAAATATTTCAGGTGGGCAAAAAAGAAGAGTAGCTATTGCTGGTATTTTGGCAATGAATCCTGATGTTTTAATATTAGATGAGCCAACTGCAGGATTAGATCCTCAAGGGGCTAAGGAAATCATGGAATTATTCAACAAATTAAATAAAAATGAAAATAAAACAATTATTATGGTTACCCATGATTTAACTCAGGTAGTGGAGTATTGTGATAATGTTGTGCTCTTAAATAAGGGTGAGTTAGTTGTTAGTACTACTAAAGAAGATTTTTTTGCTGATGATGAATTGTTAGAGAAATGGAATGTTAAGGCTCCAAGTTTGATTGAATTTCAACAATTATTAATAAAAAAAGGTGTTAAGTTGAAGAAGCGTCATTACAATCTAAATGATTTAATTGCAGAATTGGGTGTTACTAATGAATAATTTTGCTTTAGGAAGATACTTACCTGGAAATTCTTTTATTCATAAATTAGATCCTCGTAGTAAATTAATTGCGATGGTTTTTTTGGTTGCGACAATATTTATCGATGTGGGATATCTTGGTTATTTGATTGTTGGTTTTGTTATTTTATCTTGTTTCTTTTTAAGTAAAATACCTTTTAGAATGTTAATCGCAGCCATAAAACCGATGATGTTTATGATGTTGTTTTTGCTTATTATTAATATTTTTGTTTTTCAAAAAGGGGCAGTGTTATGGGATTTAGGTTTTGTTCAAATTTATGAGGGGGCAATTCATCAAACTATTTACATTATTGTACGTTTAGTTTTATTAATTACCACCACTACCATTTTGACAGTTACTACTAAACCTTTGGATTTAACATTAGGTTTAGAGATACTACTTAAACCATTGGGAAAAATAAAATTTCCAGTGCATGAGTTTGCGATGATGATCTCAATTGCTTTACGATTTATTCCAACGATTTTAGATGAGGCGACAAAGATAATGAAAGCTCAAAAATCACGAGGGGTAGACTTTGAGAGTGGAACGCTAAAGGAAAAACTAAAAACCATTTTGTCATTAATAATTCCTTTATTTGCGAGTGCTTTTCAAAGAGCTGAAGATTTAGCTAATTCGATGGAAGCTAGAGGTTATGATCCTCAGGCTGAGCGTACTAGATATCGTCAATTAAAGTTTAGAATCGCTGATTTTTTAGTGATTATTTTTACAGGTTTATTATTAGTGCTTATTTGTCTTTTAGCTTTTGGAGTTATTGTTATATGAGTAGGCGTTACTTAGTGAGCTGTCAATATGATGGCAGTGCTTTTATGGGCTGGCAATTACAGCCTGAGTTGCGTAGTGTTAGTGCCGAGATTTTAAAAGCTCTCAAAGCTTTTCATAAAAAAGATATTGTAATTTATGGTTGCTCTCGCACTGATGCCTTAGTACATGCTAGTGATCAAAGATTTCATTTTGACTCTGATTTAAATATCTCAGCTGATAAAATGAAAATAGCTATTAATACCTATTTGCCCGAAGATATTGTGGTCAATGCTGTCGAATTAGTCGACTCAAATTTTCATGCTCGCTATCATGCTACTGCTAAAGAGTATCAATATTTAATCAATAATGGGGTATATGATATTTTCAGACGTAATTATCAAGTTCATATTAAGGATGGCCTAGATGTAGAAAAAATGAAAGAGGCTAGTAAGCTTTTTCTTGGTGAGCATGATTTTACTTCTTTTAATGCTAGTCCGCTTAAGGAAATCCCTAATCAAGTTAGAAAAATTTCTAAGATTGATATTACTAAAGATCAAGATATTATTAGTATTAGTTACCAAGGAACTGGTTTTTTAAGGTATATGGTACGAATGTTATCACAGTGTTTAATTGAAGTCGGGCTAAATAAGATAACATTATTAGAAGTCAAAGAAATGTTAGAAAAAAAAGACAAGGATGTCTTTAGATTAAATGGGGAACCCCAAGGTCTATATTTAAGGAGGATATATTATGATTAAGACTAACTACCACACTCATACTTACCGCTGCAAACACGCTGTTGGCAAAGATGAGGATTATGTAATTAATGCGATTAAAAGTGGCTATAAAATTCTAGGTTTTTCTGAACACACTCCCTTAATGGCTGATAAAGACCAGCACAATCGTAGTCGTATGACTATCGAGGAATTACCTGATTATCTTGATAGTGTTTTGGCACTTAAGGAAAAATATAAAGATGACATTGAAATATTGGTGGGCTTAGAGTGTGAGTATTTTAGTGATTATGAAGATTACTTTAAAGAACTTAAGGATAAATATCACTTAGATTATTTAATATTGGGCAATCATTATTATCAGGAAGTTGGTCATGATGGTTATTATGGCGGTATTACTAAAGAGAAGGAATATTTATTAGATGCCTATTTAGAAAACAGCTATAAAGCTTTAAAAAGTGGTTTATATTCCATGTTTGCTCATCCGGATATTATTTGTCGTTCTGCTGATTTAGTTATTGATGATAAGGTTATAGCTGTCTTTGAGAAAATCTGTGAGTATTCTTTAGAGTTTGATATACCTTTAGAATATAATCTTAGTGGACTAAAACATGGGGTGGGTTATCCAAATGATGCTTTCTTTAAAGTAGTAGCTCAAAAGGGTTGTAAGGTTATTATGAATGGTGATTGCCATGACCCTTATGATTTAGTTAGTGATTTATATGATGTAGGTCTAAAAAAGTTAACAGAATTAGGTTGTAATGTTGTGGATATAGTGACTTTGAAATAATTAAGTTTTGATTATCGTTTTATTACTAATAGTATTAACAGCTCTAACCAATGGTAGCATTACAATAGCTGATACTAGCATTTCAATAATACCATTGCTGCTGATAACCGTGATTATTAGTGTCCATAAGCTAACAATACCACCACTAAAATCAACAACACCAAATAATTCTGGACCAGCGATTATTACTGTTGATAGCACTAAAATGGTGTGTATTAGAGTAGCTATAGTAGCAGTAAAAACTACTCTAAGTTTTTCTTGTTTGAATATTGTTGCTAAGTAGGTAGCAGCTAAGCCAAAAAGGAAGCGAGGAATAATTGCAACTAAGGGATTTTGAAATAATAAATCCATAGGAGTGATTGCTCTTGTTAGTGCAACTAACCAACTGCAAAAGCCAAAGCATAAGGCAATTATTAAAGTTTGCTTACGATTTAGTGTTAAAGCAGCCACAATAACAGGTAGGTGCATAATAGTTATTGAAATGGCGCCTATTTGAATAATCCCTAAATTTGGTATTAAAGCTAATATAAGAGTTATAGCAATAAATATTGCAGTAATGGTTATTTCTTTAGTTTTCATAAAGCTATTATAGCAAACATTTATAACATAATGTATAATAATTAATAAAGAGGTGAAAATTTGAAACAAAAAGTTTATATAATGGGACATCGAAATCCCGATAGTGATTCCATTTGTTCATCAATTGCTTATAGTTATCTAAAACAACAACTAGGACTTAATGCGATGGCAGTAAAGCTTGGACCTATTAATACCGAAACAAAATATATTTTGGAGCGCTTTAAGTTTGAAACACCCGCAACTATTTATAATATTAAACCTAAAATCAGAGATATTGATTTTGATGATCCAATTTTAATTTTAAAAAATGAACCAATAAAAGAAGTTTATAAAAAATTGTTAGTTAATAATAAAGCTGTGGCTGCTGTTGTTGAGGATTGTGGTGAGTTAATAGGAGTAGTATCACTATCAGATATTACTAACGCTTTGTTATCTTTAACAAGACAAGAATATACTCTATTATCAAAAGCTAGTTTTGAGAATGTGGTGAAATCAGTTGAAGGTAAAGTGGTTTTTAAAGCTGAAAAATATAATTTTAATGGTAAAGTTTCCATTGCATCATCAGTTTTGGGTGAATTAACTGCTGCTGAATTTGAAAATAAAATTGCCATTACTTCTACTAGAAAATCTACTCAAATCAATGCAATTCTAGCCAAGGTCACTATGGTAATCTCTACTAGTAGCGATGGTTTTGATGCTGAGGTTATCGCTCTTGCGAGGCAGCATGAAGTAAGTCTTATTAGTACTAAGGCAGATTTGATTGCCGTTGCTAGTAATATTGCGTCCGCTATTAGTTGTGTGGATATTATGACTAATAAAAAAATAGAAACTTTTAGCTTGTATGACTATGTTGATGATGTCAAAGAGCGTATTAATAAAAGCAGACATCGAGCTTATCCTGTCATTGATAGGGAAAATAGAATAATGGGATTTATTTCACGCTACCACGTTTTAAATGCGAGAAAAAAGAAAATAATCCTATTAGACCACCAAGAAATTAATCAAAGTATTGAGGGAGTTAAAGATGCCGATGTACTGGAAATTATTGATCATCATAAGTTAGGTGATTTAAAAACTAATGCCCCTGTGTATTTCCGTAATGAAATTTGTGGAGCTACAGCGACCATCATTGCTGGATTATTTGAGGAATATCAAGTAGAAATCCCTACTAATTATGCTTCTTTATTACTCTCAGCAATCATTTCTGATACCATGAATTTTCATTCTCCTACAACTAAA
>JBKDZL010000101.1:0-8319 GCA_047971145.1 Erysipelotrichaceae bacterium
ATGATTTCGCGCGATTCATATTTTATGATTTCATTATAGCAGTAATGAAAGCGTTGTCAAGAAATTTCCCAAAAAAAATGGGAAATTTCCCAAAAATAGTAGAATCTCCCTTTTTTATTGATTATTTTTAAATATTTGATGGTTATTGAAATATGAATTTTTTACTATTTACCTTATTTTATAATCTTGATATTTTCTCTATGCTTAACTTTGAGCTCTGGGTTTTTAATAATATAATCTATTAAAATTTCCACCATTTCTTCTTGAATATCTAATACTAATTCTGCTCTATCTAACATCTCAAAACCACCACTGCCACCTGCTCGATAGTTTGATACTGCAATAGTATAGTATTTATCTAAGTCTAATGGCTTATCATCTTTAGTCATTGATACAATTCTATCACCAAGAGGTTTTGATACATCAATTATATACTCAAGACCATCTAACATATCATAATTGTAATGCTGAGGTTTAGGATAAATAAAACGATTGTTTACTACAATTTCATCTTGTTCTAAAGAAAAATACTCTGCACATTTCTCTAAATACTCTTTCAATACATGACCAGTCAGTCTCAAAACGCATAAAGTATTAGTATAAACATATGTTGCTACAATATCCCTAATGGTAATATCACAATTAAAGCCAATCGCATCATTAAATAAAGCAGCAGAGCTAAAATCTGCTTGAGTTTTAGCTAGTTGGACCTGATTAATAAAAGAAATCACTGGATGTTTGTGTAATCTAGCTTGAAAGCGATCTGTAACTTTAAGTGACAGCTCCGAGTGTCCTAATGGCTTGTCTAGCCATGATTGATACTCTTTATTTAAATTTTGTATTTGTTTTACTATATCTGCATTTGCTTCTAGTGTGGGTTTTATTAATTCTACTTCGCCAACTTTCTTAATAACATCGAATTCGATTTTGGCAACTTCTTGAGCTTTATGTGCTGTTTGTGATATTACAACACCGCAACACTCACCCTTTAAAGAGCGATGTTGATGACCTGTAATCAAAATGTCTAGTTCTAATTCATTGCAGATTTTATAGGCAATATTTTCACCACTTTGTCTTTCCGTAGGTTGACCAGTTATTAAATCCTTTTCAAATCCACCATGATAAACTCCTACTATTGCATCTACTTTCTCATATTTTTTAATAGCTTCAACAGCAGATTTTGCTTGTTTAAAACTATCTTCAATGCTTAAGTGTTTAAGGGTTTCTTTGCTTTCCCACTTATCAATAAAGTGCGTTACAATACCAAATATCGCTATTTTAACTCCATTAGCGAAAAGATGCGTATGATATAACTCACTTAGCTTTTGATCATCAATCTTGATATTATTGGTAATAATTTTTCCACCACAATTATTAAGATGGTTATTTAATTTAGTAATGCCAAAGTTAAAATCATGATTACCTAAATTAAAATAATCATATTTCAATTCTTTCACAATATTTGTGATAGGACTTATTTCTAAGGGATGATAAGTATTAAAATAATAAGTTAAAGGACTACCCTGAATTAAATCACCATTATCAATAAAAATAGTGTTAGCATCACGATACTGATCAAAGATTGTTTTAATTTTAGCTAAACCAAAATCACCCTCAGTTTTATCATTATCATTAATTGGTAAAATATAGCCATGGACATCACTGGTTGCTAGTATTCTAAATTTTTTACTCATTTGCTCTCCTAACTTACTATTATAATTTTAACATATTTCAAAAATAATAAAACGGTAGAGCAAGGAACGTGAAACCTTAATCTACCGTTAATATTTAATTTATTTTTTAGTTATAAAGATAACTATTCACCAGCCCAAAGTGCTTCCATATTTGCTTTATAAGTTTCAAGAATTGCAGTTAAGTCAGCTTCAGGTTGACTTAGAATTTCTTCCATCATAGTAGCAATTTCATTATAAACCGCATTAGCATTAGCAGGAATAGTGAACATTTGCTCAGTTATTTCAGCTGCAATTGGTGCAATCATGCTATCTAAGTTAGTATACTCATCACTCTCGATAACACTAGTTCTTACTGGTAAATAACCTGTTTTCTCTGCCCAATATAATTGAGACTCAGCACTAGTTAAATGACTCATAAATAAGAATGCTGCAGTTTTTTGCTCAGCAGTCGCATTGGCAAACATATAAATATCAGTACCTTGTTGGATACCTTGATCAACTGGAACCGCTACTGCACCTGGAGTGAATTTTCCTTCAGCTCCACTTTTAACATAAGACTCACCAGCAGTAGAACCAACATTCATAGAAATTAATTCATTACCAAATGGGCCTGATAAATATTTATCACTTCCAGCAATTCTTAAATAACCTTCTTTAACACCATCTAGGTATAAATTAATAACTTCAATTGAATCCTCAGAAGTAACATCTAAAGTTTCATCTAATTTGTGACCTCTATTAATCATTTGCGTAACATAGAAATTATTTAAAGAGTCAAAACCAGCACCTACAACTGTTCCATTTGATTTTTCATAAACAGTTTTAGCTGCTTCGATGAATTCTTCAAAAGTAGTTGGAGCTGCTACTCCATACTCTTCTAATTGATCAGCATTATAGAATAAAGCTTCTGAAGATTTGTTAAATGGTAAACCATATTGCACACCCTCAATTTTAGCACCTTCCATAAAACCAGCAATAATATCATCAGCATCAGCAATACCAATAGTTTCGTTGCTAATATAAGCTGAAATATCTTGTAATAAACCATCAACTGCTGCATCATAGAACCAGTTAGTATACCCTTGAGTAATAGTTGGTAAATTATCTGGACTAGCCATAGTAGCAGTCAATTTTTGTGATAAATCTTTATAAGATGATTGATTTTGTAAAGTAATAGTAATATTTTCGTTAGCTGCCATAAATTCCTCAGTTAACTTAACTAAAGCTTCTTCCTGTGCACCATTCATTGCATGCCAGAAAGTAATTTCTACTGGTTCTGTGATTTCAGTTACGATTTCTTCAGTATCACCAGTATTAGCTGATCCATCTGAACAACCAGCGATCAATAATAACGCCAACAAACTTACTAATAATTTTTTGAACATATAATTTTCCTCTCTTGTTATAATGTTTCTCCACGTTTTGGAAGGTGAACCTCGCCAAAGGGGTTCAAAAGTAATTCAGGACGTAATGAGTGAATTGGCACTAAAATCTTAGGCTGAATCATTTCAATAATTGCAGCTAAGTCGGCCGGAACTGCATGACCACTACAGCCAAGATGTTTAAAGTCGATACCTCTTTGAAGAAACTTTTCTTTAAATACTGCATAATAAGGATCAAAAGTTCCAAGTGGGCTAGCATCACAATGGATATAAACACCCCCTGTTACTAAATCATCCTCATAATCCTCAATTTGCCATAAGTACTTTTGATAATTATTAGTTTTCTCACTAATATCAATCGCAAATTTAGGATCCATTTGCCAATCTTTATTGGGATCTTTCTGGTAATAACAATCAAGATTTAATAAAGATTTTAGAATGTAAGCCATCTTTTCCTTAACAACCACAGTCCGCTTTACTTCTTTAATAATATTTGCAAAACGCTTCACATTCGCCATATAAGCATTAAAAGTTATTTGTTTGTCGCTATTACTATCAACATAATCAACTAACCATTTTACTAATACAGACTCCGCTGTAAATCTTTCTGCATTTTTCTCGCCACTATCATTAAAACTGATAGAAACGCCTTCCATAATCAGAATATCACATTTCTTAGCCTTTTCACAGAAATATACTGTATCTTGACTATCAAATCCATGCAACCTTAAATCTCCAGTATAACCAATGGTTAAATCAGGAGTTTTAATCAGCATTCCACATGCCCCATAAGCATCATGATCAACTCGATACATAATTAGCTCAATTGCTCCTACTTTAACACTAACTTTTGGCTCTACTCCAATAATAGCTCTGGTAGTATAATCCTTATTTATCGCAGGCAAGACAAAAGTATTATCTTGATTAAGTAATTCAATTAATTCTTTGGTTTCATTTAAAGCATATAAGGGAATAGAATCATCTAAATAATTAATCATTCTCGTATGATCTAAGTGGCAGTGACTTAAAAAAACTGCCGTATTTTCACTATTGACAGGATAACCAAATACCTGATCATAAATATCTAATTCTGGTACTAATCTATTCTCAATTAAAGTGTCTAATAGTTCATTTTTTAGTTTTAGCTCTGGTCTAAATTCTGTACCAAAATCAAAGAAAACTCTAGAACCCTGATAATTAATTTCTACAACCGTACCACCAATAGTCAAAATACCACTATGAAAAGTAATACGAGTATTTTTAGCCTTTAAGTCCATTTTTCGATACCCCATTAATAATTTGTTTTCTAAAGATAAAATAAAGAATCATTACCGGTAAAATAGTGATAGTAGATGCAGCCATTTGTAGTTGAACCTCAGCACCAGCCTCAGTTGCAAATGCACTCAAACCATTATTTAGTAAGCGCATTTCAGTAACATTAGTTACTAAAACTGGCCATAAAAATGAATTCCAACTGGCAATAAAACTCAATAATCCAACCGTCACTAAAGCAGGCTTAATAATTGGAATCAAAACTTTTCTAATAAATTCTAAATTACTACAACCATCAATTTTCGCAGCACGATAATAAGAATTAGGAACTGACTCCATATATTGTTTTAAATAATACATATAAAAAACACTTGCTAAGAAAGGTATAATTAAGGCAGCATAAGTATCTATTAAATTCAAGCTAGCGATTGTCTGATAATTAGTAAAAATAATTGCCTCAAAAGGCACCATTAATAAACTAATCAAACCAAATACCACTAAATTTTTATACTTAAACTCTAACATCACCAAGGCAAAAGCCGCCAAAGTTGTAGTTATTAATACTCCAGTTGTAGTTATTAAAGAAACTAAAGTAGTATTAAAGAAATATCTTGCAAAAGGCGCTTTGTCTAAAACTTCTAAATAGTTTTGCCACTGTATTTCTGCTGGAAACATTTGTGGGGGAATACTAATAGATTCTTGAAAAGTCATAAAACTAGAGATAATCATATAAATAAAAGGAAAAATAGTGATAAATGCCATAATGATAATAAATAAATGAATTAAAATATTTAATATTCTTTTCATGATTTCTACCCTTTTAACCTTTTCATAACTTTATTTTGAATAAACGTTATCGATAATATAATGACAAATAAAACAATTGTGGCAGCCATTCCCTGACCAAAGCGAGTTTGCACATAAAACTTATCATAAATATAATACACCGCCGTCATCGCACTATTAGCAATGCCTGCCTTACCACCAAAAATCGCAAATACTTGAGTATAAACTTTAAAAGCCGAAATTAAACCCACCGAAAATAAAAAAGTGATAATGGGTATTAACTGTGGTAAAGTTATCTTAAAAAACTGTTGCAACTTAGTAGCTCCAAACATGTCCGCAACTTTATAATAATGCTTATCAATACCCCTTAAACCCGAGAGTAAAATAATAATATTAAAAGCTAAAGAAGCCCAAATTCCAAAAATAATCAAAGTCCAAACACTCATATCAACATTATCCAAGAAGTTAATAGGAGCAATTCCAAAAAAACTTAAAAAATGATTTATCATACCATAATTAGAATTAAATAAATAACGAAAAACAACACCAATAGCAACAGTACTTGTGATATACGGCAAAAAGAAAATCGTTTCAAAAAACGATTTAAACTTAATCTTATCATAAATAAACCACGAAATAATTAGAGCCAAAATAATCGCAACTGGCACCACCACAAAAGCATAAGTAGCCGTATTTTGCATTGCAGCATGAAATTTAGGATCAGAAATCACCACTTCATAATTCCTCAAACCATTAAAAGTCATATTACCAACACGACCCGACTGAAAAGACATCACAAAAGTTCTAATCAAAGGATAAATACTAAAGATACCCACCAAAAATAAAGTTGGCAACAAGAAAAACCAAGCACTTTTAGAATTTTCTGCACTATACTTGATTCTAAATTTTTTCATTAATAAATACGCTCCCCTAATTCACTGAAGAGATAGATCTTATTTAAATCAAGAGAAAAACCATAAACCATATTTTCTTCAAGATTATCTTCTATTGAAACAATGGACTTTAGATGTTGATCTTGAAGCCTAAAAGTTACGATTGCCTCTTTGCCCATTAATTCCACCAAGTCAACCTCACAAGTAAAAGAACTTTTAGGATCATACACTAAATTCTCTGGTCTTACCCCTAAAATATAATTACCCTCAACTAATTTTTTTCTAAATTTATCAGCTTTTAAATCCTTAATATCGATAGTTAAATCAGCTAAATAAAGTTGATTATTACTATATTTTACTGGAATCATATTCATTCCTGGATTACCAATAAAACTTGCTACAAATAAATTATCAGGTTCTAAATATAAATTTTGAGCTTTATCAAATTGTTGAATAATACCATCATTCATTAAAACAATTTTATCACTAATCGACATTGCTTCTTCCTGATCGTGAGTAACAAAAATGGTTGTGATTCCTATTTTCTTCACTAGACGCCTAATTTCTTCTCTAATTCTCAGTCTTAATCTCGCATCTAAATTACTTAAAGGCTCATCTAATAATAGTATTTTAGGTTGTTGAACTAAAGCTCTAGTGATTGCGACTCTTTGTTGTTGTCCTCCTGACATTGTATCTGGTTTTTTATCAGCTAACTCAACAATACTAGTTAATTCCATATATTTATATGCAATAGCTTCTGCTGCTTTTTTATCCATTTTATTTTTACCAACTCGAAGTGGAAACATAACATTCTCTAAAACAGTCATATGAGGATAAAGAGCATAGTTTTGAAAAACCAAACTCATATTGCGATCTTTGGGATGTAAATCAACTAAAGATTTTCCATCACTTTTAATATCTCCTTCAGTAGGGTCGAGTAAGCCCGCAATTAAGTTTAAAATAGTTGTTTTACCACAACCACTAGGACCTAACAAACACACCAAATCGCCTTCTTCTATTTTTAAATCAATTTTTTTCAATGCTTCAAAACCATTAGGATATACTTTTTTTAAATTTGAAATTTCTATCATGATTTCCCCTTTAACAAATGAAATTATTTATATAAATATGATAACATAGAAAACCTGACAATTGTAGTGAATTTATCCAATTTATTTAAGTAAAAATATTGGCTCTTTATTGTATAATATAGACATGATAAAAAAACTTAAAGCCTGTGATAATTGTCAAGCTTGTCAATATATTAAATTAGATAACCAAACACAAGCTAAGCAAAAAGAACTGTACATTAGAAAACTTTATCAAAAAAGTAAATTTAAAAATATTGATCAAATTATTTTGGCTGATGAACCTTATCATTATCGTTATAAAAACCAAGTAGCTCTATCTTCAGAGAATAAATTTACCATGGGAAATTATCAGCCAAAGTCTAAAAAAGTAGTTGCTGTTAAGGGTTGTTTAATTAATCATAGTGTAGCTGATGAAATATTTACATTTCTTGAACAACTAGCAATAAAATATAAACTAAAACCCTATGATAATCACAAACAACAAGGTTTGCTAAAACACTTTTTTATTAGAATTGGTTATCAAAGCCAAGAAATCTTAATCGTAATCGTACTAGCAAAAGACTTCTTTCCTAAAAAAAGAGAATTTATCCAAGAACTTATTACTAAATACCCTAATATTAAATCTATTGTCTTAAATATCAATACTAGAAAAGATGCACTAGTTTTAGCCAAGCAAGAAAGAGTTATTTATGGTAGTGGAAAAATCATGGATCAAATGGCAGAATTTAAATTTATCTTATCTGCCAATTCTTTTTATCAAGTTAATCCTGCTCAAGCAATAAAGCTCTACAATAAGGCTATTGAATTAGCTAACTTATCAAAAACTGATAGAGTACTTGATGCATATTGTGGCATTGGTACCATTACTAGTTTTATTGCCAAACAAGTTAAAGAAGTAGTGGGTGTTGAAATTAATAAACAAGCCATTAGTGATGCTAAGGCTAGTCAAAAAATTAATCAACTTAATAATATTAAATTCTATCATCAAGATGCGATAGACTACTTGAAAAAAGACAGCGATTTTGATATAATTTTTGTTGATCCTCCACGTAGTGGCTTAAGCAAAGATTTTATTGATGCCCTTATTAAAGCCCAAGTTAAAAAAATAGTTTATATTGCCTGTGATCCTGATACTCAATATCGTGATATTCAACAGTTAAGTAAAGCTAATTATCAGCTAAAACAATTAATACCAGTTGAT
>JBKDZL010000102.1:0-3905 GCA_047971145.1 Erysipelotrichaceae bacterium
AGGTTGTTATCGACCCCCACAAGGGACTTTAACCCTCAAGTAATAATGTGTAGATTTAACTACATCATTTCAATATGACTTTGCAAACTTGTCATATCAATAAGTATGCCATGCGCACTAACAAAGGTAAACTACTTATTTGTAGTTTACCTGTAACGTTTTCTTGTTTTAACTCTTAGATTTCTCTTTAGATATTAATTGACGATCTATTATTCTTACAAATGGATAATAAATTGCCATACCAAGTATGAAAAGTACTAACTGTAAAACAGCACCACTTGGTCCTGATACTAATAGTCCGCTAATGAATACTGGCGTTGTCCACGGAATAACTAAACCATTCGTTATTCCAACCAAACCGATACTCATTGCTCCATATGAGAATATAGCAAATATTGCTGGAACAATCATAAATGGAATTGCTAAAATTGGATTTAATACAATTGGCAGTCCAAAAATTACCGGTTCATTGATATTAAAAATACCAGGTATTATAGCCATCGCTGCAATCATTCTTAAATGTTTGGATTTACAGGTCATCAATATAACTACTAATAATGGTAATGTCGATCCACTACCACCGATTAGTAAATACGTATCTTTAAACTGCTGATTAATAATGTTTAATGGTTCAAGCCCTTGCTGTACCATTGCCAGGTTTTCAGCAGATAACTGTAGAAGAATAGGCTGCATAACAGAGGCAACAACATTATTACCATGTACTCCAAATAGCCATAAAAATTCTGACAATAATTCACTAATTACTATTCCCGGTAAACTATTCCCTACCATAAGTAACGGAGTAGCAAGTATTGTATATATTAGCTCATGCAGGCTTCCAAATGGCGTTACTAACATTAGAATATTTATTAACATTGCTAGCGATGCAATTATTATGACTGGAACAACTGATTGAAATGAGGCCATGACACCTGGTGGTACACTATCAGGCATATTTGGAAATAGATTTTTGTTAAATAGAAATACAAATAATCTAGTTATTGACAATGCAATTAGCATTCCTAGAAACATTCCTTTTGTTCCTAACCACTCTAACGGTAGTGAACCATCAACAAATGGTGTAACAATAAAGAAGAACATTAAAGCAGTGATTGGGGCACCCAACGTTTTTACCCCTAATGATTGAGAGTAAAAGTAGGATGTAGTGACTACTATGATTAAAGCCATCATCCCAAAAGTGGCATCTGTTATTTTTGTGAGGTACAATGCCCATCCATCTCCAAATGTAGATGTCATAAATTCACTATAACCTGGAACAGGAAATGCTGAAAATAACAAGAAAAATGAACCAACAATCAAAAATGGCATCAGAACATACATCGCATCACGAATTGCAGACAATTCCCTATTGTTTGCAATTTTCATTACTAACGGCATCATTTTCTCTTCTAATTTTGAAAATTTACTCATATTCACTCCTTAATTCAACTTCACTATTCTTAGCTAATTGTTCAATCCAATAAGAAGATTTTTTTCTCTTCCTTTCACCTGTTTCAAGATTATATTCTATAAACCCATAGCGATTCTTATATGCATTAATCCATGACCAGTTGTCTATAAAAGTCCACATATGGTATCCAAAACAATTGCTTCCAGCATCAATAACTTTTTGTAGCCAATACAGATGTTCTTCCAGGAAATCGATTCTATAATCATCTTCAATCATTCCCATTTCATTTCGATGCTTATTTTCTTCCTGGTAACCAACACCCATACCATTCTCTGAAATAAACCAATCAATATTATTATAATCCTCTCTCATACGGATACCTATTTCATATAATGCTTTGGGGTAAATCTCCCAGCCACGATATTGGTTCATTCTGCAACCTGGTTTTTCATATTCTTCATAGAACCAATCCAGTTGCATAGGCGAGTTCTCATTATGTGCGAATGAAGGAGCTTTTACTCTCATGGGTTGATAGTAATTTATTCCTACAAAATCAACTGTATTTTCTTCGAGCAATTTTAAATCCTCTTCTCTTATGTCAATAGTAAACTTATTTTCTTCAACAAATTCAAAGTAGTGATCACTGAATTTTCCTACTACACATGGATCTAAATATATTCTATTGGTTAATAAGTCGGCCACTTTAGCTGCTTCTAAATCATACTCATTGTTACTCCTTGCAATTGGTGGTAAGCAATCAACTACAATTCCAATTCTACTCTTTAAATTTAAAGACTTATGGGCTTTTACACTCAAGGCATTAGCAAGTATTGTATTATAGTTCTGAATCATCATTTTATTCATATTTAAATCACACGGATATATTCTCCCGTTATGATATGACTCACGTGCATACCCCATTGGCTCATTGAATGTAATCCACATATCTACATATTCATCAAATAATTCAAAACATTTTTTTGCATAATTACTGTATAATTCTGCTACATGTCTACTTTGAAACCCCTCATATTCTTTGAATAAAACATTAGGCATATCAAAGTGGAACAAATTGGCGTATACACTGACACCATTATCTTTTAATTCTTTAAAATACTGACTATAAAATTTTACAGCTTCTTCATCTATTTCAAACGTTTCGAAGTCTTTATATAAGCGAGACCATTGAATTGACGTTCTAAAAGAATCTAGACCAATTTCTTTCATATATGAAACATCCTTTTTATACTCATTATATACATCCGTCGTTTTTTCAGGTCCAACTCCTTGGTAAAACATACCTGGATCCTCTTCGTACCAAATGTCCCAGATAGACTTATTTTTTTTACCTGTAAAGCCTTCTGACTGAGGACCACTTGATGCAGTTCCCCAGGTAAAACTATTTTTAAACTTTAATTTATTCATATTTCCTCCTGTTAAGATTATAGCAACGCCTCCTTATTTTTGTAATTATTTTCACGCTTGTTTTCAATATGTTAAAATATAGTTATAATTTATAATATTTTACTATTTTATTGGAAATAAACTAATTATATTCATTAAATTTCCAAATGATAAAAGGAGGTATATGAGTGATAATATATATTATTATGTACTAAATTACGAAACAGAACTAACTAAAACCGATCAGAAGATTAAGAATTATATAATAAATAATTGGAACAACAAACTAATTGGGAAAGAAATCGCATCAACTTTATGTATTTCACAATCTAGTGTTTCAAAATTTATTGCAAAATTAAAATTTAAGTCAATTCACGAATTGAATTTATTAAAAAATTGTACAGACAAAGAAATTATTCTTTACTTAACAGACAAACGTTCTGAAATTCTATCAGATCTAATAAGGTTAAATAAACATGAAGTTTTTGAAGGAATTCTAGACTCCTTAAATAGTAGCGAATTAATTTTGACATACGGAATTGGACACTCTTACCTATGTGCCAAAAACTTTAAACAGCGTTTTTCTAAACTTGGCTATAATATACTACTATTGAAAGAAAGATACGATGTAACACTCAACATAAATAATATATTCAATTCTAGCTCCTATGCTTTAATTTTTTCAGACTCTGCAACCACCGAGGAAATTGTCGTTTTTTCAAATTTTTGTCTAAAGAATAATATAAAATATACTTTAACAACCTCAAATTTATTCTCTAAGCTTAACAACTATTCTGAATATACATTAACTTACAAGCCTTTGAATATAGGTTATTTGTTGGAAACAATAGGACCCGAGCAACCAATTATTTCATTAATTGACCTTCTTTACTTAAGAGCAATTTCCTCTGATTATGAAAACAAGTATAATGATTTTATGATTTCTGAATATATACTGTAAACTACAATAAATCGAGTAGGGAGATTGACTAGCAACCTCCCTCTCACACCACTATTAAATTTTGGTACTTTGTCAACTAAGTAGGCATCTTTAATATTGAACCTTGTATGTTGTATTGTTTTTTAACTG
>JBKDZL010000103.1:0-2541 GCA_047971145.1 Erysipelotrichaceae bacterium
TTCCGTTCAAAACAAGGTTACCAATAGAACTTATTATTTCTATAATTTGCATGCGATTACATGATAAAGAGTGTTAGATAGGTCTAACACTCTTCTTTACTTCTCAACCTTTGCAATTTTGATTATTATCTCTTTAAAATTTCAACCCTTGGTCTTCTACAAACTAACTCGTTGTTTGAAACGTAATTTTCTTCACGATTGCTTAGTTCTTCAATTAATTTTTTTCTTAACGACCTCGCAATTTCTTTTTGTTCAAAAAATATGTTATTACATTCATTTGGATCATTTTCTAAGTTAAACAATTGCTCTATATTAGTCTGATCAAACCAAATATATTTCCATTTACTGGTTACAATATAGTGATTTGAATATTTACCAAGTGAATGCTCGCCGTGAATATATTCCCTTGTGTCTTTATTGTTCATGATATCGACCCCATCAATATTTTCTACACATTGGTTCGTTGCTGTTTTTATTAGTGTAGGAAATACATCGCGGAGTTCCATTAGTTTATCACTGTTTTGTTGTTGCCTATCAGTACTAGGGTCATATATAAAAAAGGGAACATGAACACTTCCTTGATAGGGAAAACCCTTTCTAAATAAGTTATGTTCTCCTAATTGATCTCCATGGTCTGATGCAAAAGCAATTATCGTATTTTCTTTTTCTCCACTTTCCTCCAATGCAATAAGTAACTTACCAATTTGGTTATCGATATGACTTATAAGCCCATAATATGCGCGTCGTGTCCTCATTAAAACATCTTTATTCAGACTAATTTCAAGTGCTTCTGTATCTTTATTGTTTATATCTGTCAGTACCCATTTACCTATTGGGTACTCTATAGTTGTTTGAGAATATAAATTATTAAAAAATTCTGGCGGATCTAATGGAGAATGTGGTCGCACATACGATATATTTAAAAAAAATGGGTTCATTGGATCATGTTTCTTAAAAAATTCAATTGCTTGATCAGTTACCCAATTAGTTGGATGATACCTCTCTTCACCAATCCACGTTCTACTTACCCAAGAATTGCAACTAATACCACTATCAATAATATCGCTAGCATATCCATTTTCCGCTTTTAACCAATTCAAGTAATCATCATAATATTCATAATTTTTTGCATATAATCCTTTTTTAACTCTATTAGCATGTAAATATCCATCATGTAAAATTACATTATCAAATCCGATTCTGTTTCGTTCTGGATATACATGCATTTTCCCTATTGCTTGAGTTTGATAACCCAACTTACCAAATTCGTTAGCCATTGTTTTTTTATAGTCCCAAACTACACCGTCTTGATACCCAACACGATGATGATTTTTCGGAGATAGTCCAGTCATTAAAGACGCTCTTGCTGCAATACAAGTCGGAACCGCACTATAGCACTTACGGAAGTTTATTCCTTTGCTTGCTAACATATCAAGATTTGGTGTAAAAATACCATTTTCTGAATTTAAGCCCAAACAATCATACCTCATTTGATCTACAAGTATTAAAATAACATTTTTCATTTTTGTCCTACCTCAATCTTTTTTAATCGTACGTGTATTCTAAATATAAATATCATTAATATTTGGATGAATTAACTTACTGCCGTAAATACATTACCATGTTTTAACAAATCGTAGTAAGGCATATTTGTATTCCACATCCTCATGCAATAAACAATAAATGCAGTAATATTGAAATATATTAAGTATTTAATTCCTTATCAAATAAATTTCACTATTTTTTATAAGTTTATATTAGTGATATTTTCATCACATGCAGGTAAAACACTGCCTGTTTTAAGCTTATTACCATCAAGGAATTGTGTTAAATTTCTTTCTTTAAATGAGTTTACCAATTTATCACGCATAATTTCAAGAGTTTCATTATCAATCACCCCTATAAGGTTTTGTATTTCCAGTTGATCATGTTTAAAATCAAATATCCATTCTTGCCCTTTAATGCTATCCCAAATGTATTTGTAGTTACCATCAATAATATAGTTCCATCCTTTATCACTCGGGTGTTCTCCTACTAGTACATCACGTTTTTCGTCAGACAAAATACTTACTCCATCTAAATGGGCTTTTTTCTGATCTAAAAACTCTAAAATAGTTGGCATAATATCGATGTGAGTTATTAATTTGTTTTCGACCTTAGGCTTTATACTTGATCCTTTGATTATTAATGGTATTTTAATTGCGGCATTAAATGGTACAGATTTCTTTAGCATATGATGATCTCCTAACATCTCTCCGTGATCAGATGTGAAAATTATTAAAGTCTCATCATATAAACTGTTTTTCTGTAAAAATCTAACCAACCTCCCAATTTGATAATCAATATGAGTAATCTGGGCGTAATAAGCTTTTTTCATTAACTTATAATATTTATCATCAATCTTTCCATAGCGCCCACTTACCGAAGTACTAAAAGTTTCATGACACTTTGACCAGTTACCGACGATCGGGTTAGAAAATTTAATGTCGTTATATAAATTTAAGTAAAAACCCGGCGGATCAAAAGGAGGATGGGGACGAT
>JBKDZL010000104.1:0-8243 GCA_047971145.1 Erysipelotrichaceae bacterium
AACATCACCCATAAAAATGCGAGCTGGCGCTTTATTGTACCAAAGATATGCTAGTAAAGAAAAAATAACCGCCACTAAAAATAATGCCACTTGGTAATAACCAATACGATAACAAATAATTGTAAAGCCAACAAAGGCTATAATACAAAGTCCAGCACACAAACCATCTAAACCATCTGATAAATTAACACCATTACTAGTTGCAGTAAACATTACAAAACAAATAATAGGGTACAAAAAACCAATATTAACTTCATATGAGGTAAAGGGAATAGTAACTAAAGGCTCTAAGTGTTGCCACGCAATCGTAATTAAAATAATTGCCAAAAATGACTGTAACAAAAACTTACACTTAGCACTCAAACCATTATTACTCTTTTTAATTACCACTAAATAATCATCAATAAAACCAATTAAACCAAAACCAACATAAGAAATTAATATCGTCTGTATCCGCCAATCATCAAAAAACATGTTCCCCATTATTGCAAAAACAAATAATGGAACTAAAATAAAAATAATTCCACCCATTACTGGTGTGCCTTGTTTTTTCAAATGGCTCTCTGGCCCTTCAGTTCTAATAGCTTGGCCAAATTTAATTTTTCTTAAAAAAGGGATAAACTTAGGAATCAACAAAAATGTTAGAGTAAATGATGCAGCTGCAGTTATAAATATGTACATATAATCTCCTATCTTAAAGTTATTTCAATTTTCACTTCTTGATCTAACACTAATTTTGTGCCAGCTGAAATTGATTGACCAGCAACATTACCGCTACCTACTATTATAACATCTACATTAGCAATTAAACTAAAAAAACCTAAAACATCTTTTCTTGTCCAACCACTCATATCAGGCATAATAATATTTTCATAATCACTTAACAAAAATACTCTTTGATCCTTATTGATTTTATCACCACTATTAGGATATTGTCTGATAACAGTATTTCCACTACCAATCTTATGGATATTCACTTGATATTTATTTAGAAGATTTTCAGAAAAATTAATACTATGATTTACAAGTGATGGCATTATTCCATCAAAAATAACATCATTTTCCAATTCTTGCCCATTCTCATTATTTGTTTCATTACTCAAATCCATAGTAATCGCTATTTTTTGTAATAATTGTTTTACTAAATCATTTTCAACATATAAGCTCACACCATAACCCTCAAGGGCTAAATAAACTAAGACTTGTGGATCATCAGCCGGTAAGCCGATAACTACTGAAGAAATAATTTTACCTCGATACTCACCATTCTCAGGTACATCCGCTGTACCAGTTTTAGCAATATAATCTGACTCATTAATTTTATAATGTCTAGTACTAGAGTAAGGCGAACTTGCAGTATATTCCATTGCTGATCTTACTAATTCTGCTGCCTCAGCTGAAATTGGCTGACCAACAACTTCTGTTGTTCCTTCATAGAGTATTTCATTATTGCTAGAATCAATAATAGACTTGACAAAATAAGGCTTGACCATCACTCCATCATTCATAATGGCAGTATATCCCTGCAACATATGTAGAAGAGTAACAGTAGAAGCTTGACCAAAAGCAGTAGTAATTTTTTCAATTGGTCTATCAAAAACAAATTGGCCAGAATTAGTCCTGAAACCATCAGTCTCAATTGGTGAGTAAAAACCAAAATTATGATAATACTCAGCTAAATTAGTATCTTGAATATAATCATCCAATAATACAGCAATCGCAACATTACTACTATGGGCAAAACCATCTCTAAAATTAATATTCCCATAACTTTTAAGCAAATAATTACTTACATCACCATGAATAGTTTCTCTATTGGTTCTAACAATATCACCATTTTCATCAACATTAATATAAAATTTAGCATCATAATAAGTTGAATCTAAATTAAAATCAGAATTGTTATCAGCAACAGCTGCGTAAGTAAAAGGTTTAAAGGTAGATCCTACCTCATAAGGTAAGTCGATAGAAAAATTATTAAAATCAGTAATATTCATCGTAGTCAAATCAAAAGTAGGATTTTGATCAAGTGCCAGCATTTCGCCAGTTTCTACACTCAAAACAGCTCCCCAACTACGCTGTATTGCTGATTGTCTTGCTGAATACTCATCTAAAACTCTACTTAGAGTTTCTTGTATCCCTAAATCAAATGTCAAGGAAATATTATCTCCATCATCAGCAGCAATTTTATTGAATTCAGTTCCTGGTAGCAAATAACCATTAGCATCTGTTTGATAACTAACAGAACCATCAATTCCACTAAGATATTTATTAAAATTTTGTTCAATCCCCATTGCACCAATTCGTGAGTTGATATCGTAATTAAATTGGACAAATCCTACTGTATTAGCTGCAATACTACCATTAGGGTAATAACGATCATAAACTTTAATAAATTCTATTCCTGGTAGATTTAGCTCTTCAATAGCATTTTTAGTTTCTTCACTGATATTACGACCAGCCTTGCCAAGTTCAGTTTGAAATAAATCTTTATTAAAATATTCCATAATGTCACTTACTTCCATATTTAATAATGGTGCTAAAAGCTCAGCAGTTTTTTCTTTATCTTCAACATATACAATATCTTCACCATTGCTAGGCCGTTTGTTTGAAATAAATGCTAAAATATTGTAACTAGTAACATCAGTAACTATAAGGTTGCCATTGCGATCAGAAATATCACCTCTTTTAGCAATTAAAGTCTCTGAGGTATTGTTAACATTGTCCGTATAATCAGTATAATCGGTCCAACTCAAAGTATGAAAAGAAAAGCCCATAAGTAAAATAACATTGGCTAAAACCAACATTAAAATTACTGTGATAGCTCTTCTGATTTTTTTAATTGCTTTATTCATTTACCTATTCTGCATTATTAACAGAGACAACATTGTCAAAGTTAGGTGACATATTTTCTGATAGCGCCACCGCTATTATTCTATCATAACTAGATAAACTTTGTAATTTTTGATTTAATGCACCAATTTCATTAGTCAATTCTAAGATTTTTTCTTGATTATCTTGATAAGTAACACTCAGATTAACATTATAAGAGCTCAAAAAAGTACGAGTGCCTAAAAAAACAATGGAACTAATCATAAATATTAGATATGGTAACTTTAATTTTTTCTTTCTTTTTCTCATTTATACTCTCTCTATTACTCTAAGCTTCGCCGAATGCGATCGATTATTATCTTCCAGTTCAGCACTATTGGCTAGAATTGGTTTTTTATTAATTAATTTAAAATCTGCTTTAGGGTACTCTGCAGCTTTAATTATTAAATGCTTGTCTAATTTAATTTCACTTACTTCTTTAAACTTTCTTTTAACAATTCTATCTTCCAAAGAATGGAAGGTGATTATAGCTAAACGTCCATTTTCTGCTAATAAACTTAATGTTTGCTCCAAAGCAAGCTTCAAACCTTCTAATTCGTTATTAACTTCAATTCTAATAGCTTGGAAAGTTTGCTTAGCGGGATGTCCCTTTTTTTTAAGTTCTTTGTTAGGTAAAGAATTTTTAATTATCTCCACCAGCTCAAAAGTTGAATTGATTGGACGATATTTGATGATATTATTAGCAATACTATTAGCAAATTTCTCTTCACCATATTCCTTTAGTATTCTCAATAAATCTTCTTTCTCATAATTATTGATGATATAATGAGCATCCAATTTTTGACTAGTATCCATACGCATATCTAATCTTGCATCAAAACGGTATGAAAACCCTCTTTCTGATTCATCAAACTGTGGTGATGATACTCCAATATCCATGAGGATGCCATCAACTTTTTTAACATCAAACTTTTTTAACTCACTTGAGATATTAGAATAATCTGAGTGAATTAGAGTAAAGTTTTCAGCAATTCCACTTAGAATAGCAGCTGAATCCTCCAAAGCTTTATGGTCTTTATCAAAAGCGTATAAATGACCCTTAGGTATCCTTTTAAGTATTTCTTTAGCATGCCCTGCTCTTCCTAAAGTGCAATCAACATAAATACCATCTGGTTTAATGTTTAATGAATCAATTGATTCTTGTAATAAGACAGAGAAATGTTTCATCATTAAACCATAAAATCGGTTAAACTCTCAGCAACATCTTCAAAACTAGCATTGTTATTTGCCTCCCAATTTTCCCATTTTTCAGTTGACCATAATTCAATATGATCAGCAGCCCCAATAAAAACACACTGCTTTGCTAATTGAGCCTCCAAAATTAGTGATTTAGACAAATTGATACGATTCTGACCATCAATTTCACACTCCATTGCCTTTGATAGAAATAAACGAATATAATTTCTAGCTTCTCTTTTAGTATTTGGAAGTGAAGACAATTTTTCAGCTATTTTTTGAAATTGATCTTTAGTGTAAATGTTCAAACAACCATCAAATCCTTTAGTAGTTACTAAATTCGTAGAAAAAGCATCTCTAAAACGAGCTGGTATAACGATTCTGCCTTTAGCATCAATTGTATGAAAATATTCACCCATAAACATAGAATCACCACTTTCTACCACTAAACACCACTTTCTACCACTTATTATACACATTTTAATTAAAAAAGAAAGTATTTTTTAAAAAAACACAAAAAAAGTTATCATAATTGATAACTTGTTTTTTTAAGATTAATAACTTTTAAAAAATTCTATGCTTTTTTTGTATCAGCTTCGTAAACTCCACAATCACAACGGTAATGTGGTTTTTTATATTCACCACAACTCGGACACTTAACCAATGTTGGCGCAAATAACTTATAATGTGTACGACGTTTTGCTTTTCTAGTTTTCGATACTCTTCTTTGTTGAACAGCCATTTTCTACCTCCTAGTCATCACTAAACTTAAACTCTTTTAATTTGGCTAATCTGGGATCAATAGCTTTTTCTTCAGAATTGAGTTTCTTTTCACTTACTACTTCCCAATTTTTTCCTCTTTTATACTCAGCATTCTTAGAAACTACCTTAAGTGGTACTTCCATGATAATACTTTGTAAGATTTCTGGCATTGTATTAACAATAGGCCCTTTGACCTGCACTTCATCTTCCTCAGCTTTAGCAAAACTATAAATCACACTCATCTCACTAGAGAAAGCATAATCTACATCAACATCGCTAAGAGCACACGGAACAATCATTATTCCTGAAATCATCGCCTCGATATAAAATTTCTCTTTGGTTATATCATAAT
Source organism: Erysipelotrichaceae bacterium (assembly GCA_047971145.1). Classification (GTDB taxonomy): domain Bacteria; phylum Bacillota_I; class Bacilli_A; order Erysipelotrichales; family Erysipelotrichaceae; genus JBKDZL01. The sequence goes on from JBKDZL010000104.1 coordinate 5,183, forward strand.
AACCTTCGCCACTTACTTCAATATCCTTAAGATCTCTTAATAAGCTTTGATTGATAAATGTATCTTTGTTAAATTTAATTGATTCAGTAAATTTAATCTGATTTTTATTAATCAATTCATTCTTAACAAAATTCATAAGCTACCTCTATCAAGCTTTACTATTATAGGGCTTTTATTCATCAAAGTCAATTGAATAATACATTTTTACCCTTAATTTAATCACTTATTTTTCTATATGTTGTATTCTTTCAATAGAAATGGCTTTTTTTGTATTGGTATCAACTGTGATAATTACCGCTGATAAGATAGCTGGCCCCTCTGCAATACTATAATTTGTTTTATCATGGTGTACCATTCTAGCAATAGCCTCTTCTTTAGATCGGCCTAAAATAGAATCATAGGGACCGCTCATTCCCACATCAGTAATAAAAGCTGTACCACCTAATAATCGCTCATCAGCAGTTTGAACATGAGTGTGAGTACCCACAATAATATTAATAATATCCTGATAATAATAGGCATAAGTTATTTTTTCACTAGTTGCCTCACCATGAAAATCACAAAGATATAAATCTGCCTTTACTTTTTTTAATAACTTATTAGTTACATCAAAGCAAGAATCATTAGTATTATGCATAAAAACATTTCCTAAAACATTAAAAATACAAATATCTAAACCTTTTATATTTATAATTTTATAGTTGAGTCCGGTATTAATAGGATTCATATTTATCGGTCTAACTAATCTATCAGCTCGATTAATAAATTTATTTACATTATTTTTAGCAAAGGTATGATTCCCCATAGTCAAAACATCAATTCCGCACTCTAATAATTGATGATAGATTTTCTCAGTAATACCTTTACCATGAGCAGAATTTTCAGCATTAGCAATAACTAAGTCAATTTGATGCTGCTTAGTTAAAGAAGAAATGTTGTCAATGACAACATTTCTTCCACTTTGGCCTACAATATCACCAATAAATAATATTTTAAGCATTATTTTGCGACATCTTGAGCTCTAGTTTCTCTAATCACTGTAACTTTTATTTGACCAGGATAAGTCATATCAGATTCAATTTTTTCTCTGATTTCTCTTGCCACTCTATGGCAACCTAAATCATCTAATTCACCAGGTAAAACCATAACTCTGATTTCTCTTCCTGCTTGAATTGCGTATGACTTATCAACACCTTTGAAGCCATTAGCTATTTCTTCTAATTGTTCTAAGCGATTGATATAGTTTTGCATAGATTCGTATCTAGCACCAGGTCTAGCAGCACTTAAAGTATCAGCAGCAATAATCAAATTAGAATATGCACTTGTTACTTCACTATCACCATGATGTGATTCAATAGCGTTAATAACCTCAGCTCTTTCTCCATGTTTTTTACATACTTTAGCTCCCAATTCAACATGTGAGCCATCTACTTCAAAATCAATAGCTTTACCAATATCATGTAATAATCCAGCACGCTTAGCAACAGCTTGTTTCAAGCCTAACTCCGCAGCCATAATACCAGCAAAATAGGCAACTTCAATAGAATGTTGAAGAGCATTTTGACCATAACTATAGCGATATTTTAATCTACCTATCAATCTAATTAGTTCTTTGTCAATTTTACCAATACCTAATTCAAATACAGCTTTTTCACCAGCTTTATACATAATATCATTAATTTCTTTTTTGGTTCTATTAACAACTTCTTCAATACGACCTGGCTGAATTCTGCCATCTTTAACTAAAGTTTCTAAAGCAATTCTTGCTACTTCTCTTCTGATTGGATCAAAACAAGAAATGGTAATAACCTCCGGTGTATCATCAATAATCAAATCAACTCCAGTAGCTTGCTCAATTGCCCTAATATTACGTCCCTCACGACCGATAATTCTACCTTTCATTTCATCACTTGGTAAATTAACTACAGAGACCGTCTTGTCCGATACCTCATCATTAGAATATCTTTCGATCGCCTGAGCAATGATTTCTCTTGAAGTATCAGCAGCTTTTACTTTTGCCTCTTCTTCTTGCTCCTTAATGTATGCCATCATTTCATTTTTTGTTTTTGACTCTACCTCGGCAAACAATTCGGCTTTCGCTTCACTTTGTGAGTAATTAGAAATTCTCTCTAGCGCAATAATTTTTTCTTCTAATTTAACATTTAACTCTTTTTCTGTTTGTTCTAAGTTTTGTAATTTTTGTTCAGCTCTATTAGCTTTATCTTCTAATTGTTTTTCTTTACTTGTTAAGTTCTCATCACGAAAATTCAAAGTATCTTCCCTACGTGATAGCTTTAATTCGATATCAGATTGTTCTTGTTTTTTCTCTTTAATATCTTTTTCAGCTTCTAAACGAAGTTCATGAGCTTGTTGCTTACCATCTAAAACTGCTTGACGGACAATATTGTCCGCATCAATTTTGGCTTCTTTTACTAACGCTTCCCCTTTTGCTTGATCGGTATTTAAGCCAATTCGCGAAAAGATTAACATTACTGCAACCCCAATACATATCCCAGATATAACAGAAAATATAATGAATAAAAACTCCATAAGTATATTTTCTCCTTCTTTGATAATTTGATAGCTGTACCTATCTGTTTTATTTTAACATTTAAGTAGTATTATTGGCAAGGTAAAAACTAAAAAGACAGCAGATTATTCTTCGCTGTCTTCATTTTTACTGTTTTGTAATATTTTTTTTCTAATTAAATCTTCAAGTTCAACTTCAAGCTCTGGATTATTCTCTAGATATTTCTTAACTGCTTCTTTTCCTTGACCTATTTTTTCATCTTTATATGAATACCAAGAACCAGCTTTATTAACAATATCATACTCAACAGCTAAATCGATGATTTCTGCCAAATGAGAAATACCTTGTCCATACATCATTTCTACTTGCGCAATTTTAAAAGGTGGAGCCACTTTATTTTTAACTACCTTAATATTTACTTTGTTACCGATCATATCAGTACCATTTATATTATCTTCTGATCTTCTAACATCTAATCGTACAGATTAATAAAATTTTAAAGATCTGCCACCTGGAGTAGTTTCAGGATTA
>JBKDZL010000105.1:0-4496 GCA_047971145.1 Erysipelotrichaceae bacterium
AACTTAAAACTATATCACGACCACATTGTTTAATGGCATTGTTAATTAGTTTTATCTCATCTATATTATAATAATTGAGTAAATCATCTGCTTTTATAAAATCTACTTCCCAGAAAGCATACAACTCAAATAATGAATTATAGTATTCTTGTGCTCCTTCTTTCGTGCAATCAATTCCATACATATCTGTATTCCAAGGACAAATAGATTCCATATCAACAATACTTCTTGTTGATATATTAGTTCCTTTAATACTAATATTAGAATGTACAGCTTGACGTGGGACGCCACGCATAATGTGAATTCCAAACTTTAATCCTAGATTATGAATATAATCTGCTATTACCTTAAACCCAACACCATTTTTTGCACTAGAAAACCTTATTGTAACTGGTAATAAACGTCCAAATTCATCCATCTCAAGTTTTGTAAAATTATTGGGAACATAGTCATTTGCAAGTGGTTCATACCAATGACCATCTATAACAATATATTCCCAACCATACTCCTTTAATTGCTGACTCATATACTTAGCATTTCTTTTTACTATTTCTTCAGTTGCTGCTGGTCCCCAGCAGTTCCAACTATTCCAACCTTTTGGTGCTTCTTTTGCTAACATTTTCCTCCTAAACATTCTAAAATAAGTATTTTATTGTACAGTAAATAACTATCGATAATATAAGTTTTATCTACTCTATATTTTACTGATTATTAGATTATTTATTAAAATGTAAAATAATACGATATATCAAAGCTCACGCATGATAGAAAGTAAGTCAAGTAGTTATGTACATAGAATACTATGTTACACACAAATCATAAATTGTGGTTTAAAATTAATTTAATATTCATTATATGTTATATACGTTGTACACGACCAATTAATCTTTTTATTTGTAAAATATTTAATACTTAATCTTCATTAGCCCATATTATTGCCGACCAAATTTCTTCACCTGAATTGGATTGTGGGCTCCCATTTGTACTACGGCCTTCCTTAATAATATTTGTGAGTGTATTTTTCATTTCTTTGAAAGTTTCAGGATAACTATTTATTATATTATTACTTTCTCCTATATCATTTTTTAAATCATACAACTGGAATTCAGGTGCATTTTCTTGCTCTTGTCCTGGGGCAGGCTCTGACCAGCCTCCCGAACCTTTACACATTTCCAATTTAAAATGGCCCTGTCTTATGGCTAAGTGTCCATCAATACTTTGGTGAACTATAAATTTACGTACAGCTCCACTTTCGGCATCTTTCCATAAAGATAAATTACTTACACTATCTTCCGCAACATTATCTGGTACATTTTCATTTAAGTAGTCTGCAATAGTTGCGTATAAATCACTTAAACAAACCATTTCTTTACATCTTTGATTCGACTTAATAAACTGTGGCCATTTAATGAGTAAAGGGATACGGTGTCCGCCCTCATATATGTCTGATTTATGCCCCCTAAATATAAAACTAGGATTATGACCATATTTACTTAATTCTTCATAATCTGCCTGAGGAGAACATCCATTATCAGCTGTAAATACAACAATTGTACTTTCTGTAAGTCCTTCTGACTCTAACTTCTTCATCACTCTTCCTACGACATCATCACAATGAAGAACAAAGTCACCGTATTCATTTGTGTTAGATTTACCTTTAAATTTATTCGAAGGTAAAATTGGGGTATGTGGCGCTGGCAACGGGAAGTATATGAAAAATGGCTCCTCTTTGTATTCTTCAATTTTGGACAAAACTTTTTCTGTTAACTTATCCAAAACTTCCTCATGAACGAAATTAGGTGCTGTTGGACCTTCTCTCCAAAATGATTTTCCATTATTTTTAGTAATACGATTTGGCATCATTGTAAATCGATCATTTTCTATATATACATATGGAGGCATATCAAGTGAGCCTGATATCCCAAAGAAATAGTCGAATCCATTAGTAATAGGTGACTTATCTATTTTTTTGTCATATGCAATATTACCTGGTGCTCCAAATTCTAAATACTCTTTGAATTTTTCTTCTCTAGCAAAATTCATACCTAAATGCCATTTGCCAATTGCAGCTGTTTTATAACCATTTTCTTGTAGTAAGTTGCCTATCGTCAAACGATCCTCTTCAATTAAAGCGGTAGAGTATCCTCCAAGAACTGAACTTTTAAGTTTGCTTCTCCAGTTATACCGTCCTGTTAATATACTGTACCGTGACGGAGTACAAACTGCAGAACTTGAATGTGCATCTTCAAAACAAATACCCGATGTGCAAAGTTTATCTAAATTCGGTGTAGTAAACGCACAGTCTTTATTTAAGTGTGAAACATCACCATATCCCATATCATCAGCAAGGATATATATTATATTTGGTTTGGTCATAACTCTCCTTTTGATATCATAAATTATTTGTTTTATTCATCCTCATATTCAAATACAAAATAAAGCGGGGTTTTTTGATCATGAAAGCGTGCTGGTAAAGTAAGTTTTACGAAATGTTCTCCAAGTATCTCAATATTGCATTCTTCTCCTTTGTATTTAATCCACTTAAAAGCAATTGGTAGTGTAATGTATTCAAATTTACCTGTATTTATCGTATCAAAGCCTGGATGAAACATGTATTTTTTCCCATTTTTTGCTTTTACTACTCCTGCATTTTCACATGTATAGGGAGCTATTGGTTGAGAACCGAATATAGCATATTCATGTTCTTTCACCCAGTCAGTAAAGATACTAACATTCTCAATTGCAGCTTTTGGCAACCGTCCATCTGGCTGCGTTGGAATATTTAACGCTAAGTTTCCTCCTTTACAAATAATATCAACAAATAGTCTTGCTAATTCAAATGGAGATTTCCATTCATCATCATATCTAAAACTAAAACTTTTTCCAACCGGAATACACGATTCCCAAGGTGCAGGAACATATTTTTCAAATACCTTACCTTCAGGTGTTAAATAATTTTCATTTTTTGTCCCCGTTGCACGATCAACAATAATTAATCCCGGATTAGTTTTTCGTAAATTAGCAGCAATTTTATCCATTTCAATATCCTGATTGTTACTAATAGCAACCTGTCCTCCATCTAACCATAAAATATCTACTTTTGCATATTTGCTAATAACTTCTTGCATTTGTAACTCGGTATATTCTTTGAATTTTTCCCAACGTTCAGGCTCATTTCTGATATCATAACTAACATTTCGTATTGCATTAGTTCCATAACGAAATTCATCTGACCAATAGTAGTTAGAATGCCAATCTGGTTTTGAAAAATATGCACCACACATCAAACCCTGCTTTTCAAATTCTTTTATTAAAGTTCCATAGATATCAGCGTTTTTGTTGACATGAAATGGACAATCACTGTTAGTAACCTTATAATCAGTTTCTTTCGTATCCCACATACAAAATCCATCATGGTGTTTGGTTGGGATTATGGTATATTTAAATCCTAAAGATGCTACTGTTGTAGCATATCTTTCTGGTTCAAAACGGATTGGATTAAATGATTTATTCAAATTCCAGTATTGTTTTTTAAATTCTTTTATATTTTCATCATCAAACCAATCTACATCCTTTTGGGACCAACGCCCATCCATTTTATCATCTACTACAGGCCACGATTCCATAATTGACATTTGAGAAAACATTCCAAAATGCGTCATAAACCCTAATTTTAAATCTTGAAATTTTTCTAAGTTAGCAACTACGTCCTGCTCCATGGGTTTTGTATAACCTTCTACTTCACTAGTTTGGTGCACACCCTCTATAATTTTATCGCTCATGATTCCCCCGATTCAACTTCAAATACAAAACAGATTGGCAGTAAACTATCAATAAACTGGCTTGGAATAGCCACTCGATAACCGTTACCCATGTCTTTTATTTCCCTTTCTATACCTTTATACTTAATTTTCAGTATTTTGTAATCAATATTAAAATACACATATTTTGGACAAACTAAAACAGTTTGATCCCAAAGAAGATGTAAAAATACTGTCCCATCTTTGGCTTTTACTAATCCACAGTTTTTATTCCAATAAGGTGCAACGGGCCTAGTACCATAGATCGCTTTCTCATTTTCTTTTACCCACAAACCAAATTTCTCAACCTGATACATAGCTTTATTAGATATTCTCCCGTCACCTTGAGGTGATACGTTAAGAGCTAAGTTTCCACCCTTACATAATATTTCGACAAAAACTTTTGCAATCCATCCTGCTGTTTTGTTTACCTCTTCATAAAAATATGCAAATCCTCCTGCTAATGTAAGGCAACTTTCCCAAGGAATGTCCATAAAATGTTCTGGAATAGTTTGTTCCGGTGTTACATAGTTCTCTAATTCTGGAGGCCCCATTCGATCAACTATTAACAATTCAGGATTTTTTTCACGCAATTCGTTTACTGCATCTTCAATCCTTAAATATTCATGAGAAACATCATTACACCAACCACCATCAATCCAGAGTATAGCTAAATTATCATATTATCAAACAATT
>JBKDZL010000106.1:0-2439 GCA_047971145.1 Erysipelotrichaceae bacterium
TCTCCTAACATATCATTGTGAAGAACTAAAATTCGATTATTAGCTGGAACCATAGTTAATAATGCATGTATTCCAGTTGTATAGCCTGAACCAAAATTGATGATTGTATCGAATGTGTGATTTCCTAGTAGTTTACGCACATTACGTTCATAATATTGATCTAGAACAAGTTTCATATTATCAGAACCGAAACGTAAATTCTCATTCACATATGCAAGAGCATATGCTTCCCTAGCTGTTGTTAAGTTGCGTCCAAAGTTAATTATGATGTTATGTCCTAGGGCATGCAAACGTTCAAGAATGGGAACTGATTTTGCACTTTTTACAGTTGATTCGAGAACAAGGATAGTTATTTTATTTTGAGGAGTAGTCATTTTTGATACTAAATTTTCAAAGGCTCGAGTTACTCCGTTTGTTTTAGAAATATCACCAGTAAAGAACAGTATATTGTTGCGATCGTCAGCGTTATGTGGTTCATTATCCTCAAGGAAGAATTTAATGACCTCACTTGTACTATTGCCTTCATCGAAGGAACAAAACTTAGTTTTTGCATTTGCTTGTTTAGGTCCAATTGTTGGGTTGTCAACTAGTTTTGATATAATAGAAACTAACTCTTTAATACTTTTAGTGCAATAATCCGAGACAGTACTGGTATCAAAGTATAAGTCATTGTCATAGTCGCATTTTTCAGTATTAAAAAGGTAACGAACAATAGGACGGTTTAATGGAAGAAAATCAATTGATAAGCTTGAATAATCAGAGACCAAAATATCAGAGATTGCAAGTAATTCGCGTGGATCAAATTGATTCAAACGAGTGTCTTTCAATGGGGAATCGTGTGGTGCTAAGTATAAAGTGTGAGCATCTTTAATATTGCTTAATTTTTGTCTAACTTTCCACATGATGTTATCAATTGAAGTATCCAATTTTCCATCGATTTCACGAAATGCAGGAGCATATAAAATTACCTTTCGGTCTAAAGGAATACCCAAATATGCTTTAATTTCAATTTTACGCTCTTCATTTATGTTAAGCATGATGTCTTGATAAGGAGATCCTATAGTTTTATATTTTGTTGCATTATATTTATCAAGTGTATTAGCTGTTATTATTTTATCAAGCATAAAGTCATTGGGGGCAATTACATGGGTTGCTATTCTAAATGATTTTGAAATATTCTTAGCATTATAATAGTTTTGAGGAATATCAAACCCTATTTTTTTGATAGTTGTACCGTTGCAAGTATTTAATATTTTTTGATTAGGTTTAGGAGTAAAATATGGTAACAACACAGAGTCAGTTATGATAAATTTAGCACTTGCGAGGAGTTTTAAATGTAGTTCTGAATTATAAGTGACAATCGAAACATTATTATGCTTCATTAAGTTGTTTTGATCAAATGCATCGTCTTTAAGAACAATGTAGTGATGATAATTTGGATCCAGTTTAAGCTGATTGAAAATAGCTAGAGGGTTTCCCAGGAATTTATTGCCTTCTGAACTAATATATAAAATGGCACTATCATCTAATGGTAATGTATCATACATAGTGGTGTATCTAGCGATACGCTTTTGGAATGGAGTTGTTAAAGCACTTCCAAAAACCCCAATCTTTTTGGGATAAACAATTGCCTGTTTGAAATATATGGCTGCTTGTTCATAATTCCTTTGTTTGTAATAAATATTTCCAAGATCAGTATAAATTCTAGGAACAAGACCATCTTCACTGTAGATTGCCTGCTTTAATAATTCTATAGCATTATTTGGTTCATTATCAATTATGGATATTGCTTGACAATAGTACGGATTTTTTCTAAGGCCATTATTTTCTGTATATGTATATTTTGCATATTCCATCCAATTATCACAAGCAGCTTGATAATTAGCCAGTTGGTAATAGGTGTAACCAAGACGGTATAAATAATTTTTTCTTAATTTGGATTTTGAAAAATCAATATGTTTATATGCCTCAAGAGCTTTTTCAAAGTTTTCATCATCTTCAGCGATAGTAGCTAGTAGAATATAATTTTCTGTAGTAGCCTGTAATTCGATTGCTTTTTCAATAGCAGTTAATGCTTTGTTAAAATCCAGCAGCATGTGATAAGTTTTAGCTAAATTATAGTATATGTCAGCTGCAATATTTGGTTCGTTATCAATATAGTGTGTTATAAAGAAAAGTGAAACAGACCACTCTTTATATTGCATAGCTTGTTTCCACACATTCTTAATACCGATTGTGTTCGCATGTAAAATTGCATGTTGAGTATCTTCATTATAAAGGTGTGCAGTAGTGAGCATGTATGAATACTTATCGTTTAAAGAGTTTGTCATATCCTTATAGGTTGTCAGTAGTTGAATAATCATATCGTATCGTTCTAATCGTTGACATGCTAAAATGTATTGATCAATAATCAAATCATTATACTCATGACCGTGTGTG
>JBKDZL010000107.1:0-2340 GCA_047971145.1 Erysipelotrichaceae bacterium
AATTATTTATAGGGTCTCCTGGTAATTCTGAACAAGCTATAAGCGAAATTCCTAATGCAAAAATAGCTATCCCTATTATTCCAATCAATTTTATTGGTGGAACAAACATACCAATTATCCACTTCGTAACATTAATTAAAATCCCTAGCATGAATCCAATTATAGTCGTATAACAGATACCCTTAATTTGAGCCAAGCTAAGTTTTCTATTTCCTAAAATTTCCACACTCAGCGTAAGAGCTACTCCAGTTAAGAATACTGCCATCCCTGGGCTTATATCACATGCTATTGCTATAGTAAAATTTGCCGCGTCCCATGCACTTGCTCCTAAAGTCGAGTAAATAATAACATTAATTCCACAAGACATTATTAATAAACCAGTTAGTAGAAAGAGAAACTTCTTTTTCGTTGTCATAATCTCCTTTTTCAGGATAAATTAAATGCTTACCTTAGGTTGTGATTCTATTCATCAAAACTTTACTCTCAAATTCATCCCAATTCAAATACCCAGTTTGAGCCCCTTTTTGGGTGATTGAAATGCTTGCTGCTTTTGCTGCGAAGGAGGCTGCCTCTTCGATAGTAAAACCCTTAATTAGTAAAGCTGCAAAAGCTCCATTGAAGCAGTCACCGGCTCCAGTTGTATCCACAACCGGAACACTTAAACCATCATATATATTACCTTTATATTCAACCCCAGTACTTCCACGTGTGACTATTAATTTGTCAGAATACTCTTTTTTTACTATTTCAGGTAGTTTTTCATATTCCTCTTCATTTGGGGTTATCCAGTCAATGTATTTATACAATTCTGTTTTAATACTTATAAACGGCGCAGGGTTGTATATTATCTTAAACCCAAACACTTGCTTTAATTTCACTATTTCAGCAAGTGCAGAATTATCAATTTCATTTTGTAGCATAATGTAGTCAAAGTTTTTAATATAAGATTTTTTAGACTTAATAAACGTAGCATCTACATAGTTATTTGCTCCCTTGTTAACTACTATGATATTATCATTTTCACTGACGAATACGTTAGCTACCCCCGTTTGACTACCATCTATTACTTCTAATGCATCATGATTAATATTAACATTTTCAAGTTCACTTACAACAAAGTCTTTATATATATCGTTTCCTATTGCACCTAGGAAGCTTGTTTCAACTCCTAGTTTAGAAGCGGCAACAGCTTGATTGGCACCTTTACCGCCAAAACTTATACTACTATTTTCAGCTATTATTGTCTCACCTTTTTGGGGAAAGTGAGTTAATGTTTGGTAAATGTCAATATTTATGCTTCCTATAACTAAAAGTTTTTTCATCTAAATCTCCTGCTTATTTTATTCTATCTAATAATTGTTGTGGCTTGTATATCGGTTCTTTAATACCTAGTTCAAATGCGAGTTTCATTATTTCGGGCTGTTCTAAGTTTGCTTTATTTAATAATTCTATATTGGTGAATACATCACTTGTTTTTCCATCAAATATTTTTTCTTTATTTGCCATAACAATAGTTCTATCATAGTTCTCCACAACATATTCCATATCATGGGTTATTACTATTACACTCTTCCCTTTAGACTTTAGTGTTTTTACAATTTCCCCAAGTAGCTCGATTGCACCATCATCTTGTCCTGCTGTTGGTTCATCTAAAATTATTACATCTGGATCCATTGCAATAACCGAAGCAATCGTGATAAACTTTCTAGTTGAATAGGGTATCTCATATGGGTGTAAGTTTATTAAATCCTCGACCTTTGTCATCTGGATAGCTTCCTTCACTAATTGCTTTTGTTTACTTTCAGGAAATCCTAGGTTCTTTGGACCAAACATTATTTCCTCATAAACTATATCATGAAATATTTGATCATCCGGATTTTGAAATACATATGCAATTGTTCTTGCAAGTTTTGCAGTTGTCATGCCTTTAGTATCATTACCGTCAATCAATATTTTTCCTTTTGATGGTTTAAATAGTCCATTTAACATTTTCATCATTGTCGTTTTTCCAGCACCATTTTGACCGATAACCGCTAATGTTTCCCCTTTTTTTACATTAAAACTAACATTTTTCACTGCTTCATAGCCTTCATCATAGCGAAAACTAACGTTATCAACATTAATCAACATCATATTCCCCCTTATTCATTTTTTCTAAACATTTGACTGCATCTTCTATTCTATAGAACTCACTACTGTCCCCATATCTACCTTGAAGTAATTTACTGAATTCCATCACTTGGGGTAGCTTAAATCCACATTGCACAAATTATTTGGAACTTATTACGTCAATTTTTTGTCCCTGTTTAGCTTTGCTTCCATTTGCCTTCAGTTCTATTT
>JBKDZL010000108.1:0-24573 GCA_047971145.1 Erysipelotrichaceae bacterium
TCATTTTAGTGAGATAAGCGAAAAATCTTGAAAATTATTACCAAGATAAATAAAAATATGTATTTAATTATTGATTCGTGTAATAATATAATTAACTAAGGAGGAATTATTATGTCAAGAAGAAAAGTTAAAGTTGTAACAATTGGTGGTGGCTCATCATATACACCAGAATTAGTTGAAGGTTTTATAAACAGAAAAGATAGAATTGATATTTCAGAATGGTACTTCGTTGATGTTGAAGAAGGTAGAGAAAAATTAGAAATTGTAGGGGCAATGGCAAAGAGAATGGTCAAAGCTGCTGGTTTAGATTGGGAAGTAAAATTAACTCTTAACCGTGAGGAAGCACTAAAAGATGCGGATTATGTTACTACTCAATTTAGAGTGGGCTTATTAGATGCTCGCATTAGAGATGAGAGAATTCCTGCTGCTTATGGCTCATTAGGTCAAGAAACTAATGCAGCTGGTGGAATCTTTAAAGCTTTAAGAACAATTCCAGTAATTAAAGGTATTGTAGATGATATGAGAAAATTATGTCCTGATGCTTGGCTAATTAATTTTACTAATCCAGCTGGTATGGTTACTGAGGCTGTGGTTAAAAACTTAGGTTGGAAAAAGTGTATTGGTTTGTGTAATGTTCCAATTGGTCATATTTCGGCAGCTAATAAATTATATGGTTATGATACTTTTGAACAAAAATTATTCTTTAAATTTGCTGGTTTAAATCATTTTCATTGGCATAGAGTTTGGGATACTAGTGGTAAGGAAATTACTAATGATTTAATTGATAAACTTTATCATCCTGACAACAAAGCGGCAAAAGATATGGAAAATATTCATCAAATACCATTTATTTATGAACAAGTTAAAGACTTAGGTATGCTACCTTGTGGTTATCATCGCTATTATTATTTAAGTGGTGATATGTTAGATCATATGATAGAAGATTATAATAAAAATGAAACTAGAGCAGAAACCGTTAAGAAAACTGAAGCTGAATTATTTGAACTTTATAAAGATCCTGCCTTAGATCATAAACCAGAACAATTAACAAAACGTGGTGGTACTCATTATTCTGATGCCGCTTGTGAGTGTATTTGTTCAATCGAAAATGATGAGAGAACAATGATGGTTGTTTCAACTGAAAATAATGGTACTATTGATGATTTACCATATGATGCTGCAGTTGAAATTACTTCATTTATTACTAAACATGGCGCAGAACCACTTAATTGGGGTAAGTTTCCTCCAGCTGAGCGTGGCATGCTTCAAGTTATGAAATCAATGGAAGAGTTAACAATTGAAGCTGCTTTAACTGGTAACTATAATAAAGCTGTTCAAGCATTTTCAAACAATCCTTTAATTAGTACAGGAAAAAATTCTATTGATATGTTAAATGAAATGTTAGTGGCAAATAAAAAATACTTACCACAGTTTAAAGAAAAAATTGCTGAATTAGAAAAAGCTGGTGTTAAGTATACTCACAAATAAACTAATTCAAATCTAAAGGACTTTAAAGAGCTAATTTCTATTAATAGAATTAGCTTTTTTAGTATCGTAGTTATTTTATAATAGGGAATTTAACTTCATAATTTTCTAATTTTTTATCTTGATAAAATAATTGATAGAGTAAAGTTATTTTCATTGTTAATTCTTTTTGTTGCTTGGGGATTTTCTTATATTTTACTGAATAAGATATATTATTCTCTTTAAATATTTTTAGAAGTTGTCTAGCTTTTTGATTAAAGCCTAAAATTCTCAAGTGTTTAGTTTTTTCTAAGAGATATTTATCAGTTTTTTTAATTTTTAAGATGATATTTATTAAAGTTCTTTGAATTTTTACTTTAGTATAGCGTTTAGTAATCGCTTTATTAAGAAAATCTTGATAATTATCAGCATTTAATATTTGTTTTATTAGGTGTCGTTCAATACCCTCACTTACTAATAAATATTTATTTAACTGATTGATATTTTGAGTAATTAGCGAATATTTGATAATTTCAAAGTAGTAATCATTGAAGTTATGATATTTCAATAATTCTTTTTCCATAACTGTAGTATTAGCAAAACTATTACTGCAATAAAGTGCGTTTCTAATGGCGCTAGCACTCACAATACTTCCAACTAAATCTAATCCATGATAACTATTAGTTCTAGTGATAAGATGCGCTTTAATGTGGGGATATTTTTTTAATTCTCTCAAATAAGAAACAGCTAAAATGTCATTAGGGTATAAGCTATCAGTTAATTGACCAAGAGCTTTAGGATATGAAATACCTGATTTCATTATTTCTTTTAAATTATCAAGATTAATTTCTAATTCTGCTAATTGTCTTAGATAGGTTAAGTTGTTAGTTTCAGAGCCAAAAACTAAATCGGTGATTCCGGCATAATTTAATAGCTTAATTGCACCTGCTGAAAACTCTTTAGCACTTTGTAAGCTATAGATCGCTGGCAATTCAATTAGAAGGTCCACCCCTTGCTCAAGAGCAACCTTAGTCCTTCGATATTTATCAATTATTGCAAATTCTCCTCTTTGAACAACATTACCACTCATAATAGCTACAACAAAATCAGCATTAGTGATTTTTTTTGCTTCATTTAAATGGTGTGTGTGTCCATTATGAAAAGGATTATACTCAACAATTATGCCTAAAATTTTCATATTTTAATTTTAGCTTATCTAATCAAAAATATCAAAAAATAATTATTTTCTTGCTAATAAAAGTTATTGTAATATATTTTAGCAAAATAACAGATTAAAGCCCATAAATGCTTGCTATTAAGAGATTTTTAATGTATCATTAATTAGTAAATAAGGAGGCTTTAATTATGTCTAATGTATTAAATAAAAAAGTAATTGCTGATGTTTTAGCTGAAAAACATGATTTCTCTAAAAAAGAAGCAACTGATGTTGTAAATGATTTTGTTGAAGTTATAACTGATGCTTTAGCAAAAGGTGACACTGTTGATTTATTTGGTTTTGGTAAGTTTCTTGTAAAAGATCGTCCAGCTCGTCAAGGTGTAAACCCTGCAACTGGTGAAAAAATTCAAATCAAAGCTAGCAAAGTTCCTGCATTTAAAGCTGCAAAAGCGTTAAAAGAATTAGTTAAATAATTTTTTGAATAATTTACTATTTAAAGCCACTTAATCAGTGGCTTTTTAAATTGAATAATATAGTAATCATTTTAATTATCGTTGAATTAAGATATAATTATATTAATATTATAAGGAGGTTTTTCAATGCAATTAGATTCATTTCAATTTGCGATGATCATGGGAGCTATGATTCTCTCAGCACTAGCTCAATACTTAGTAAATAGTCAATACAATAAATTTTCTAAAGTTCGTAATGCTAGAAATTTGACTGGTAAAGAAATAGCACAGTCTATTCTAGATAAGCATGGTTATAGTGATATTCAAATAGTGAAAGGTAATACTAAGCTTGGTGATCATTTCAATCCTCAAAAGAATTTAGTAGTTTTATCTGCTGGAGTTCATGATGGCTATTCTATTGCTGCTGCAGCAATTGCATCTCATGAGATAGGACATGTAATTCAATACAAAACTAAATATAGTTTAATTGGTTTGAGAAATTCTATGGTTCCGTATGTCAGCTTTTCTAGCTCTATGTCTTGGACTGTATTATTTTTAGGTATTTTAATGAGCTTTTCTGGCTTAATTGTCGCTGGTATTGTTATGTTAGGGGTAGTTTTATTATTTCAAGTATTTACACTACCAGTAGAGTTAAACGCTTCTAAGCGTGCTTTAGATATCTTAGTAACTGATAACTATATTGGACTAGAACAAGGCCCACAAGCTAAAAAAGTGTTAGCTGCTGCTGCTTTTACCTATGTTGTCGCAGTTATTGTATCAATTATGCAAATACTAAGATTTCTCCAGTTATTTAGAAACAGAAATTAAAAATATTATATTTATATAGGTAATAAATAACCTCTGTACTATAAATAAGTATGGAGGTTTTTATATGAAAATAACACTGATTGTTTTAATAATTATACTTAATTTAAATATTAATGTACAAGCTACAAGTTATGCTACAAAAAAAGAAGCTACATACGAAATAACCAATATTAAAATCATTAATAATAAATTAATCATAGAAGGGTGGGGCTTTATAACTGATACTCAGCACTATTTAAACGATAGTGACCATGATTACGAATTATTATTCAAGTCAAATAAAGGTGATAGTTTTGTTGTAACTAAAGAATTAATAAATAAAACCACTGTTAATTTAAGTAATATGATGAGCTATGATGGCATTAGATGGTGCGGAAATAATGAATATGATAAAACAGCTCCAATATGTAATTACTATTATAATAAAGTAGGATTTAGCGCCGAAATACCCTTAGAGAGTTTTAAAGATTGGCATAAGTATGAAGTAGCACTAAAATTATACGCTAATAATTCTGGTAAGATTAAACAAATAAGAATATTCTATCCCTTCAAAAATGATATTTTGCTGACGAATGACCAACAAAAAATATATCGAGTTTCATCAAAACTTGATGCTACTAATTTAACGGTTAATACTGAATATGTACGTGCAAACTTAGAACCTTGGAAAGGAAGTGATGTGCTTAAGAGTAATCTGACTTGTAATAACAATGATAAAGTTTACCACTCAGTAGCAGAAACTTATACTAATGTTGTCGATAGAAAAATTAATAATGGAGTAACTTGGTACAGACTCACAGCAGATTTAGCAGGTTGTTATCTCGATAGAAGAAGACTAAAGGATGGACATGAAAACTTAGTTTGGATAATGTCACAATTTATTGAATACTCAGGAGAACCATTAACAATAACTGTAGAACGAGAAATTATTAAAATACCATATATAAGATTTATCAACCTAAAAGCACTAAGAGATTTTACAAGTGAGTTATATGATAATAATGATATAAATGAGTTGGAACTTAACTTAACAACTGATAATGTTATTGATTACTTAGTATATTAAAGCTACTTCGCATAATGTATATTATGTAATATTTATTTAAATAATTAAAACTCATCATCCCTATTACTAGCAGGATGAAAATTATCGTAAGTTTTTCTTTTTTGTTGAGCTAATACATGAGTATATATTTGTGTTGTTTTAATATCAGTATGTCCTAGTAATTCTTGAATAACTCTTAAATCAGCTCCATTGTCTAATAAATGAGTTGCAAAAGTGTGCCTTATCGCATGTGGACTTATATGCTGGTTAATACCAATTTTAATAGCCTGATTTTTAATCATATTATAAATATATTGTCTGCTTATAGATTTCCCTTTATTATTGATCAAAAACAATGGACTATTATTATAGTTGTGCCCTGCTCTAGCAATTAAATAGTTATTAATTACTCTGATGGCATCATTATGTAGAGGTATTATTCGCTCTTTATTTCTCTTACCGATGCAGCGTAAATATTTAGCTTCAATATTAATATTATTTACTTTAAGGTTGATTATTTCGCTAACTCTCATACCAGTGGCATATAATACAGTAATAATTGTACTATCAATAATATTATCACAACCATCAATTAGCTTAACTATTTGTTTTTCGCTCAGAAATATTGGTAAGTGTTTCCCACTTTTTTTTCCTTTAATCTGTACTGTTAAAGTGAGAATATCTGGATAAAATCTATTCAAGTAATTATGGAAGTTTCTAATAGCAGATAAAGCATGATTAATAGAATGATATTCTTGATCACTTAAGTAAATTAAATAATCAGCAATAATAGTATTGTTGATATCTTTTAAATCTATTTCAAATTTAGTTAAATATCTTTGATATTTTTTTAGTTCGTTGGTATATGATAGTCTAGTATTTTCACTTTTCTGCTCTACTGTATAGAGATATTGAAGAAATCTTGTGCTATATGTATCAAATTCCTTCATTTTTATTTTTGACCTTTACTTAAAAGATCTCTTGCAGCTAAGTAAGAATGATCATCGACACTACCGAAAGCTAAAATAGCTAATTGCTTGATTCGATTATCATCATCTAACAAATTAACACTGGTGATTGTTTCATTATTGCTAATAGTTTTTTCGACAAAATAATGATATTCGCTATTTGCAGCTACTTGAGCCAAATGAGTAATAGTAAATACTTGAATGCTGGCTGCTAATTCCTTCATTTTCTCACCAATGGTAAAAGCTGTTGGCCCTGAGACCCCAGTATCTATTTCATCGAAAATGATAGTTTTTATTCCTTGTAAGTGTGAAAATATAGTTTTAAGCCCTAACATAATTCTCGATAACTCCCCTCCACTTGCAACTTTATTTAAACTACGTAACTCTTGATTTAAATTGGTTGCTAAAAGAAACTCTACCTCATCAATTCCATTATTACTGATATCCTTTTCGCTAAAAGAAATTTTAAATTGACTATGTGGTAATTCTAAGTCTCTTAAGTGTTTTAAAATATCTTTTTCTAATAATATAGCTGCCGATTTTCGTTCTTGTGAGTAAGTATTAGCAATAAGAAGATAGTCTTCTTTCGCAATTGCTATTTCTTCTGATAATTTTTCTAAGACTTTTTCACTATTAGAAATTTCCTCAATATCTAAGAGCATTTTATCTTTTGCATCCATAATAGATTGGTAAGTGTAACCATATTTTTTTTGAATCTTTTTAATTTCGAATAAGCGCTCTTGAATTGCATTAATTTCTCTTTCAGAATAATCAGCAGTCCTAATAAAGGCTTTTAAATTATTATGGGCATCTTCAATATTAAAGTAGCCCTCTTTTAGTGAGTTAGTTATGGGTTCTAACTCACTAATTTTTAGACTTTCTAAATTTTTAAGACACTGCCATAAAATACCAATAGTGTTACTGTTATCAATACTATGGATACTATCATTTATAGTATTAGTTGATTTTTCTAAAGCTGAGAGTAATTTAAATCTTTTCTCTAAATCTTCTATTTCATTTTCTTTTAGTTTTATTTCATCAATTTCATTTAGTTGAAATTTTAAAAAATCTAATTCTGTTGGATTATATTTTTTTTCTTTAAGCTCTTGATAATGATCAAATAAATTTTTATACTTGTAATAACTGTTTTGAAGTTTAATTAGATTATTGGAATTAAGATAATTATCTAAGAGATTTAAATGATATTTCTTACTTAATAAATATTGATTATCATATTGCGAGTGAATATCAATTATTTGCGATAAAATATTTTTAATAATTGTTGCGGTTGTAACTCTGCCATTGATTCTACTAATACTTTTTCCGCTGTGATCTAATTCTTTGGTAAAAATATAAATATCCTCTGAGTCGAAACCCAAATCATTTAATTGCTCAATTAAATATTGAGGTAAGATTATCGCAATTTCAATGCGGGCTTTATCACTACCCTTTCTTAAGTAATCTAAAGAAAAACGATTACCTAAAATAATACTAATCGCATCAATAATTAAAGACTTTCCAGCACCAGTTTCACCAGTAAAAGCTGAAAATCCCTCATTAAAATTTAAGGATATTTTTTCAATTATTACAAAATTTTCAACAGTTAAGTTTATAATCATATTCTCTTAATTAATTCAGCTAATGCTAATTCTCTTCCTTCTTTTTTGCTCAAATATAATAAATATTCTTGATTACCTTTTTTCCCTAAAATGTCACTTGCAACAAAATCTAAAACTCTAAAATTCAAGTTGCAAATTTGCAAGTATAAAGTTTCAAAAGCTAATTTAGTATATTTATTATCTTTAACAATACCATGTTTATTTAAGTGTTTAGGACCAACTTCAAATTGTGGTTTAAACAATAGTATTATATCACACTCTAGAGTAGATAGTTCGGCGATTTTAGGAAGTATTTTACTTATTGATATAAAGCTGACATCACAACAAATAAAGTTAATTGGTTGTTTTATTAAAGAGCTATCTAAATCTCTAAAATCACAGTTTTCTAATGATTTAACTCTGTGGTCTTTTTTTAAATCATTGACTAACTGATCAGTTCCAACATCAATAGCATAGACATATTTTGCATTATTTTTAAGACAATAATCAGTGAATCCCCCAGTTGATGCTCCGATATCTATTACCACTTTATCAGTTAAATTAATCTTAAAACTTTCAATAGCCATTTTTAGCTTATATGCACCACGAGAAACATATTCATACAATTGAGCTATGATTACTATTTTATCTTCACTACACACTTTAAAACTAGCTTTAGAAACTATTTGATTATTAACCATAACTAAATTATTTTTAATTAACTCACTAGCATAAGTACGACTTTTTGCTAAATTATGTTGAAATAGATAGTTATCTAGTCTCATAATTCACTTAAAATTTTATCCATAACACTATTAATATCAATTTTTTCTTGTTTGCGCAGTTCGATAATAGAGCCATGACCAATATATTTATCTTTAATACCAATTAATCTGACATCAACATTAACTTTATTTAAGGCATAGTACTCTAGAATTCCATTTCCTAATCCCCCACTTAACATATCACTCTCATATACATAAATAGGTAAATTCAACTTAGCAATCTCATCTAGCATCAACTCATCAAAGGGTTTAATAAATCTAGCATTTATCACCATAATACTTAAATTATTACTGTGAGCTTTTTCGATAATTTTATCATGTTGGCTGCCATAGCTAATAATGATAACTTGTGGTTTACCAATAATTGTTTTACACCAACTACCAATAACAACTTCACTACCCTGATAATTTAAATCCATACTAACACTACCTCTAGGATATCTTAGGGCAAAAGGCTTATCATTAGCAAAGGCTGTAACTAGTAAATCTCGAGTTTCTTTTGCATCTTTTCCTTGAGCAATGATAATATTAGGAATCGGCCTTAGAATGCTAATATCAAAAATGCCATGATGAGTATCACCATCCTCACCAACAATACCAGCCCGATCAATACCAATAACCACTGGCAAATTAATACGACAAATATCTTGATTAATTTGATCATAAGCTCTTTGTAAAAAAGTAGAATAAATAGCAATAAATGGCCGCTTTTTAGCTAAAGCTAAACCAGCAGCCAAACTCATAGCATGCTCCTCAGCAATACCACAATCAAAACTACGTTGAGGATATTTATCAAAGAAATCATTTAAAGCACTTCCTTGCACCATGGCAGGTGTAATAGCAACAATATCTTGATTTTGTTTAGCTAATTTCACTAATTGATCAGATACAACTTTAGAATAAGAAATTAAATTACTATCTTTTTTAAGAATTTCACCGGTTTTAATATCAAAGGCTCCAACACCATGCCAAGTACCTAATCGATCATTTTGCGCATAAGAGTAACCTTTTCCTTTAGTAGTTTTAACATGAATAATTAGCGAGTTATGATGATTTTTTGCTAATGTTAAATTATTAATTAAATCTTTAAAATTATGACCATCAATCGGACCAAAATAATCTAAACCTAAATCATCAAAATAATTTTGTTTAACGACATTTTGTTTTAAAGCTGATTTGATATTATGAATAGTTTTTTTAGTAGAATTGGCAATTTTTGAATCTCCCAATAAATATTTAACATCATCTTTAATGCCTCTATAGGTTTTAGCACTTCTTAATTTTGCTAAGATATTATCAAAAGCACCTATGCCATTAGAAATTGACATATTATTATCATTTAAAATTATTATTACTTTAGAATCCAAGGATACCAAATGATTTAAGGCTTCAAAAGACTCACCATTAGCCATAGAGCCATCACCAATCACAACAATACTTTGATCAGCTCTATTATTTAAACTATTCGCAATCGCATTACCTATCCCCGCAGATAGCGCATTTCCAGCATGACCTGATTCAAAATGGTCAAATTCACTCTCACTTAACTTTTGAAAGCCTGATAAGCCTTGATATTTTCTTAGGGTATCAAATTGCTTAGCTCGACCTGTCAAAATTTTATGTACATAGGCTTGATGACCTACATCAAAAAATAATTTATCAGGATTCAAATTAAAAACATAATGAATAGCCATAGTAAGTTCTACTACACCTAAATTACTTGATAAATGTCCACCTGTTTTAGATACTTTTTCAATTAAAAAATCTCTTATTTCTTGGGCCTTATCTTTTAATTCTTCAATATTCAATTTTTTAACATCAAAATTTTCCATTATTTTCTCCTCAATTTGAGTTTAATAATAATATTTTCTAACATCGAATAATCATCGTCCAAATTATTAATTAATAATTTAAGTTTGTTATACTCCGACTCCAATAATTTTTCAGTATCTTTTATTCCTAAATGATAAATTATTGTTTTTTTATTATTCTTGTTATCATTCGCTAATTTTCCAGTTATATCAAAGTTATTATAATAATCTAAAATATCATCTTGGATTTGAAAAACATATCCCATTTGAAAACCAATTTCTTTTAAATCTGGTATTAAGTTATATTTATCCACTAATAAAGCCCCCATAGTAAGGGCACTAACAAATAAACAACCTGTTTTTAATCGATATAATTCTTTTACCAATTTTAAATTATTACTTTTATTATTAATATCATAACTTTGCCCTAAGATCATGCCATTAATTCCACTCATTTCTGCTAAAGAATTAACCATTAAACTAACATTTTCATTTTTAATTTTACTAAGAGTTTTAAAAGCCAATGTTAATAGAGCATCACCTGTTAAAATGGCAGTTGCTTCATCAAACTTTTTATGACTTGCCAAGATTCCTCTGCGATAATCAGCATCATCCATTGCGGGCAAATCATCATGTATTAAGGAATAACAGTGAATCATTTCAATAGCACAAGCAGCTAAGTAAGCATCATCACTTAAAGAAGCATTGCCACTTGCAACAGCAAAAACCAATAAAGGTCTAATTCTTTTACCATCGGCTAATAAACTATATTCTAGTGCCTCTTTAATTTGACTATCTTTAATATTTAATAGTTGGTGTTTGAGAGTGCTCTCAAATTTACTCAGTATTGCTTGCATTTATTAAATCCTTAATTTTATCTTCAAAACTAATAAGTTTACTCTCACCAGTTTTAATTAACTGAAGACCTTCCTCAAAAATTACTAAAGCTTCATCCATTGAAAGTTTATTCGCTTCTAACTCACTTACTATTTCTTCTAATCTGGCTAATACTTCATCAAATTTTTTTTCCGACATTATTTTTCTCCTTAACTACAGCCTTCAAACTTCCATTACTTAATATAATATCTAACGTATCATTTATTTTAACAGCAGCAATATCATTGACTACTTGTTTGCCACTTTTAATTATACCATATCCCCTACTTAAAATTTTCAAAGGACTATAAGCATCTAAGAGCGCAATATTTTTATTAAAATTTGCTTGATCATTTAATAATTTTAACTTTATTAATTTTTCTAACTGATTTTGATAATTGCTCAAATTATTTTGTTCTTTACTAATTAATTGCAAAGTTAAATTAGTTATTTTTTGACTAATAGCTCTAAAATTTTGGATATTAATTAGCTGTTTATTTAATTGGTGTTTTAATCTGTTTTCTAAATTAGTAAATCTTAATTTTTTATGCTGAAATCTATTATTGATAGAACTATTTAAGCGATATTTTAAGGAATTCAATTCCGCTAGTATCTCACTTTGATGTGGTGTAGCTAGCTCAACTGCTGCAGTTGGTGTTGGGGCTCTAAGATCCACAACATAATCAGTTAAAGTTGTATCACTCTCATGCCCAATACCACTAACTATAACAGTGTTTAATTTGAAAATGGTTCTAATTAGTTCTTCATCATTAAAGCAGTTAAGATCTTCAAAAGAGCCACCTCCCCTACATAATAATATGACATCAAAATTCTCTGATTCAGCTTTTTCTAGCTTCTTTATAATATCAGTAGCAGCTTGTGCTCCTTGGACTGTAGCTTCATAAGTAACAACACTTGCAAGTGGCCAACGTCTAGCTAAATTAATTTTGATATCTGCTAAGGCAGCACTATCCTTACCCGCAATAACGCCAATTCTCTCAGGATATTTATTTAAAGCTTTTTTATATTCATTATTGAATAATCCTTCTTGTTCTAATTGTTTTTTTAATAGTTGATATTTGACATGTAAATCACCAATACCAGCTTCAATTAGATTAAATACTTGTAGTTGTAAAGAGCCCCCTGCCTCATAAACATTTACTCTGCCATTTGCAACAAGTTCTAAACCATCAGCCATTTTAAAAGTTAAATTATTTACATAATTTTTAAAAATAACACAATTAATCTTACTGCGCTGATCTTTTAGAGAAAAATAAATATGACCAAAGCGATTAAAAGAGACGTTATTCACCTCTCCTTTTACTAAGATATTGTTGAATTTAGGGTCATATTCTAAATTCTCTTTGATATTGTGAACTAACTCACTAACACTAATTTCTTTTATCATAGTTTATCCAAAGTTGCATTAATTAACTTATAGGATTCCTCATCAGCATATTTTTTTGCTAACGTTATGGCTTCATTAATTGTAACGGCCTTAGGGATTTCAAAGTTTAAATACTCAGAAACCGCAATTAAAAGAATGGCTTGTTCAATATTACCTAAGCGCTCAAATTTCCATTTATTTAATTTTTGATTTAATTTATCAATATAACTATTCTTATTAAAATGGATATCTTTTAGAAGATCAAGCATGTAATCTTCAGCACCATTATCTTCCAAATAATCGAAATAACTACCACCTCTTATTGCTTGTTGATAGATGATAGTCATAACTTTTTCTCTTTGTAGATGCCGTGACATTTTAAAATAAGAACTCAACTATCTTGATGTCAATAGAATAACAAGAAATATTAGCTATTTGCATTAGTGCTAAATTAACTTTATTTTGAATTTCACTACTCAAATCATAAACATTATAATTTTTATTAACTTTAATATTTATAGTAACTTTCAAATCACCATAGACAACCTTACTCTCAATAGCTTTGTTAAAAGTAGTTGAAGTGGCTAATTCAATATTGTTTATTTCATTAAGCGCTCTAATAATAATTTCTTCAACTACATTCATGCTCATTGCAATTTTGCCATTAGCATTTTCATTTGATGTTACTTCAATGTATTCACTGCTCATAATAGACCTCCTATTTATTAAAATATTGTTTATCAATATTCAGCTGTTTTACTAATTCTGCTATACTACTAAATTTTTTCGCAGCTCTTAAATATTTATCAAATTCAATCACTGCCCTTTTATTATATACGCTTCTATTAAAATTATCTAGATGTGCCTCAATAGTTATGGGATTATTTCCAAAAGTTGGATTACTACCAATAGAAATAATTGCGGCATACCAACTGCGACCAATTTTTACTCTACCCCCATAAACACCTACTTGAGGGATGACATAATCAAAATCTAAATCAAGATTAATAGTTTTAAAACCAATTTTTCTGCCATTTTTTTTACCATGGGCAACTATACCAGTAATTTGATAATTTCTACTTAAATACTTATTTGCTTTAGTGATCTCGCCATTAGTAATTAGCTTACTGATTGAAGTACTACTAATTTTACCACCATCAGTTATCTCATTAACAATAGTAGTAGTAAACTCTGTGGTCTGTAAATCATTGATATTGCCTTCACCTTGATAACCAAATTTGAAGTCATAGCCACAAATTAAATTTACAACACCTAGCTTTTCCAAGACTTTAATAAAATCAACAGCTGATGTGTTTAGTAACTCTTTATTAAATTTAAAATTAATTACTAACTCTATTCCCAATTGTTTAAAAATTTTGAATTTTTCTTTATTAGGTTGCAAATGACCAACTTTATTAGGTTTAATCACAGTCCAGGGATCAGGTTCAAATGTAATAACTGTAGAAATATTATGATTTTCGTTGGCAATATCAACACAAGTTTTAATTAATTTTTGATGGGCTACATGAACACCATCAAAATAACCGATAGCGGCACTAATATTTCCAAGGTATTTTACTTTTTTAATATCTAGATTTATAATTCTCACCAAAAACCTCGCTTACTTGTGAAAGTGTTGCCATCTTTTCTTTGATAGCACGCAATTATTTTACCACAATTTTTAATCATAACTATATCATTATTCGTATTTATGCTTAAAGGTTTACCATGATAAATATTAACTGGATCTGTAACTTCAATTATTTGATAGTTTTCTAATGCAGTTTCAATGGAAATTAGCTCAAAATTAGCAGCTTTTAAATCATTTATACTATAACAATCTTCCAAAGTATAGTTACCAACTTGCTCCCTACTCAAAGAGCTCATACAAGCTAGCTCACTTAGTTTACTTGCAATATCAACACAAAGACTTCTGATATAAGTGCCACTGCTACATTTAACTCTAAATTCGATTTCATCATTTTGGTATACTAGAAATTCAATGTTATAAATCGTAATATCTCGTTCTTTAATTTCTACTGTTTGATTAGCTCTAGCGTATTCATATAGTTTTTTTCCTTTTACTTTTAATGCTGAGTAAATTGGTGGCTTTTGCTTACTTACACCCAAAAATGAATTTAATACCGTAATAATTTCCTCATCAGTATGTTGCGTAGTAGCTTTATTTTGTAAAGTTTCACCCCAAATATCATAAGTATCTGTGCAATAACCTAATTTTAAGCGCACTAGATAGGTTTTATCTACTTTATCAATATAAGGTAATATTTTAGTGGCTTTGTTTATCAGCAACACTAAAACTCCTGTAGCATTGGGATCTAGAGTACCCGTATGACCTATTTTTTTAATAGCTAGAGCTTTTCTTGCAATAGCAACTACATCAAATGAAGTCATATTTTCTGGTTTATTAATTAACAAAATTCCATTCATAATTAGTATTATACCCTAAATTGACTAATTAAATTAACAAAATTATTGATAATAAGCTATAATATTAATTGGTTATTTTATGAAAAAAAGAATCTATACAAATCTAAAGAAAGCAATTTATGATTATCAACTAATAGAAGAAAACGATAAAATCTGCATTGGAATTTCCGGTGGTAAAGATTCTATGGCTTTAGCAATCAGTTTAAAACAACTACAAAAAAGTTTACCAATTAAATTTGAAATAGTTTGTATTAATCTTCAACTTGGATTTGATAACATGGATTTTCAAGAAGTTCATAATTTCTTTAAAAAACACAATATCGAATTTTATCAAGTAGAAACAAAAATAAAAGAGATTTTAGAAATAAACAAAAATAAAGATGGCAGCTTACAGTGCTCTATTTGTTCTAAATTCAAAAAGGCTTTAATAATAGATGCAGCAAAAAAACTGGGCTGTAATAAAGTTTGTTTTGGACATCATAGCGATGATGCGATAGAAACCCTATTTATGAATGCGATTTATGGTGGAAGACTTGCAACTTTTAAACCAAAAATGTATTTAGATAGAACAGATATTACTTTTATCAGACCATTTATTTATATTAGAGAATCAGAAATCACAAATTATATTATTGAAGAGTCAATACCTGTAGTTATTAGCACTTGTCCTAATGATGGATATACTAAAAGACAAGAAACCAAGGAACTACTAAGCAATATTTATCAACAGTTTCCCGAAGCGAAAAAGAACTTCTTATTAATGCTTCATAATTTAGAGAAATTAGATTTATGGGAAAAGCCTTCTAATCCTTTGAGCTCAACTCTAAATAAAAATAAAAAGTAGACCCCTGATTTAGTGCACTATCAACACCATACTCTATTTGATGCAATTCACATATCTTTTTAACGATCGATAAGCCAATACCACTATGATATGATGATTTATCAGTTGAGCGATAATATCTATCCCAAATTTTTTCTTGATTTTGTTGGTCAATTCCAGCACCATCATCGATAATGGCAATTAACATTCTTTGATCAACAACTTGAGTTTTTATAATGATTTTACTATCTGCATACTCTAAAGCATTAGTAATTAAGTTAGTTAGAACTTGGCGTATTTTAATTTCATCAGCTCTAACTAGGGCATTTCTACTCAATTTTAGCTCAATACTTTTCGTACTTATTTTGTTTAAATTAATTAAGTCTTTAATCAAAGCTTTAATATTAAAATCTGTTAAATTTAATTTCTGCAGGTGATTTTCATATTTTGATAAATCTAAAATGTCATTAACTAATTCATTTAAATAATTAGCTTCATTAATAATGATGTCGATATTCTCACTGTTTATCTCTTTGGGATAGTCTTTCATTAATTCACCATAACTAGAAATTAAAGTTAGTGGAGTTTTTAAATCATGAGATACATTAGCAATTAATTCCTTTCTTAATTGGTCAACTTCTGCTAATTTTTTTACAGTATGATTGAGGGAGTTAGTTAAATCACTCATTTCTTTATTATTACGATAATCAAAGATAATATCATAATTACCGGTTCCTATTTTTTTGACATCTTTACTTAACAAAAGAATGGGACTGGAAACTTTTCTACTAATAAAATAACTTAATAAAATAGCTACTAATAGTAATGTTAAAGAAGAGACTACTAGAATAATATTTAGTGAATTTTGAGTTGAAGTCTGCATAACTGTATCAGCATTAGTAATGACTAATAACTTGCCATCTAAGCTTAATGTCGAATAGACAATAGCCGAAAAATCTTTTCGTAAAAAAGCAGCATCACCTCTATTATCAATTACTTGATCCAGTCCAATTCTTTCTAAATAAATTCCCTCACTACTATTTAAAGCTTTTTTATAAAAATAATTCATCTGAGTAGAGTCTACATCATTTAAAAAACATATTTGGGGATTATGAGACACCTTAAAACTTTGACTAGTATTATCTAAATAAATAACTACCGCACAAACATTATAACGATTGGCAACATCTGAAATTTGCTGAGCATCATAATTTGTTGCAATAGCACTTATTTTTTCATTCGCAGTAATAATATCATTTTTTTTAATTATTTTATAAATGTTAGGAAATATAAAAACTTGAAATAACCATAAAAAAACTACTATTAAAATAGTAAAACCTAATAGATATAATAGTAATTGTTTTTTTAAAGTAAAGTTATTCAGCTTCAAAACGATACCCTATTCCTCTAATTGTACTGATATAACAACTAGCTTCTCTTAAATTTTTTCTTAATAATTTAATATGAGTGTCCAAAGTTCGCTCATCGCCATAAAAATCAATACCCCAGACCTTATTTAAAAGTTTATCTCTAGATAAAGCTATACCTTTATTTTTCAATAAGTATACTAATAATTCGTACTCTTTGAGTGTTAATTTTACGCTACTACCATTAACATAAACAATTCGAGATAGTAAATCAATTTTTAATTCTTTATGTTCTAAGACATCACTACCTGGAGTCGTCTGAAAAGTTCTAGCTAAAATAGCTTTAACTCGATATGTTAATTCTTTATTTGAAAAAGGTTTAGTTAAATAATCATCAATACCTAATTCAAAACCTTTAATTTTGTCATACTCTTCTGATAAAGCTGATAGCATAATAATTGGTGTACTATATTTTTTTCTAATAATTTCGGCTGTTTCAAAACCATTTAGCTCTGGCATCATAATATCTAGAATTATTAAGTCAAATTCTTCAAATTCCAATAATTCTAAGGCTTCTCTACCATTAAAACAAGTACTTACTAAAAAACCATTATAAGTAAGTACTTTATCAATAATTAATGTTATATTTTTTTCATCATCAACTACTAAAATTTTTTCCATATCACTAGTGTAACTTATTTAAGTGAATTATTTGTGAACTAAATTACAAAATTTCCATCATTAAAGATAACTACTTCTTTACCATTGTGATCGTAACCTTTAATAACCATATCCCTGCTACCAAACATAAAGTCAACATGGGCCATTGATGAGTTGTAACCTAGCTTTTTAAGATCATCCTCAGCCATAGTAGTACCACCTTTAATGTTCATAGGATAGGCATTCCCTAAAGCCAAATGACAAGAAGCATTCTCATCAAATAAGGTATTATAGAAAAGTATACCGGTATCATTAATTGGTGAATCATAAGAAATTAAAGCAACCTCACCCAGATAGCAAGAACCCTCATCAAATTCAATTAAATTTTTTAAAGCTTGTAATTCTTTAGCTGCATGATATTTGATTACTTTACCCTCATCAAATTCCAAATAAAAATCTTCAATTAATCTTCCTTGATAATTTAAAGGTTTTGTTGCGACAACTTTGCCATACACCTTTGTTTTATATGGCATACAAAAATTCTCTTCAGTTGGAATATTTGGATTGAAAACTACACCTTTAGTAGTTTTCTCACAACCACCAGCCCAATTATGATTATCAGCTAAATAAACCTTTAAATCAGTACCTAATTTATTTTTGAAAGTCAAATATTCAAAATTGAAATCATTCAAAATTTTATTATGTGCTGTCATTTCATTATTATGTTGGCTCCAGTTTTCAATTGGATCAGTTTTCTCATCCACTCGAGCAGTATGTAAGATTGCCTCTAATAGTTTTTCCATTGCTTCTTGTGATTTTAACTCAGGGAAAACTTTTAAAGCCCAAGCTTCAGTTGGCAAGCTAACTATAGACCATTGAGTATTATTGCCCATAATATATTCTTGTAATTTTTTATTATGCTTTGATAGCGCTACTGCCACACTCTGCAATTTATTTGGATCAATATCTTTAAGTAGCCCTGGAGTTGCAGCATGAATTGATAGAAAAGCATAGTTCTTATCAATAAGATATTCCTGTTTTAACTTCTTCCATTGGGGATATTCTTTTAAATCATCCTCGCTCATAAATAAGTAATTATCTAAAGTTAACTGTTCATCACTATACTCAACTTTTACTTCTTTTGCTCCAGTCTCGTAAGCAACTTTGCTAATTTCTCTGGCAAAATATGCTAGTTCCACTGGACAGTTAACTAAGAGTCTTTGTCCTTTTTGAATGTTGACTCCTGTTTGGATAGCTAATTTAGCATATTTTTTTAGTAATACTTCAATCTTCTTATTCATAATTATTCTCCTTTTGAAACAGGTAACATTGCAGCTCCAATTAATCCTGGTTCATCTAAAACAGCAATTTTAAATTCGACATTTCTCATACCTACATGAACTAATTCATTATATCTTTTAACAAAATCAGCAAACCAAACTTCTTTTGATTTTAACATTCCACCACCAATAACAAAAACATGAGGATCAACAACATGTCCAACATTGGCAATACCAGTAGCCAAAGATTCAATGAAATTATTGTATAATACTAAAGCTTTTTCATCTTTATTTGCCACTAAATTAAAAAAGTCACCAGCATGTTTTATCTCATCACCAAATATTTCTTGAGCTTTAATACTTAGTGCTCTACCACCTGATTCTGCCTCCATTGCACCTTTATTTAAACCGAAGATATTATCTTCTTTAGATGGATCAACAATAATGTTAGCTACCTCTCCTGCAAAGCCTTTTCTTCCTGAAATGATTTCGCCATTATAAATTAATGCACCACCAATACCAGTGCTAATTGTCAAATAATAAACAATTTTTTTACCAAAACCAGCTCCATGATAAGCTTCAGCTAAACCAGCGACATTCGCATCATTGTCTAAGTAAACTGGCATCTTTAATTTTTCTTCTAAAACATCTTTAAGCTTAAAACCTTTGAACCCTTTTAAATTTGTTGAAATGGTCATTGTGCCCGTTTCAGTATCAACAGGACCAGGTACACCAATACCCATCCCTAAGCAGCTTTTCCAGTCATCAATTTTTTCTAATAAATTATACAAATTTTCTAAAACAATTTCCGGCCCTTGATCACCCTGACTAGGACTGGTTACTACTTGTAAAATTTCGCCATTCTCACTTACTTTACCTACTCTGATATTTGTTCCACCTAAATCAACTCCTAAATAACATTTCATATTATATCCTCGCTTCTTAGAATTATTATTAGTATAACATAATACTGATTAATTTCATTATCAAATAATACAGATAATTAATACTATCTTACTAAAATAAGTAACTAAAAATTAATTAAAAAACTATAGTATCACTATATTTAAGCTTATAGTTATAGCTCTCTTGTTTATAATTTAATTTTTGTTGGCTCACTTCAGCTTAGCTCTTTGTTTTTAAACTTTAAAAAAGCACACTTTTCAGTGTGCTGATTAATGAAATACTTTTTGCTTATAGTATTTACAAACTAATTATTTAATTTCAATGATTTTCATCATATTGGCAGTTCCCTCACCAGTAGGATAACCAGCTGTAATGATAATATAATCACCCACTTGGCAGCCAAATTCTAAAGCATATTTACTTGCTAGATAATCATCATTATTCATATTATTTTGAATATCAGATAAAACAGGAATAACACCCCAACTCAATGATAAATTATGTAAAGTTTCTTTAGTGAAAGTCACCGCAATAATTGGTACATTTGGTCTAAATTTCGAAATTCTTCTTGCGGTTGATCCTCCTTGGGTAAAGGCAACAATCGCTTTAACTTTATCAATTGTTAAACAAGCATTAGAAACAGATGCACCAATGGCATCTTGAATACTATCAGTAGATGAAGCAATAGCTTTATCTAATATTAAACGATGGTCTAAATTTTCTTCAACTGATTTAGCAATTGTAGCCATAGTTTTAACAGTTTCTAAAGGATATAAACCAGCTGCAGACTCCCCAGATAACATCACACAATCAGTACCATCAAAGACAGCATTAGAAACATCACTTGCTTCGGCTCTAGTTGGTCTTGGATTATTAGTCATTGAATCTAACATGTGAGTTGCAGTTATTACTGCTTTTCCATATTCATTAGCTTTTTTAATAATTTTCTTTTGATAAATTGGTACTAAAGCAGTACTTACTTCAACACCTAAATCACCACGAGCTACCATGACAGCATCAGCAGTTTGTAAAATTTCATCCAGATTATCATAACCTTCTTGATTTTCAATTTTTGCGATTATTCTGATATTATGGCAACCCTCATCAATTAGAATATCTCTAATTGCATCAATATCTTTGGCTCTTCTAACAAAACTAGCTGCAATATAATCAACACCACTCTTACAACCAAATCTAATATCAGAATCATCTTTACTAGAAATAAAAGGCATAGATAATTTTACATTAGGTACATTAACTCCTTTACGAGTTTTAATACTTCCTGCATTAAATACTTTACAAGTAGCAGAAACACCTTTGGTAATATCAGTAATATCAAGTCGGACTTTACCATCATCAATTAATAGAAAATCTCCAACTTCTAAATCATCAAAAACTTCTGGACATTGTAAATGAAATCTTTCTTTATTTCCAATAACTTCTTCTTTTACAACCTTAAT
Source organism: Erysipelotrichaceae bacterium (assembly GCA_047971145.1). Classification (GTDB taxonomy): domain Bacteria; phylum Bacillota_I; class Bacilli_A; order Erysipelotrichales; family Erysipelotrichaceae; genus JBKDZL01. The sequence continues at coordinate 21,336 of JBKDZL010000108.1, forward strand.
TACATCACCTACTTGGACTTTTATTTCATCATTTTCAATGATTCCACAACGAATTTCTGGCCCTTTAGTATCCAACATAATTCCAATAGCTTTACCTTTTGTTTTTTCGATGTTTCTAATATTTTCAATTCTGGCACCATGTTCTTGATGATCCCCATGAGAAAAATTTAAACGTGCCACATTCATACCAGCATCCATCAATTTTTCTAACATTTCTGGCGCTTCACTAGCTGGCCCAATAGTACATACAATTTTAGTTCTTTTTAACATTTTTCTCTCCTATACCAATCTTTTTTGCATTTCATATAATTCATTTTTAAAAGGTTTTTCAATCATTAAAGCTGTTTCAATAGGAACCGACATCACCTGATTATTAATAATACCGATACAAACACCACCAGTACCCCTTAAAATCTCAGCCACTGCAAAATCTCCCATTCTTGTTGCCAAAACTCGATCAAAACCTGTTGGTGAGCCACCTCTTTGTAAGTGTCCAAGTACGGTTGCTCTTCCTGAGAATGGTGTTTGATCACTAACTTTTTTTGCTAAATCATAGACATCAGTTAGCTTTTCAGAAATCACTACTATTGAATGTCTTTTCTTCTTAATCTTATCAAAATGATTTAATTGATCAATAACACTTTGCTCATCATAACCAGTCTCCGAATTAATAACAATCTCTGCTCCTGAGCTAATACCAGAAAACAAAGCTAAATCACCACATCTATTGCCCATAACCTCAACAATAGAGCAGCGATGATGAGAAGACGAAGTATCTCTTAATTTATCAACGGCTTCAATAATGGTATTTAAAGCTGTATCAAAGCCAATGGTATAATCAGTAGAAGCAATATCATTATCAATAGTACCAGGTAAACCAATACAATTAATGCCTCTTTCACTCAAAGCTAAAGCTCCTTTATAAGTGCCATCACCACCAATGGTAACCACAGCACCAATTTCTAATTTATTCAAATTATCAATAGCCTTTTGCATTACTGCTTCTTCTTTAAATTCGGGTAAACGAGCAGAGCCTAAGATTGTTCCACCTCTAATCATGATATCAGAAACTGAATTTCTTTGCATTTGATAAATACGATTTTCTACCATACCTAAGTATCCATCTTCAATACCATAAACTTCTAATCCAGCTTTAATGCCCGCTCTGACTACTGCTCTAATAGCAGCATTCATGCCCGGAGAATCACCACCTGAGGTCATCACAGCAATTTTTTCGATTTTATTTTCCATCTCTTCTCCAATTTTTACCTGTTAATTTAACAGGAGTAGCTAAAACTTCGATTCTTTCCATTAATCTTTCCACATTAATTTCATTAAAATTACTATTGCCTTTAGCCATAAAAACTTTTTTTAAATCATCAAGAGCTAAATTACTAGAAAAATAAGTTAAACTTTTATTATTCATTCTAGTGGTTAAAATATCATTTAACCAATCATCCCTCAACCAAGGACCTAACATGACAGATCCTATATCATCAAGTAATAATATATCACATTTTTTCATATCATTCATTAATTCTTGTTTTATTTCTTTAGAATCTAACGATGTAAGCACTTTACTAGCAAAACTACTAACCGAATACAAAGCAACACTATAATTCTTTTGGGCAAAGTAATTAGCAATACAACTCAAAAGATAGCTCTTTCCCACTCCAAATGAACCAAAAATAAACAAACCTTTCACTTTTTTTTCAACCTCTGCTTTAATAGTACTAACTATTTGAATATAATCACTATCATTGGTGGGAAGTTGCATATCTGCAAAGCTATTTAAATAATCATGCTTACCTAAATCCCAGTTTATAATATTCTTTTTATGAGTGATTTTGGCATCATAATTATAGCGACAAGGTTTAAAGCTAAAACTTAATATTTCATTATAGTGCAAAGATTCATAATAACCTCGATTTTTAAATTTACAATTATCTAAACCTTGACATTTTTCGCAAATTTCTAAGGTATTAATAAATCTTTCAAATTTACCAGAATGGTTGATTAGTTCTTGGGGATCAAATTTATTTAGTAGTAACCAGTTTTTGATATTTTCATTATTTAAAATTAGTTTAACTACTTGTAATCTTTCAGCTTCTTCTTTGGGGCTTAAAACATAGTTGTCTAAATTTATTTTACTCATAATTACGCCCTCTTATTCTTTCAATTAATTCTTCTAAGTTGTCATTATTTGTCACTTCTAAAGCTTTAGTGCGTTTTGGATCTAATTCAATATAGTCTACACTTTTAAGTTGCTGTTGATTTGAAGCAGTTTGGTATCGTTTTAAAGCATTTTTAGCATCTTGGTAACCTTGAACATTAAATCTATCAATTTGTCCTGCTAAATGGTCTAAAAGTCCTTTATTTAAAGACATATTATTAGTATTTAGAATATACTCAATTAAAACATTAATAATTTCATTTTTAAAGTTATATTTATCTTTAATCTCTTCGATAGCTCTTTTATTGCTATCTGGAATTTTACCAGAAGGATGAAAACTAGCCAAAAAGGCATCATATCTAATATCATACTTATTAGCACTAGCACTAACAGTCCTATTATTAACACTTGATCTAGCATTTTTTCTTAAAAAATCAGCATCTAATAAGCCAGTTTTGCGATCAATAGCTTTACTAGCAAACTTAATGATATTATCACTAGAAATTTCATATAGGTCAGCCAATTGAAGCATTAATTCAGTGTTAGCCTTAGTTCTTAGCTCAAAGGGGAAAACAACATTACTAACATTATTATATAATTCTAGATGACTAAATGAGGTAATCTTGCGGATATTCTTACTACTTGCGAAGATATTTTCATCAACAATACTCCAACCTTGAAGTTTTGATTTATCAAACTTCTTAGTAATTTCTTGATAATTGTTTTTATCTAACATTTTAATTTTATTTATTTGTTGTTGAAAATAGCCTTGTCCCATGGTAGTTATTAAATAACGACCCAATAATTCATCTTCCAAAAATCCTTTAAAACTTTTAGGCTGTTGCAGGGTAATAATAAATCTATTTAAATGACAAAAAGTGCGTAGCAGATATACTTCCTCTAACTTTTCTCTATTTTTTTCCAATTCTAATACGCTTTGATTTAAAACTTCACCCAAATCTTTAAAACTACCAGTTTCAGTAGTAATTAAAGACATATAAAAAGCAATTGCCCCACTACCAACTAATGGTTGATATAGTTTATAAAGAGAACTATTACTATTCA
>JBKDZL010000109.1:0-20164 GCA_047971145.1 Erysipelotrichaceae bacterium
ATGGTTAAGAAAGTTACCAGTGATATTGATACTCTAAATCTTAATACTGCCATTTCTCAAATGATGATATTTATAAATGATTGTTATAAAGCTACTAGTATTTATCAAGATTATCTAGTTAATTTTATAAAATTATTTGCAGTTTTTGCGCCTCATGTTGGTGAAGAATTATGGTTTAAAATGGGTTATACTGATACAATAACTTATGCTGAATGGCCAACTTATGATGAAGCTAAATTAGTTAAATCAGAGTTAGAAATAGCAGTTCAAGTTAATGGTAAGCTGCGCGCAACTATTACGGTGGCCATTGATGAGAGTGATGATATTGTCAAAGCTTTGGCTTTGAAACATGATAATGTTATTAAAGCAGTTGGTACTAATCAAATCAGAAAAGTCATTGTTATTAGAAATAAAATTGTTAATATAGTTATTTAGAAATATAAAGTTTTATTAGGTATTTTATTAAAATTATACTATATTTATATATAGAGCAAAGGTAGACAATGTCTGCCTTTAAAATTTCTCTAATTCATGATAAAATTAATTAGAGTATGGAGGTGTACTAATGGGATTTTTAGATAAGTTATTTAACGTAGATAAAAAACACTTAGCTTTACTAGAAAAAGAAGCAGATAAAGTAGAAACTTTTAGAGAAATAATCGCTGCTTTATCAGATGATGAATTAAAAAATAAAACTATTGAATTTAAAACAAGGCTTAGCGCTGGTGAAACTTTAGACGATCTTATGGCTGAAGCTTTTGCGGTGGTAAGAGAGGCAGCTAAAAGAGTTATAGGTGAGTTTCCCTATCATGTACAAGTTATGGGGGCTGTTGCGATGCATCAAGGTGATATTGCGGAAATGCGTACTGGTGAGGGTAAAACTCTTACATCAATCATGCCTGTTTATTTAAATGCCCTATCAGGTGAGGGTGTACATGTTGTAACAGTTAATGAATATTTAGCTCAGCGTGATTGTGATTGGATGGGTGAAATTCATAGATTTTTAGGTTTAAGTGTTGGCGTAAATATTAGAGAATTAGCTCCAGCTAATAAGAGAAAAGCTTATGAGTGTGATATTATGTATTCTACTAACTCAGAATTAGGTTTTGATTACTTAAGAGATAATATGGTTATATCCAAAGATAATAGAGTTATGAGACCTTTAAACTTTGCCTTAGTTGATGAGGTAGATTCTGTTTTAATTGATGAGTCAAGAACTCCTCTGATTATTTCAGGTGGAAAAAAACAAACAGCTAATTTATACTCTCAAGCAGATCGTTTTGTTAAGAAGTTACAAGAGGAAGATTACGCTATCGATATTAAAACTAGAGCTATTAGTCTTAATGAACAGAGTATTGCTAAGGCAGAGCGTTTCTTTAAAATAGAGAATTTATATAATTCAGAGCACATTAATTTAGTCCATCATATCAATCAAGCTCTAAGAGCTAATTATATTATGCAAAAAGATGTCGAATATGTTGTTAGTGAGGAAAAAGAGATTATTATTGTCGATCAATTTACTGGTCGTTTAATGCCTGGTAGAGCTTACTCTGATGGTTTACATCAAGCTATAGAGGCTAAAGAGTTAGTTCCAATTAAAGAGGAAACTTCAACACTGGCAACAATCACTTATCAAAATTTCTTTAGATTATATAAAAAACTAGCTGGAATGACCGGTACTGCCAAAACAGAAGAAGAAGAATTTTTGAAAACTTATAATATGCGAGTTATCGAAATACCTACTAATAGACCAATTCAAAGAAAAGATGAAAATGATGCGATTTATGGTACAATGCGAGCAAAATATGATGCCTTAGTTGAGGAAGTATATCAAAGACATCAAAAGGGACAACCAGTTTTAGTTGGTACTATTTCAGTAGAGAACAATGAATTAATTTCCACATTATTAAAAAGGCGTGGTATTAAACATGAAAAATTAAATGCTAAAAATCATTCTCGTGAAGCTGATATTATTACGATGGCTGGCAAAAAGAATGCCGTCACTATCGCTACTAATATGGCAGGTCGTGGTACAGATATTAAAATTAGTGATGAGGTAAAGGCTCTAGGTGGATTGGCAGTTTTAGGTAGTGAAAGACATGACTCAAGACGTATTGACAATCAGTTAAGAGGAAGATCAGGTCGACAAGGTGACCCTGGTTTTTCTCAATTCTATGTTTCTTTAGAAGATGATTTAATGCGTAGATTTGGTGGTGAAAAGGTTCAGGGTGTATTTAATCAGTTAGGCGATAGTAAAATTGAGTCAGGGTTAATCACTAAGAGTATTCTCAATGCTCAAAAGAGAGTAGAGGGTCATAATTATGATATTCGTAAGACACTTTTAGAATATGATGATGTTTTACGTCAACAAAGAGAAGTAGTTTATGAGCAACGCAATGAAGTTTTAGAAAATGAAAATGTTCATGAAATGCTTAATAATATGTTCAAGACTGTTTTTAATTATACAGTGGAGGCTAACTCTGAGAAGGATATTGTTAATATTGATACTTTAAATGATAGTTTAGTAAGTCTACATTTTACTCATGAGAAAATAACTGCTACAGGGGATACAGATACTATCTCTAAGTTGGTAAGTGCTAGTGCTTGGCAAGAGTATAACCAAAAAATAGAAAAATATAAAGATCAAGTATTAAAACTTGAAAAACGTATTATTTTATCTATAATTGATAGATTGTGGGTAGATCATATTGATACTATGAGTAAACTTAGAGAAGGAATTGGTCTTAGATCATATGCCCAAGGTAATCCACTACAATTGTATATTCAAGAGGGCTTTGATTTATTTAAGGAAATGATGGATAAAATTGCCTTTGAAATGGTAGAGCATTCAATGCGCTTGCAAATTGTTGAAAAGAAAAAATAATGGAAAGTTTTGAAATTAAACAAGAATTAAGCCGCTTATCTGAGCGGCTTTGCCAAATTAAAGAAGTCTTAGATTTAAGTGCTAAGCAAGAAATTATCGATCATAATAACTTATTGATGGTGGATAGTAATTTTTGGAATGATCAAAAACAAGCTCAAAAAATCATTAATGAAACAAATAGTTTAAAAGCCTTAGTTGAAGGCTTCACTCTACTGCAACAGGGATTAGTTAATCAAGAAGCTGATTTTGAATCAGTACAAGAATTATTAGATTCTGAATTATTTGCAATTTTTGAAATAGAATTAAATGAATATATCAAAGAATTTAACAAATTCGAAATAAAAGTTCTTTTATCAGAAGAGTATGACAGCAGTAATTGTTTGCTGAGCATTCATCCTGGAGCAGGTGGTACAGAGAGTCAAGATTGGGCAGAAATGCTTTTAAGAATGTATCAGAGATTTTGCGAAAAAAACAACTTTAAGATAAATACTATTGACTACAATGCGGGAGATGTTTCTGGTATTAAATCTGTTACTATTCAAATTTCTGGTAATTATGCATATGGTTATCTAAAATCAGAAAAAGGAGTTCATAGATTAGTGAGGATTTCACCTTTTGACTCTGGTGGAAGACGACATACTTCTTTTGCTTCAGTGGATGTTACTCCAGAGCTTATTGATGATACGAGTGTTGAAATTAATGCCAATGATTTAGTTATTGAAACTCATAGGGCAAGTGGTGCTGGTGGCCAGCATGTAAATACTACTGATAGTGCTGTAAGAATTACTCATAAACCAACAGGTATTGTCGCAACATGTCAAGCTGGTCGATCACAAATTGAAAATCGAGAACAAGCGCTACATGTATTGAAATCACGAGTACAGCATCAAAGAAACATGGAAGAGCAAGAAAAAATAGCAAAAATTAAAGGAGAAGTTTTGAAAAATGAATGGGGATCACAAATTCGCTCCTATGTACTTTGCCCCTACACATTAGTAAAAGATCACAGAACAAACTATGAGGATAGTCAGGTTGATAAGGTTATGGATGGTAATCTAGATAATTTTATATACAATTATTTAAAATATATGTTATTATAGAAGCATGAAAATAAAAAAAATTATTAATAAGACTACTAAAGTAGTTCTTGCATTAATACTAATAATAAATAGTGGAATTCTAGTTGATAATATACTTGCGACTAATAGTTATTTTTTGGCTACTGCCAATAGTGATTATAGTTTGAGCATCAGCGAATCAGCTTTTAGTTCATTTGCAAGTGCTAAAGAAGCAATGATGAGTGCTGCTGATAATATAGTAGTAGTTAACACAAATAATAAAATAGTGGCGATGAAAAGTGGAGCAGTTGGTTATGCTGCCCCTGGGTTAACTCTTACTTTTGATAATACAAATGCTGGCATGTCGGTTTATATTAAAAATGGTTATATGGGATATTACCAAAATAGTAATTTTAATGGAAGTGATGTGATAGTTACAACTGGTATTTCAAGTTTTTGGGGTAATACTTCGATTAATAATGTAGTATTAATACCTGATGCTTGGTTATTTGCTAATAGTAAATATTATTTAGATTATTATAGTGTGAATAACTCTGGAAGTTTAATCCATCACTTAGCGATGTTTAGCGCAAATGATTCTAAAAGCTATCAAGCTGGCTCTTTTGTGGTAGATGCTGCCCCAAAGTTTATGAAGCAGGGTGTCAAATACTATTCCTTAGATGGAGTTAATTTTTATACTGATTATAAAGGTGTTAGAAGTGGTGATAGTTATGTTGGTACTTATTATCCTTATTATCGTTTTTTATCATATCGCTCAAAAACAAATTATTCTGCGGCGGAAATAAATAGTTATATTGCTAGTTCAGCTCCTAGCAATTCTGTTTTACATAATCAAGCACAAGCATTTTTATCTGCTCAAAAAAATTGGGGCGTTAATGCCATTATGGAATTGGCTTTTGCGAATTTAGAGAGTAACTATGGAAGTAGTAATTATGCTATTAATAGATTTAATTTATTTGGTATTAATGCGACTGATAGTAATCCAAATGGTGCAAACTATTTTAATTCTGTTGCTCATAATGTTGATGAGCATACTAAAGTTTTATTAAATGGTGGATACTTTGATGCTTTTGCTTTTATTGATACTAATTATGCCGCAAGTCATAGTTCTTATTATGGTAGTACTTTAAGTTCTTATCATGGCGATATTAGATATATTGGCTCAAGTCCAGGTTCTAAAGCGATGGGTGTTAGTGTTAAATATGCCTCTGATCCTTATCATGGTGAAAAAATTAGTGGTCTGACTTATTTGATTGATAATGCTTTAGGTTTAAAAGATTATGAGTCATATTCAATTGGACTTACTAATACTGCAACCTATGCTTATAGTAAAGCTGATACGAATTCTTGGAAGTTGTATCAATATACTACTCGAGCTAATAGAGGTACTTCTAATGGTCCAGTTGGTTTGCCCGTGGTTATTTTGGGTAGTGTAGGTGATTATTATTTGATTCAATCAGAAATGCCAGTTAGTAATTTAGGACATTCTTATTATACTTGGAATTATGATCGTGATTTAAGTGTCGCCTATGTTTTAAAGAGTGATATTGATGTTGTTAGAACTGCTACTGCTATTCATACTGATGCTTTAGCTAGTATTATTAGTAATACTAATATAACAGATAGAAGTATTTATACTACAGAGTCTTTAGAAATTTATGATCAAGCAAGAGAGTTAGCAATTAAGCAGATGAGTAATCCTACTACTCAGAGTGCTGTTGACTCAGCAGCGGTTAATTTGGAAGCTGCCTATAATGCTCTAAAGGAAAAACCAGTGGATATTCTTATTGAATCAATCAATTTGGAAAATGGTGATATGAGTGTTACTCATTTAGCTAGTTTTAATTTGAATGCTACTATTAGTCCTGCTAATGCAACTATCCAGAGTTTAACTTTTATTAGTAGTGATAGTAGTGTTGCCAGTGTTAGTGCTGAGGGCTTGGTACAACCATTGAAGAATGGCTCAGCGACCATAACTGTTCAAGCAAATGATGGCAGTGGTGTAAAAACTAGTTTTAATTTAACTGTGAATGTGGAAACGCTAATATCAGAAGTATATGATATTAATCAAAATAATGGTTTTATTAGCTCAATTAAGAATGGCACTACTATTAAAGAGGTAGACAATAACATTATGGGACCAGAATTGATTTTTTATGATCAGAGTCAAGTTGTTACTGAGGGTAAAGCTAAAACCGGTATGCAAGTAGAAGCTATTGTTGATGGTGGGGTTTCTTTTAAGTATACTTTGGTTGTTAGTGGTGATGTTAGTGGTGATGGTAATATTAGTATTGGTGATTATGTATTATTGAGAAATCACTTATTGAGTACTAAAGAAATAACCGGTGCTTATTTAGCTGCGGCTGATTTAAATGGCAGTGATTCAATTAGTATTGGTGATTATGTATTGTTAAGAAATATCTTACTTGGAAGGTAAAAAATGAAAAATATAAAAAAAATATTTAAAACATTATTGGTATTTACAGTTATTCTAACTTTAATAAAACCACTCGCTACTAATGCAGCTAGTGGTAGTCTTAGTGGTCCTGGAACTATTAGATCAGGAGATCAAATTACAATTAGTGTGGTCATTAGCGGTAGTGCCATAACAGCTTTAACTGGCAATATAACTTATGATAAAGATACTTTAAGTTATGTTGGCTATTCACCGACAAGTGGTTGGAATGATTTATCATCACACAGTGGTAATAATATTTCTCTATTTGTTGCTAATGAGCAAGGGGGCTCTTCTAATAGTGTTTCTGTTGCTAAAGTAACTTTTAGAGTTAAAGATCATGTAGCTGCAGGTACTAAAATTTCTGTTAATTTAAGTGGGACAGCTAGTGATTCAGCGGGCAATGAATCAAGTTTTTCAGGGCACTATAGTGCCAATGTGGCAGCTGCTTTATCTAGCAATAATTTTTTAAATAGCCTTTCAGTTTCAGGATTTAATATTTCCCCAAATTTTTCGGCGCCTAACTTAAATTATACTTTAAGTGTGCCTTTTTCAACTACCAGTTTAGCTATTAATGCCAAAGTGCAAGATCGTGGCGCAAAAGTTTCAATCAGTAATAATAAGCTTGCAGTAAATGCTACTACAAATGTTAAGATTACAGTAAGTGCATCTAATGGTAGTACAAGAGTTTATACAATTAGCACATTTAGAGAGCAAGATCCTAATTATATCCCTAATGATAATAGTAATTTAAGCAATATTACAGTTAATAATGGAGTATTATCACCGCACTTTAATAGCCAAAAAACAAGGTATATTGTCTATTTACCATATGAAACTACTACAATTAATATTACTGCTACCCCTGAGTATAATTTAGCAAGTTATGAAGTAGTAGGACCAAGTGAGCTAGAAGTTGGTCAAAATTATTATATTGTCTATGGTGTAGCTGAGGATGGTAGTAAAAAAGAATATAATCTTGAAGTAATCAGAGCTAAAGAGTATGGAGTAACTGCTAGTTTAGGCAGCAGTAATGAAATACTCTTAGAGAAAATGAGAACAGCTGATTTAGAGCTTAAACAAAATTTTATTTTAGACTTAAGAAATCAAAGCCCGATTATGTCTGGTAGTTTATTAGAAAAACTGGAAGAATTTAAAGCAGCAAATTTAATTGTTTTAATAAATGGGGTAAAGTTGACTTTTAATTCTCAAGCACTATTAGAAAGCGAAGTTGATAATACTGATGCAGAAACTAATACTCCTACTGAAAACAATAATGATTCAAGTAATACAGACAATAATACCGATGCCGAAAATTCTGATTTAATTGCAGATGGTAAATATCAAGAAAGTTATGATCTGAGTTTTTTAACAGAAATAGAAGAAAACACTACACTAAAGAGAATAACCAGTGATAATAGTTATACTTTCCAGCTGTCCAATGAAGCAACAGCATTGCCTTTGTATACTATAGTTAGTATTGATGTACCTTTAGATAGTAAAAACCTTTATAATGTTTATCGCTATGCTAACTCAACTGAAGAGTTAATATTAGTAGCGAAAGAATTAAATATCAGTGAGTTAGGTGCAGTTAGTTTTAGCACCGATCAGCTAGCAACCTATATTATTACTGACCAAGTATTAGAAAATGCTCAGGAAGATCTCTCTGTTACTAATCAATTAGTTAATAATACTAGTGATGATTGGTTTGCTAGTGATAATATTTTCTTTTGGATTATTGTTATTAGTTTAGCCTGTATAGTTATTATAATGTTATTTGTCATTATAAAAATTAATTCTAAAAAGCGAAAGTTAGAAAAAGTAATTGAACGTAATGAAAAAAGAGAAAAAACTGAAGATAATATAACTGAATTTAAAATTGAAGATGAATTAGAATTAAAGGAGCATAATGATGAAACAGATAGTATTTCTGACACCAATGAACAAAATAGCAATTCAGGCTCAGAATCAGAAAATAACTAAAGTTAGCTTAAATAGTGAGTTAGATCTTCAAGATACTGATGATGAACTACTTCAATTAGCTAAAAGTCAATTTTTAGAATATTTTGATAAGCAGCGCCAAGAGTTTAGTTTGCCATATAGTTTTACAAGAAGTGAGTTTGATACTAAGGTATATAATTATCTCTCTACAATACCCTTTGGTAGCACAATTAGCTATAAAGATTTGGCTATCGCAGTTAATCATCCAAAAGCTGCAAGAGCAGTCGGAAGAGCAATGAATACTAATGAATTAGCTATTATTATTCCCTGTCATAGAGTAATTGGCTCTAATGGTAAGTTGGTAGGCTTTGCAGGTGGTTTGGCTTTAAAAAGACAACTATTAAACTTGGAGTCTAATAGTTAATTAATTGTTGATATTTATCTAAGGCAATCTGATAATACAGATTGTCTTTTTTTATTTGATACATCATCATCGCCCAATGGCACCAAAGGTAGTGATGAAGCTTCTCAAAATTGGCAATCTCTTCTAATAATTTATTGTCAAGCTGGCCAAAATAAGTTTGATAAAATTCTTTTTTAATTTTAGAATCAAAAATATTATTTTCAGTTATAAAAGAAGTTAAATCAAAAATAGGATAATTATTTCCCGCATACTCATAATCAATAATAGCTAATTTATGATTGATAAAAACTAAATTGCCATCAACTAAATCATTATGACAAAGAGTTTTATTACTTTGATAGTTATCGTAATAGTCTAATAGGTAGTCATACGCACTTAAATCAAAAATAAAATCTTTAATATCTTTTTTAAAAGCTTTTACTTTAGCCCTGACATTAAAATCAATGTGACACTTTATTTGTCTGTGGTGTAATTGTTTTAAAAGTTTGGCAACAAGCACATGTTTTTGTGGGTTGTTTTCTTCTTGATAAGTCTTTAAACTGGAGAAAAAAGGTGTTATTTTGATTCCACTAAGACAATCGAAGTACAAATAAGGAATGTCAATATCTTGTAGTTGATCTAAAATGTTTTTTTCTAGGGTCCGATCAAAATGATGTTCAATATTTTTATCAGGCACTCTAATAAAATATTTTTTTTCTTGACTCACTAGTAAATAATTATCATTAGTTAGTCCTAATGTTAACTTTTCAATACTAGTAATTTCGCTAAAATATAAGCTTAGTAATTGTTCTTTTAAATTCATATATATAGTTTATAATATTATCTAGGAAAGGTAAACTATGAAAATATTATTGACTAGCATTAATTGTAGTTACAAGCATAAAGCTATGGGTATTAGATGGCTTTATGTTGCGAATTTTAATCATGAAGTTAAATTAAAAGAATTCAATTTAAAACAAGAGTATCAAACTATGCTTGATTATTATTTGAATTGTGCTTGTGAGGTAATTGTTTTTTCTTGTTATATCTATAATGTCGATATTATTCGACAATTAATTACTGATCTTAAAAAAAATCAAAAAAATCTAAGAATATTAATTGGTGGTCCAGAAGTTAGTTTTAATGATGATTACTTAGAATTAGGTGTTGAAGCCATTTTAGTTGGTGAGGGTGAGCGCCAATTATATCAATATTTGGATACAGGTATGGCAGATGGTGTTAAAACCAAACATTATCAATCAAAGGTTAAAAGAGCAGTAAGTGATATCAGTTTTTTAGAGACACTACCTAGCCCTTATTTTTTAACATTTGATTTACCATTAATTTCTAAACAATATTTTTACTTGGAAACCGCAAGAGGATGCCCTTTTAGTTGTTCTTATTGTTTTAGTGCTAATGATAAAAAAATTCGCTTTTTCACTAAAGAGTACTTAGAGAAAATCTTTAATAAATTACAACATTATAATATTGATCAAGTTAAAATACTAGATCGTACATTTAACTGTAATAATGAACACAGTCTAATGGTTTTAGAGCTAATCGAGCAGAACAGAAGTGTGAATAGTTTTCAGATGGAAATTGTAGTTGATAGTTTAAGTAATGAAATTTTGAACTTTTTATTGAACAAAGCTAGTGTGGAAAAATACCGTTTTGAAGTAGGTATTCAATCCTTTAATACCCAAACCCTTAAAGCAATTAATCGTAATTGTAATCTTACTAAGGTCACTGCAAATACTACTGCTTTAGTTGATTATGGATATGTGATTCATGGAGATTTAATCGCCGGCTTGCCCTATGAGGATTTACTATCGTTTAAACAATCCTTCAATAAAATATTTCAGCTAGGGTTGGCAGAAATACAAGTTGGGATATTAAAACTTTTGCCAGAAACTCCCATTAAAAATCAATTGACTGAATTTTCTATTGAATACTTAGAAGAAAGTCCGCATACCATTATTTCAAACAAATGGTTTAGTAACAATGATGTTAAAGTAATTGAATTAGTTTATCGAGGAGTGGAAAAAAATTATAATAATAAAAGATTAGTTTTTAGTCTAAAACCACTTTTAAAATTAAATAATTTTGAGCCTTTTGAACTTTTTTATCAATTAGGTAATGTTTTAGCAGCACTAAGAGCGCCTTATACAATGCATGAATATTTTCAAGCAATATATCAAGCTTTTGAAAATGAGGATATAAAATATTACTTAGCTTTGGATTATTATTTACTGTTTAATCATAAAGTGACAAAACTATTTAATTTTGCAATTTCAAAAGATGAAAAAAATAAATTGCGTACTTATTGTCTTAATAATAATATATTAAATGTTGAACAATTTGATAAATATACAACGATTATTTGTAATGAGGATGTATTTAGTATAATATTGTATAGAGTTAATGAAAGGAAGCCTTTTTTGATTAATGTTAATAGGGAGCTACTATGAAAACAATTTATCTAGCCAGCAATAATAAGAATAAATTAATTGAAATGAATGATATGCTAAAAGATTTGAATTTTCGAGTTCTACCAGCTAGTATTCTAAAAGATATTGATGTTTTAGAAACAGGTAGTACTTATTATGAAAATGCGAAATTAAAAGCTGAGGCTTATTTGCCTTACACTGATCAATGGATTTTAGCTGATGATTCTGGTATTGAAATTTCAGCTTTAGATAATCAACCTGGTATTTATTCTGCTCGTTATTTAGGTGAAATCAGCTATGCTGAAAAATGCCAAATTGTTCTTGATAAAATTAGAAATGCTAAGGATAGATCTGCTTGTTATATTAGCTGTTTAATATTACTAAAAGGTAGTAAAGAATTTGTTTTTAATGGCAAATTATCTGGTAATATTGCCTTTGAAGCTAAAGGTAGTAATGGTTTTGGTTATGACCCTATTTTTTTAGTTAGTAAAGATAAAACCATGGCTGAAATCACTGATGAGGAAAAATATTTAATATCACATAGAGCTATTGCGCTAAAGAAATTGAAAGAATTCTTGGTAAGTAATCATGAAGATTAATGTTGTCCTATATCAGCCTGAAATACCTCAGAATACTGGTAATATTATGCGAACATGTATGGCTAGTGATACCACTTTACACTTAATAGAACCATTAGGATTTGAACTTAGTGAGAAAACTTTAAAAAGAGCATCAATGGACTATCTTTTAGCACTTGACTATCTAGTTTATTCAAGTTGGGAAGAATTTTTAAATAAAAATCAAGGTCAATTAGTATTTATTAGTAGATATGCTAAAAAAGCTCCGACTGAATATGACTTCAAAAATATTAATGAAGATATATATTTGGTTTTTGGTAAAGAATCCACTGGTATTCCCTATGAAATACTTCATCAGCACTTAGCTGACTGTATAAGAATACCGATGGTAGCTGAAGCTCGAAGTTTAAACTTATCTAACTGCGTTGCTTTAATGGTTTATCATGTGTTAGCTGAGTTTGATTATTTAAATTTGAGTAAAAGTGAGTTTCTCAAAGGGGAAAACTGGATATATAACCAGAGAAAATAATTGTTATTTTAGTAAATGTGTTATAATCATTAAAGAGGTGTTTATGATAGAGAATTATAATGATTTATTATCGATATTAATTTTAATAGCTATTCCCTTAACTGTAGTAATAGTTTTTCTTAAGAATATCGTTAAAAAACGTTTTGACTATGCATTTGATGATGAACAGCCCCATATCGAATATTATAAGGAGTGGTAAATTTTGGAAATTCCCATATACGTCAGTATTTTAGTTTTATTATTATTTTTGTCGGCAATATTCTCAGCCACAGAGACTGCTTTCTCTAGTGCTAATATTATCCGTATTAAACAACAAGCTATCCATGATAGAAAGTCTGCTAGAGCTTATTATCTACTTAAGGATTTTACTTCGGTTATTACAGCAATTTTAATTTGTAATAATGTAGTAAATATTTTAGCTACTTCACTTGCAACCTATGTGCTCTCATTATATTTTAATGAAATGGGTGTTTTAATTGCTACTGTTGCGATGACTATTATGATTGTATTGTTTGGTGAGATTACTCCTAAATTACTGGCTAAACAACACGCAGAGCGCTTTGTTTTATTTATGACACCAATTATCTTAGGGATAATTTTCATTTTAAAGCCTTTTATTAAAATCGCAGTTAATGTCCAAGATACTTTTGTCGATGAAGATGATAATGTTACTGCTACAGAGGAAGAATTGATTCAAATAGTTCATACTATCGAAAAAGAAGGAGTCTTAGATCAAGATGAGCGAGAATTAATTGAATCAGCTATTCAATTTGATGATAAAAAAGTAAGAGAAGCAATGATACCTTTAGCTAATGTGACTTTTGTCTATGATAATTCTACTCAAAAACAAGTTTTAGAAGTTATTAATAGACATAAGTATTCTAGAATACCTGTAGTTAGTTATAAAACATTACAAGCAGTTGGGGTTATTAGGGAAAGAGATGTTTTAGAAGTGTTAATTCGTAATAAGAAAGTTGTCTTAAAAGATTTAATTAGACCAGCTATTACTGTTTCTCAAAGAACCTATTTGCCTGATTTGCTAGAACAGCTACAAAAAAGTCGTGAACATATGGCAATAGTAGTGGAAACTAAGAAAAATGATAATTTTATTGGCATTATTACTTTAGAAGATATAATTGAAGAGTTGGTAGGTGAAATTTATGATGAGTATGATGATTTGCCAAATCAAGTAATAGAAATAGGACATCATACTTATGAGGTTGATGGCAATACCCCAATTAAACAATTTTTTAGTGAATATTTAGATGAATTAGCACCGACTGCTAGTCGTAATTTTGAGGCTTGGGTTTTAGAAATAGCGGAAGAAAAAAAGCTAAGAGTGGGCACTGAGCTTGATTATAAAAATTTTTACTTTAAAATAATAGAGATGGATAAGGGAAAAATTACTAAAATAGAATTTCAAGAATTATCCAAGTTAGAAGAAGAAATATAAGGAGGAGATGAAGTTATGTTTCAAACTATTAAATCGGATAAGGCACCTAAGGCAATAGGTCCATATTCTCCAGCAGTCAAGTTAGGTGATTTTGTTTATATGTCGGGTCAGCTTCCTGTTGATCCACAAACAGGGCAGTTAGTTAGTGATGACATTAGTGAACAGACTAAACAAGTTTTTAAGAATATTGAAGCAGTTTTAGCAGAAATGAATCTAGAAACTAGACATATTGTTAAAACAACAGTATTTATTACTGATATGGCACAATTCACTAAAGTTAATGAAGTTTATGCAGAATACTTTGATGAGCCATATCCAGCAAGATCAACAATCCAGGTCGCAGCTTTACCACTTGAAGCAAAAGTTGAAATAGAGTGTTTAGTTATTGATACCTTAGCTTATGAAGCTCAAGCTAAACAGCATGGCTCTGGTTGTGATGATTGTGATTGTGGCGAAGATAGCTGTTGTGGCTAGTCTTGATTAAATTTTAAATCTTTAAAAATGCCTTTATATTAGCTGTTTATATCTAAGGGCTTTTTTTATGTCATTTTTTCTATTATTTTGTTTAGATTAATGATAAACTAATATAGTTGTGAGGTATTGTGATGAAACTAAATAAAGTTTTTTTTATTGATTTAGGGCTAGTAGTCTTTGCGGCTCTATTGTCGGCTTTTGGTTATAACTTTTTAATTAGTGAGGGTGGCTTGTTTGCTGGTGGTTTTTCTGGTGTTTGTTTTTTAATTAGTAGAATTGGTGCTCGTTATGATTTGTTTAATATTGAATTTGGTTATATTAATATTGTTTTAAATATGATTGTTGTTTTAGTTTTTTATAAATATTGTGGGAAAAGGTTTACTATTTTATCTATTGTTTTTATTGCTTGTTTAAGTTTGTTTACTTTAATCTTACCAGTATCTTCTCTAACTGATGATATTTTGCTGTTGTCAGTATTTGGTGGTATTATGGTTGGTGTTTCTAGCAGTTTGACCTTTTTTGCTAGAGGTAGCTCTGGTGGTACTGATTTTATTGCGATCTATTTTTCTCGGAAAATGAATATGCCAATTTGGAATTATATTTTAGCTGCCAATGGTATAGTTTTAATTATTGCAGGTTTCTTGTTTGGTTGGGATAAAGCGCTTTATTCAATAATTCTTCAGTTTACAGTTACTCAAGTATTAAATCAGCTAAATAAGGATTTCCGTAAAGTAAAATTAACCATTATCACTAGTAATTCGCAGGTTGCAAAAGAGTTGTGTCATCACACTCATCATGGAGTTACTAGAATTGAGGCAATCGGAGCTTATAGTGGTAAAGAAAAATATATTTTAGTTACAGTAATTCCGGCTCGCTTACTAAGACGTGTTGTCAGTATTACCAAAGAGGTAGATCCTGAAGTTTTTATTGATATTACTAAGGTAGAGCGTGTTTATGGTAATTACTATCAGCCACCATTGAATTAATTGCTAATAAACTTAAAGGATAAAAATAGATAGTGAGGACTTATGATTGAAATAATTAAGGCAATAATATTAGGAATAATAGAGGGGATAACTGAATGGTTACCCATTAGTAGTACTGGACATATGATTTTAGTAGATGAATTTATTAAATTAAATGTTTCTGAGGAATTTATGGAAATGTTTTTGGTAGTTATTCAATTGGGTGCCATTATGGCAGTGGTGGTTTTATTTTTTAATAAGTTGGTACCTATTTCAACACGTAATGGCATTAAACTTAGTAAAAGTAAATTAAAATTATGGGCAAAAATTTTAATTGCTTCAATTCCTGCAGCTTTAATAGGCTTGCCTTTTAATGATGTTATTGATGAGTGGTTTTACAATTATGTAGTGGTAGCTTTAGCACTTATTATTTATGGGTTTTTATTTATTGATATTGAAAATCATCATCAAGGTAAGACGGCAAAAGTTAATAGCTTAAATGAAATTACTTATAAACAATCATTACTGATGGGGATCTTTCAAGTTTTAGCTTTAATACCAGGTACTTCTAGATCTGGTGCTACTATCTTAGGTGGTCTAATGATGGGGCTCTCTCGTGGTGTTGCTGCGGAGTTTTCTTTCTTTATGGCAATACCTGCGATGTTTGGTGCTAGTTTAATTAAGGTGATTAAATTTGGTTTTAGTTTTACTAATCAAGAAATAATTATTTTATCAGTGGGTTGTTTTGTGGCTTTTATTGTGTCAATTTTAGCAATTAGATTTTTAATGAATTTTGTCAAAAAATATGATTTTAAGGTTTTTGGTTATTATCGTATAATCTTAGGGTTAGTAGTTTTAGTGTATTTCTTTTTAAAAAGTGTGGGAATAGCTTAGCTTATTCTTGACTCTTATTGTGATTGTTAGTAAAATAATATTAAAGGTTTTGATTTGGAGGAGTAAGTTATTAAGGGGTTTAGCGATTAAGTGGTGGTGCAAACTTAACGAATTAATAGCTGAAGGTAGCCAATAAACCGAGCTTCTAAGTAAATAGGAAGCTTCGTTAGCTGCGTTAAAGTTTAAGAGTATAAATTAAGGTGGTACCACGTAATAGCGTCCTTTGGGGTGCTTTTTTTATGGTTAGGAGAAACAATGAAAAGATTAAAAGACAAATATATTCATAGTGAGGTAGAAAGCAAAAAAGTATATGATAATTGGATAGAAAAAGGTTATTTTACTGCAAAAAACAAGAATAAGCCAGCCTTTAGTATGGTAATTCCACCACCAAATGTTACTGGCAAATTACATTTAGGTCATGCTTGGAATACTACTTTACAAGATATTTTAGCCAGATTTAAGCGCATGCAAGGCTTTGATACTTTATGGTTGGCAGGTATGGATCATGCTGGAATTGCCACTCAAGCTAAAGTTGAAGCTAGATTGAAAGAGCAGGGCACTGATAAATATCAATTAGGTAGAGATAAGTTTTTAAAGTCGGCTTGGGGTTGGAAAGAAGAATACGCCAGTCATATTAGAGAACAGTGGTCTAAGATGGGGCTCTCATTAGATTATAGTAGGGAAAGATTTACTTTAGATGAATCTTTAAATGAAGCTGTAAATAAAGAGTTTATTGACTTATATAATGCAGGTTTAATTTATCAGGGAAATAGAATAATAAATTGGGACCCAGAAGCGCAAACTGCCCTTAGTAATATCGAGGTCATTCATAAGGAAGTGGAAGGGAAGTTTTATACCTTTAAATATCCCATTGTTGGTAGTGATAAGTATTTGGAAGTTGCTACTACAAGACCAGAAACTATGTTTGCGGATGTTTGTGTAGTAGTTAATCCTAATGATGAGAAATTTAAACACTTACACAATTCAAGAGTAATTAATCCAGCTAATGGTGATGAATTACCTATCATTTGTGATGAATATGTTGAAATTGGCTTTGGAACAGGTGCAATGAAGTGTACGCCTGCTCATGATCCTAATGATTTTATGTTGGGAGAGAAATATAATTTAGAGCGTCCTAATTGTATGAGCCCTGATGGTAGTATGAATGAGTTGGCATTGGAGTTTGTTGGACTTGATAGATTTGATTGTCGAGATAAATTAGTAGAAAAAATTAAAAATGATGGAAATTTAGTTAAGATTGAAAAACATATTCATCAAGTTGGTCATAGTGAGCGTACTGATTGCATAGTTGAGCCGTATTTATCTAAACAATGGTTTGTTAAGATGAAGCCTTTAGCTAAAGCTGCGCTATTGGCACAACAAAAACAAGAAGGAATTAATTTTTATCCTAATAGATTTGAAAATGTTTATTGCCAATGGTTAGAGAAAATAGAGGATTGGTGTATTTCACGTCAACTTTGGTGGGGACATAGAATCCCTGCTTATTATCATAAAGTTACTGGTGAGGTAGTGGTGGGAGAGCCACCTAAAGATATTGAAAATTATCAGCAAGACGAAGATGTTTTGGATACGTGGTTTTCTAGTGCCCTCTGGCCTTTTTCAACCTTGGGCTGGCCAGATAATAGTGAGGATTTACAGAGATATTATCCTACTAGCACTTTGGTTACTGCCTATGATATTATCTTTTTCTGGGTAGCAAGAATGGGGATACAGGCAAGACATTTTACTGATAAGGTACCTTTTAAAGATTGTTTAATACATGGTTTAGTAAGAGATGAGTTAGGTAGAAAAATGAGTAAGTCTTTGGGAAATGGTGTTGATCCACTCGCAATTATTGAAAGTTATGGAGTAGATGCCTTGAGATTTTTCTTGACTACTAACTCTACACCAGGAATGGATTTAAGATATTCTAGTGAAAAAGTGGAAGCTAGCAGTAACTTCATTAACAAAATTTGGAATGCTAGTAGATTTGTGGCAATTAATTTACCTGATAATTTTACAGTTAAATATTTAAATGATTGTGAGCTAGGCTTTCATGATTATTGGATTTTAGAGAAATTAAATAGTTTAGTAGAGAGTGTTAATAAAAACATGGAAAAATATGAGTTTGCCATGGTAGGAAATGAACTATATAATTTTGTTTGGCAAGATTTTTGTTCTAGTTATATCGAATTAGCAAAAAGTAGTATTGATAATGAGGCAACTTTACAGACTCTTGTTAAAGTGTTAGTAGATATTTGTAAGTTATTACATCCTTTTATGCCTTTTGTCACAGAAGAGATTTTTCTTTGTTTCTCAAGTGAAGAAACAATTTGTGTAAGTAGCTGGCCAACTGTTAGTACACACAATAATAAAGATGCTTTTATATTATGTGAAAAAGTATTATCAATTGTTGAGGCTGTCCGTAAAATAAAAGTACAATACAATATTAAACCTTCACAAAGAATTGATTATCAAGTGAAGGATAGTAATGGAACACTATTAGAATTTAATGCTGATGTGTCAGATATGGTTTTAAAAATGGCCAAAGGACAATGGCAAGAAAAGGGAGTTAATGGAGAATTAGCAATTGAAACAATCTCCTCTGGGGCAATTGAAGTGTTATTAGATAATGTTATTGATTATCAAGCTGAATTGGATAAAACAAATAAAGAAATAACTAAGATCACTAATGAAATTAAAAGAGCCGAGGGAATGCTGGCAAATCAAAATTTTGTTAATAAGGCTCCTGAGCAAAAAATAACTGCCGAAAAAGAAAAGTTAGTGAATTATCGTAAAGAATTAAAGTTATTAGAAGAGTTGAAACAGAAATTGGAGAGTAAATAATGGAATTAATTATCCCGATATTATTATTTGTTATTGGTTTGTTGGTAATAATCAAGGGTGGTGATTTATTTGTTGACTCTGCCACTTGGATTGCTAAAACAACTGGAATACCTAGCTTTATTATTGGCGCAACTATTGTTTCTTTTGCCACAACTTTACCAGAGCTATTAGTTTCAGTTTTTGCCTCATTAAGTGGAATGCCAGATATGGCTATTGGCAATGTTGTGGGAAGTGCTATTGTCAATATTAGTTTTATTTTAGCTATTTCTTTAGTGGTATCTGCCAAAGCTGTTAATAGAAGAGAATTATTAATTACTGGTAGTATTATGTTAGCTGCCACTATAGTTTTGGCGCTATCTAGTTATACTGGAGTGATGTCAACCTTTGGTGCAATTATTTTATTTTTAATTTTGATTGGCTATATTGCTTATAATATTTATTCGATGAAAGAGGCGGAAGAGGAAGCTAATAAAGTTGCGGTTGATAAAAAGATTTGGGCTAGAAAAATTATTATTTTTATCATTGGTGCCATTGGTGTGGTGATTGGCTCACAATTGTTAGTTAATAATGGTAGTGCTATTGCGAGTATGGTTGGTATTTCTGAGCGTATTATTGGTTTGACTATTGTTGCTATTGGAACTTCTTTGCCT
This sequence comes from Erysipelotrichaceae bacterium, assembly GCA_047971145.1. Lineage (GTDB taxonomy): Bacteria > Bacillota_I > Bacilli_A > Erysipelotrichales > Erysipelotrichaceae > JBKDZL01. The sequence continues at coordinate 19,600 of JBKDZL010000109.1, forward strand.
GAATTAGTTACTACTATTACAGCATTAAAAAAGAATGATACTGGTATTTCTGTGGGAAATATTTTTGGAGCTAATATTATTAATTTAACTTTTGTTTTGTCAACTTGTAGTTTTTTAAGTAGTGGTTTAGTGGTTGATCCGGTTTCGGTGTTTTCGGATATGCCGATAATTATTTTAGTTGGATTGATTGCGATTGTTCCACCAATGTTTACTAAAAAATTTATGCGGTGGCAAGGTTTTGTATTATTGATTGTTTATTTTAGTTATTTATTTATTTTTGTTTTCTAACTTCAAGTAATTGAAGTTTTTAATGATACTTGGGTTAGAACAACAACCTTAGATTTAAAAGAAAATAGCAGAGAAGTGATAAGTAGTTTAAGTTCTAGCTACATTAATTTGATATATTATAAAATTAATGATATTGTATCTTCGTTTGAATCAAATGGTTTTGAGTGCAATCAAGAATAGTTTATAACTATATCTTAATTAGATATTTATAAAAACAATACTTATATCAAATATAGTTTTTATTTCTTTATCAATACTAATATTCATAAAAGTAAGT
>JBKDZL010000110.1:0-13661 GCA_047971145.1 Erysipelotrichaceae bacterium
ATGGAGGATATGAATTCTCCATTAGTAATGATTCTAATATTTTTATCTTTAGTGAAGATACACCATATTTCTTTACTAAAATTAAAATTGGTGAATTTGAATTACCTGAGACTATCCCTACTAATTAGATAAAATTTAATATTTTTAGAGCTTTTGATTTTATAAAGAATTATTAATAAGAAAAAAGCCCAATAGGGCTTTTTTTATAGTAAATTAATACCTGCTTGTTTGCACTTATTAATAGTATCTTCAGGCCATATGGATACTTGTACTTCTCCGATATGCGCTTTTTGTAATAAAACTAAGCAGAGTCGGCTTTGACCAATGCCACCTCCTATGGTAAGTGGTAGTTTATTGTTTAATAATTGCTGGTGAAAGTTCAAGCTTACTCTATTGGTACAGTTGGCTTTTTCTAGTTGTTCTTCTAAGGTCTTGGCATCTACTCTAATACCCATGCTAGATAACTCTATTGCTTGTTGTAAAATTGGGTACCAAATTAGCAAATCACCATTTAAAGACCAATCATCATAATCAGGAGCTCTTTGATCATGTGGTTTATTATTGCTTAAATTATCGCCAATTTGCATAATGAAAACAGTACCATATTCCTGACAAATAGCTTCTTCTCGAGCTTTAGTGTCTAAAGTGGGATATTTATCTAAGAGTTGTTGTGAACTAATGAAATGTACTTTAGTGTTAATAAATGGTTGTATTTGGTGATATTTTCCACTAATTTGTAATTCAGTTGCTTTAAGAGCTAAAACTATTTGGTTAACACTTTTCTTTAAATAATCTAGATTTCTTTGTTCGGGAGCTATGACCTTTTCCCAGTCCCATTGATCGACGTATATTGAGTGAAGATTATCTAATTCCTCATCTCTTCTAATCGCATTCATATCAGTATATAAGCCATTACCTGGCCAAAAATCATATTTCTTAAGTGCCAGTCTTTTCCATTTGGCTAATGAGTGTACAACCTCAGCTTCCTGATTGTAATGAAGAATATCAAAGTTTACTGGTCTTTCAACACCACTTAAATTATCATTTAAACCACTGATACTACTAACAAATAAGGGCGCAGATACTCTAGTCAGATTTAAATTTTTTCCTAAATTTTCTTGGAATGCTTCTTTGGCAAACTTAATAGCCTTCTGGGTATCAAAAACATTAAATTTATCTTGATAATTCTGAGGAATCACTAATTTACTCATAGTTACACTACCTCCTATATTTAAACTATTATATAATAAATTAACTAATTAACAAAATGAATGCGAAAATTGCTAAAAAATGTTAGAATACTTATATGCGAATGAGAAAAAAACCTTATCAAGAGGAAGTTCTAACAACTCGTGATGATTTGATTGTGGTTAGTCCTGAAAAGAATTTAGGACAATGGCACAAAATCTTTAATTTATCAGAATTACACTTGGAAATTGGTAGTGGTAAGGGTGATTATTTTAGAAACATGGCAACCCAATATCCTAATATTGGCTGGATTGCGGTGGAAAAGAATAAAAATATTGCCGCAATTGCGATTAAGAATACACCAGTTAATAGTCTGATCAATGCTAAATTTATTGTGGCTGATGCTCAGATTGTTGATCAATGGTTTGATGTAGGAGAGCTCAATGCTATTCATTTAAATTTTTCTGATCCTTGGCCAAAAAAGTCTCATAGCAAAAGAAGATTAACCAATAATAAATTTTTAGAGAGTTATCATAAGATTTTAGCCGAAGATGGCTTAGTGATTATGAAAACTGATAATAAGGATTTATTTGATTATTCTATTGAGAGTTTCAAGGATAGCCCTTTATTTGAAGAACAAAGTTTAGATTTTGACTTTAGAAAAAATTCTCATCCCGAAGATGTAATCACTGAATATGAGAAAAAATTTATGATATTAAAACAACCCATTTATCGTGGAATTTGGAGGAGAGTATGAATATTAATTTAATGCGAGAATTAACTGAAGCTTTAGGAATCGGTGCTGATGAAAAAGATGTATCAAGGATTTTAAAAAGAGAATATCTAAAATATTCTCAAGAGATAATTTATGATAATTTAGGCAGTATTGCCGTAGTTAAAAGATCAAAGACAAAAAATGCACCTAAGGTTATGCTTTTAGGACATATGGATGAAGTGGGAATGATGGTTACTAAAATTACTGATACCGGATGTTTAGAATTTTGTCCAGTGGGCGGCTTGTGGAACCAAAATTTACTAGCACAAAGAGTTATTGTGAGAGCAACAGAGGATATCAGTGGGGTAATAGGATCTATTCCTCCACATTTATTAACCCCTGAGTTAAGGATGAAACCAATGTCTTTAGATAATATGTTAGTTGATTGTGGTTTTACTAGCAAAGATGAAGCACTAAAAGCTGGAGTAAGAGTTGGCTGTAGTATTATTGTTGAAGGCAGTTTTAAGTTATTAAATAATGGTAAAAGATTATTAGCCAAAGCTTGGGATAATCGTTTTGGTTGTTTATTAGGGGTGGAACTATTGGCGAAGCTTAAAGATGTTGAGCTACCTTTTGATTTATATATTGGAGCCTCATCCCAAGAGGAAGTAGGTATTAGAGGAGCTAAAACATTAACTAATTTAATTGATCCTGATCTAGCAATTATTGCCGATTGTTCGCCTGCTAATGATGCCAGTGGTGAGAAAAAAACTTTTGGTCAATTAGGAAAAGGACCACTTGTAAGAGTAATTGATCGAAATTATTTGCCTAATAGAGCCTTAATTGATTTGTGGGAGAGTACCCTTAAAGATAATGATATACCTTATCAATACTATTTGTCTTTGGGTGGCACTGATGCCGGTGAGGTTCATAAAAGCAGAAATGGGGTATTAACATTAACCTCATGTATTTGTGCTCGTAATATACATAGTAATTCCTCAATTATTGATGCTGATGATTATAGTAATGCTATTAAAGGATTAGATTTATTTTTAAGGAAATTAAATAGAGAACTTATTGATGAAATTAAGCAAGAAAATCGTTAAAAAACTTGTCGTTATTACTATATTTTTCACATTAGTTGGCTGTAGTAATAATATTGATTTAGATAAAATTATCGAACAAGTTATAAAAGATACTTATAGTGAGGAAATTAGTACAACAAATAATTTGAATAAGAGTTTTTATAGTTTGTATTATGGTAGAGAAGTTGGCAGAGTTGATAGTAATTTGATTTCTAATGTTTTTAGCTACAATAGTAGAAATTTTATTTTAGTTGTTAATGTAAACAATATTATTAAAGATAGATATTATCCAGATAGTTTGTCAAATGTTTTAGAAGCGGATAATGCTACTGCATATAATGAAATTTCTACTTACTCAGGGCAATATGTTGATTGTGGCAATGAAATAGTAGATTACTTAGTTGAAGTTGCTAAACTAGGAACCAATGAGTATTATTTGAAGGTTTCTACTAGCTATTTAACTTTAGCTTCTATTTTAAATGTTAACGAAATTGAAGTTGTTTTAAAGAAAATGTTAAATATTGCTAGAACTACTGAAATTTACTATGATGAGGTAGTGAATTACTTCGCCAACGTTGAAGCGATTGCTGATCAAAATGCATATACTGAAGAAATTTTTGAAGAGTATTTTCCTACTGAGGGATATTTAGGAGATTTAATAAAAAAAGATGATGAAACTTTTGAATTTGGCGATTCATCTGATGATACAACTGAGGAGGTAGTAGGTAATGAATAGATTATTCTATCATAATAGTTTTCCTAATATCTGGATGTTAGTGAAAAATGATTTAGCTGTTACTAGTATTAATACTGAGAATGATGTAGTGATTTTATATCATAATGAGCAAGTTGTTGGTTATAATATTTTAAATATGCCAAAACTCACAAATGGTTTTAATTTTTTGACAGAAGAATTAGTAGAAAAAATCAATAATAAAATAAGTGGTATTTGTGATAAAATATCTATTGAGACCAACAAGTTGATTATCGGTCAGGTTGTAAAGTTAAGTAGGATTAATGAAAAAGCTAGTTTGTGTGATATTAATATTGGAGCTAAAATTATTAATGTTGTGACTATAGCAGACAATGTTAAACTTTTAGATAAAGTAGTTGTGGCATTACCTGGTGCTGTTTTAGCCAATGGTGATTTAGTCTCTGAGAGTATTGTCTATGGCCATAACTCATTTGGTGTTTTTGCTTCTAAAGTTAGTATACTTAAATTAAATGAAGATGTTGGAAAAGTCATTATCTTAAGTGATGATGCAGAAATTGGAGGATCAAAATGGCAGAAAAAGATTTCTTAAAAAAATTAACTTCGATTTTCTTTGATGAAGATGAAGATGATTATGTTGAAGTAGATTATCAAGCAAAAGATAAGCATAAAGGCGGTTCTAAGCCAGTGTTTAAGGATTTTAATCATAATGAAAAAGTGGTTAAAATTACAGCTGATAATAATGAGGTAGAGCAGAAAACTCAACAAAAGAGCAAACCAATTTCACCAACTGTAGCAGATGTGAAAGCTGTTGAAAAAGAAGCTCAAGAGCCTATAATTAATAGTAATAAAAAAGTTTTTAAAACTGGCGGAGTTATTTCACCAATTTTTGGGCAAATTAAACCTTCCACTGAAATAGAGGTTAAAAGTAATAAGAAAGTTAATTCAATACCTTTGGAAAAACAGGGACCTTTAGGCACTATTATCTCACCGATTTTTGGATTGCAAAAAGATTCTACTGAAGTTCAAAGTGATTTTGACATGGATATTGATGGATTAATTGATAAAACTCCTATGGCAAGTCACCTTGATGTTAGTGATAGTAATCATGATGTGGAATTAGATCCTTTTGGACAAACTAAAAAAGTTAATATTACTAAGTTAAAGCATGAAGAGTTAGCTGATACAACAAAAGAAGTAAAAGTTGAAGAATTAGTGGAAGATGACAAACTTAGCAATGAAATTACAACTGAAGATACCATAGAAAAAACAAATGATACCATGGTAGGTTTTGATGAAACTTTTACTGAAGAAGTAGAGTTAAGCTTTGGTGGTAATTCTGTAACTGATAGTGTTGAAGAGTCTATAAATGATAATACTTTTGAAACTGTTGAAGAGATTAAAGTCGAATCAGTAGAGTCTGATAATTTTGATGATTTAGGAGCACCTGATCTAACCAAAATGTTTAATGAAGGCTTTAATGAAGTAAATAATGAGCCAGTAGCTTCTCTGACTGAGGAATTGGATATTAGCTCCCTTAAATATGAACCAAATAACACTAATGAGCAAACTAGTGAAGTACCTTTGTATAATGTGGATACTGCAGAATTAGATTTGCAACAAAATATCGATCACACTAGCCAACAATCTTTCTTTTTAGATTTAGATATGGGTAACACTATGCAGTTAAAACGTCGTCGTGATAAAAGATTAAAAGAAGATAGTAGTACTGAGAGCTTAGATATAGATTCATTATTTGATAATGTTGATACAAGTTTTGCAACTGAAGAGATGAGTAATATAGATGAAGTATCTCAAGATAATCAAACTCAAGTTGTTGAAGATTTAGACTTGTTCGATTAGACTAGCTCAGAAAATTTGCTAATTTTTATACATTCTTTTAATATTTAGTGATATTTAGTAAAACAAAAAAGCCTTTTCATTATTGAAAGAGGCTTTTTAATTTAATTAATTATAATTATTATGTTAATTTATTGTAGTACTCAACAACTAATAGCTCATTAACTTCAAGATTTAATTCATTTCTTTCAGGAAGTCTTAAATAAGTTCCTTTTTTATTTTTACTATCAACTTTTACAAATCCTTTAGTATTAAGAGTAACTTCAATTGCTTCATTAACGATATCTAAGTTAGCAGATTTTTCACGGAATGAAACTTCATCACCAACACTTACTCTATATGATGGTATATTAACTTTTTTACCATTAACTAAGATGTGTGAGTGATTTACTAATTGTCTAGCTTGGCGTCTAGTTCTTGCAAAGCCCATACGATAGACAATATTATCTAGTCTTGATTCTAATAAGAATAAGAAATTGTGACCTGTAACTCCAGCCATCTTAGATGCTTTTTTGAAAGTGTTGAAGAATTGTTTTTCATTGACACCGTATAAGTGTCTAATTCTTTGTTTCTCTCTCAGTTGAAGACCATAGTTAGAAATTTTTTGGCGTCTTCCTTGTCCATGTTGACCTGGTGCGTAAGGTCTTTTGTTTAATTCTTGGCCTGTTTCTAAGATAGAAAACCCTAAACGACGAGAAATCTTCCAAGTAGGCGATTTGATGCGTGCCATATTAATCCTCCTTTATTATGTTATAGCTATAAACATAACAGGAAACAAATTATTTATAGGGGAGTTTACACTCTCTCATTGCCCTCACTTTATAAGCAGCAAGTTACCTGACAACCCATAGTATTAACTATGTCATAAACACCTAATTATAAAATTTTGTTTGCTGCGATATTCACGCTTAGAGATAATAGCATAATTACAGCTTAACTGTCAAATTATTGAGAGATAATCTTTCTTTTAAAAAACGTATAAATCCAAAAATAAATAAGTGTTCTGAAACAGCAAAGACAGGTATTATTATCACAATATAATACTTCTTATAAATACAAATATAACAAACAGTAAATATAAGATTAAATATTACTTAAATTTATTATATTTTTAACTCAGTTTTTCCTATCACTTAAGTTTTGCTGAAGAGTTTTGAAAGAAAAGATAATATTTTAATAAATTATTGAAAATTTTTACATTTAATAGTATAATTTCATAAAAGAGGTGAAAGATATGGAATTTTTAAACAAATTTTATTTAATTACTTTAAGCTTGTTGCCTTTTGTGGCGATTATTTTATTAATAGTATTAGTTATTTTTGTTGTTAAGTTGTTTAAAACTTTAACTAAAGTCAATAGTTTGTTGGATGATGTTGATGTTACTGTTAATAAAGTAAATGGTACAATTGATGAGTTACAAAAACCAGTAGGGGTAGTTGTGAAAGTATCAGGTGGAATTGATCAGGCTTATGATTCAGCAGAAAGTTTTATTAAAAATACTGGCACTTATATTATGAGCGCTTTAGGAGGGATTTCTGGTATTTTTGAGAAAGCATTTAACCGTGATAAGAATAATGAAGGAGGCTTAAAATAATGGCTAACAAAAACAGTGTATTAGAAGAATTGAAGGACGAATTTGATAAATTTACCAAGGATATTAGTGATTCAGAAACTGCTAAAAATATTAAAGAGAAAGGTTCAGAATTAATAGATGGTTTTATTAATCAAGTTGCAGATAAGGCTGATCAATTAAAAACTGAAGCTGAAAAAAATGAGTTTTGGCAAAATATGAAAAAAGAAGCAAGTAAAGGCTTGGCTAGTGTTAAGGATGGTTTGGCAGATGTTTCTGATAAGAGTGATAATGTTATTGATAAAGTTAGTGATGAGTTTAATAAACATGTTAAAAATATTAATATGGATAACATTAATGATGCCATTAAAAAAGGTGGTGCTGTTGTCGAAGAAACATTTAATGATCTAAAAACTGATGCTGGTGAGTTTGTTGGCGATGTTGCAGATGGAATTGGTGATTTCGTCAAAGGTTTAGGAAAGAAAAAATAAGCAATGAAGAATAAAAAAATAACGATATATGAGGTGGCAAAAGCAGCTGGTGTTTCATTAGCAACTGTTTCTCGGGTTATCAATCAGTCTGATCTGGTTAAGGAAAAAACTGCTAATAAAGTTAAAGAAGCAATTTCTAAACTAGGATATCGCCCCAATGCGATTGCTCAGGGTTTAGCCTTACAAAAATCAACTACTATTGCCTTTATTGTTCCGGATACTAGCTTTACCTATACTGGTAAGGTTATTAATGGTCTATTAGATGTTGCTCGTTTATATAAGTATAATGTGGTATTACACACTATTAGTGAGGGCATTAATGAAATGAGCAGTGTAATTGAAAATATTATCGTTTCCAGAGTGGATGGTGTAATTATTTACAATGACAAATTAACTCATGATGAATTAGAGGTTTTAAATGATTATCAAGTTCCTATTGTTATTATTGGTAATAGGATGAGTGGTGATGATTTAGCTTCGGTTTTTGTTGATGTTAAAAAAGCTTGTGATGAGTTAGTTAGTAATTATTTAGCTAAAGGTAAGGATAAAATAGCAATTTTACAAGATCGCAAGCATCATCGATCAATTGTTAAATTACAAGAAGGGGCAAGTGCAGCCTTTGAGCGCAAAGGAAAGAGTTTTAATAATTATATTGAAATTTCTAGTGAATATCGTACTTCTTATAGTTTTTTATCTAATTATTTTAAAGAACATAAAGATTTAGAATTGTTAATTTGTTATCGTGATTCTCATGCTCTTGCTGCCATTAATGCTGCTAAAGAAAATAATATTAAAGTTCCAGAGCAGTTAGAGGTAGTTTGCATTATTGATACTAAATATAATACGATGGTAAGACCACAAATCTCAAGTTTTACGATTCCATCTTATGATTTAGGAGCTGTGGCGATGAGAGTTATGACTAAGATTTTAAATAATGATAATAATTTTGATAAAGAAATTGAATTGAGTTATTTATATACCGCAAGACAATCAACAAAATAAGGGGGCTTATATGAATTTGTTAGATGATTTACAGTATCGTGGATTAATCAAAGATATTACTGATCTTGATGGTTTAGCTGAGCGCTTAAAGAAACCTATTACTTTATATTGTGGTTTTGATCCAACAGCAGATTCTATGCATGTTGGCCACCTGCAACAAATGATGTTACTAAGAAGGTATCAACAAGCAGGACATAAAATTATTGTTTTGTGTGGTGGTGGTACAGGTATGATTGGTGATCCTCGTCCTACTACTGAGCGAACTTTATTAACTAGTGAACAAATTGATGAAAATGTGGCTAGTTTAAAAAAACAATTTGCACGTTTCATTGAATTTGGTGATAATGCTATTTTACTAAATAATTATGATTGGTTATCAAAATTTAATATTATTGATTTTTTGAGAGATTTTGGTAAGTATTTTAGTGTTTCTTATATGTTGAATAAAGATGTGGTTTCTAGTAGATTAGAAACAGGTATTTCATATACTGAATTTTCTTATATGATTTTACAATCAATGGACTGGCTGCACTTATATCAAAACTATAATTGTGAATTACAGATTGGTGGATCTGACCAATGGGGTAACCTTACTGCAGGATCAGAATTAATCCGTAAGATAGTTGGTGATAAAGCTAAAACTTTTGGAGTGACATCAGCACTAATTACTAAGAGTGATGGTTCTAAGTTTGGTAAAAGTGAATCTGGCAATATTTGGTTAGATGCCACTAAAACCACTCCTTATGAGTTTTATCAATTTTGGCTTAATGTTACTGATGGTGATGTTATTAATTTTTTAAAAAAGCTGACTTTTAAAACAAAAGTTGAAATTGATGAATTAGCAAAATTAGTAGAAATTGAACCCCATAAAAGAGCAGCACAAGTTGCTTTAGCTGATGAAATAACCAAGTTTACTCATGGACAAGCAGGATTAGATTCGGCTAAGCGAATTAGTGAAACTTTATTTGGTGGAGACTTTACTCAACTAAATGAGCAAGAATTAGAAATGGCCCTAAAAGGAATGAGTGAGTATAGTATTTATTCAGATTATAATTTAGTGGATTTATTAGTTGAGGCGAATATTGTTAGTAGTAAAAGAGAAGCAAGAGAATTTATTAAAAATAATTCTATTAGTGTAAATGGTATAAAAATTAATGATACTGATTATTTGGTTTCACAAAAGACTTCTTTATACAACAGATTTAATATTATTAGAAGAGGTAAAAAGAGTTATACTGTTATAACTTATAAATAATTAAGTTATTAGAAAAAAGAACTATATATCTAAATATAGTTCTTTTTTTTGTCTTTATTTAATTTGATCTAGAACATCAGCAAGATAAATTAAGCGATTTTCACTCTCATTCCGGTTACGTATTTCTACTTTATTATCTGCTATATGTTTTCCAATAACCACTCTAGTAGGAATACCAATTAGTTCTAAATCCTTAAACTTAACACCAGCTCGCTCATTGCGATCATCAAATAGCACATCAATATTATTAGCTAGCATTTGTTGATATAAATTATTAGCTGCCGTTACTTGCTGTTGATCTGTATTAGAAATTAGTACAATAGCTACTCTATAAGGAGCAATTTCTACTGGCCACATTAAACCGTTTTCATCATGATTTTGCTCAACCAATGCTGCCATACAACGTCCTAAGCCAATACCATATGAGCCCATCCAAACATCTTTATTACTATTGTCACTATCAGTATAGCTTAGATTCATAGCTTTTGAGTATTTAGTTCCCAACTTAAAAGTGTTCCCAATTTCTATTCCTTTATTAAGATAAATATTACCACCGCAATTAGGGCAAATATCACCTGTGCAAATATTGACAATATCGCCAAAGCTTTCAACTTTGAAATCAGTGTTATTAGTGTTTAAATAGTGAAAGTCTTTTTGATTAGCTCCACTTAAATAATTGCTCATGTTTAAGATATTTTGATCAGCAATAATTGGGATACTAAGGCCAATTGGTCCAACAAAGCCTACAGGAAAATCAGCTTTTGCTAATTCTTCATTATTAGCTAATCTAATTTCCTTAGCATTACTTAAGATTCTTAGTTTAGTTTCATTAAGTTCCTGATCACCTCTAATTAAGCAAGCTGTTAAATTGCCATCAATATAATAGAGTAGAGTTTTTAGTATTTGTTTTCTATCTATATTTAGCGTATTTGCCAAATCATCAATAGTTTTGATATTTGGGGTTGATAATAATTCTTTATTTTTTAATTCAACACTTTCTTGTTCTTTTTTTATGACCTCTGCAATCTCTAAATTACTAGCATAGTCACAATTATCACAAAGGACTACAGTATCTTCGCCAATTTCTGTAATAGCTTGAAATTCTTCTGATAATAAGCCACCCATAATGCCACCATCTGCTTTAACTATTTTATATTTAAGACCCATTTTATCAAATGATCTAATATAAGCATCATACATTTTTTGATATGAATTATTTAGTCCTTCTTGATCCAAATCAAAAGAGTAGGCATCTTTCATCATAAATTCTCTAACTCTAATTAAGCCGAATCTTGGTCTTAGCTCATCTCTAAATTTATTTTGGATTTGAAATAAATTAAATGGTAAATCTTTATAAGAATTTATTTTCATACTAGCAGCTAAGGCAAATAGTTCCTCATGGGTAGGACCTAAAACAAAAGCTCTATTAAATCTATCTTTTAGAGTAAACATAGAATCACCAATCAATTCACGCCGACCACTTTGAACATAAAATTCTTCATTTACTAAGGCAGGCATTAATACTTCTTCACTACCACTTTTAATCATTTCTTCTCTAATAATTTTTTCTATTTTCTTTAAGACTCTATACCCTAAAGGCAAATACATATAAACTCCTGATGAAGTTTTTTTGATATAGCCTGCTCTGGCTAAAAGATTGCCACTGGTAGAATCTTCATCTTTAACATTTTCTCTTAATGTATAAAAATAACTATTACTTAATCTCATAATAAAGCTCCTTTAAACAGTATTTATTATATCATGATATAATAATAAAAGTGAGGTATTTATGAAAAGAATAATATATTTAGCTGGTGGTTGTTTTTGGGGAATGGAAGCCTACTTTAAGCAATTATCAGGAGTTATTACAACTGAAGTCGGCTATGCCAATGGTAATACAACCCAGCCCACTTATCAGGAAGTTTGTAATAATGAGACTGGTTTTGTTGAAACTCTCAAGTTAGAATATGATGATGATTTTTTAACACTGAAGAGAATTTTGGCTGCTTTCTTTAAGGTTGTCAATCCTACTCAGCTCAATCGTCAACAAGCTGATATTGGTAGTCAATATCGCAGTGGAATATATTACATAGAAAATTCCAATATTATAATAATCAATGACTATATTCGAGAATTGCAAAAAAGTTATTCAGCTAAAATAGTAACGGAAGTATTACCAATCAAAAATTATTTTCCTGCAGAAACTTATCATCAAGATTACCTTAGTAAGAACCCAAGTGGATATTGCCATATTGATTTAACTCAGAAGCCTTAAAAATGTTGCCTAAATGTTCGCATATTTCTTAGCTTGCTTTACCTTTAGTTATTCTTCAGTTTTTTGCCTATCTTTTCATTCGTTGAAAACCTTAAGCTCATTTTTAGATAGTATTTTAGCCAATTTCTTTGCAACGATAGCATCAGCTCTTTTTTGCACTTCTGCTTCACTTAATAGTGCTTCTTCTACTTTACTTTCAGTTGCTTCCGTATCATTTGCTGACCCAGTTACTTCAACTTTAGTGTCTTCTACTGTATTTATTTTGTTATCTTCCATGATAACCTCCTTTTCCCATCGTTTATAGTCTGGATGTATTGACTATCCCACTTCTTTAATGTCTAGTGTGAAAGACTAAAAAACACACTTTTCAGTGTGTTGATTAATAAATTTAAATAAGAATTAATTACTTAAATAATATACCGCCTTTAATTGTGTGGTGACTAGATGGGTCGGTATCATTAAACCAAGATACAAAATCCTCAAAAGATTTAACCACTTCAGGAATCACTTTTCCTTCTTCAGTTAATTCGTAACCAACTTCTTTATCTGATTTGACACTAATTTTCTTGTACCATTTTTCGTTTTGGAAAAATTTCCATCTTGCAATATTGTCTATCATCCTATCCCCTTTCAGTAATATATTTCTTTAACGCATCTGTCAGTCCGTTGGAAATTCCGCTTTTTGATGCTGCATAAAGCTCAGCAAACCATTCTTCCGCATCATATTTAGCATACAACGACATGAAATTATTAATTTCTATAGAACTCATATTAGATAACTTAATTATATCACTTTTCATTGTCTCAGCGATCGATAATTGCTTTGACCTAAACAAGTTAACATCCTTCATATCAACTAATTTATCATAAGATAATGCGTACTGAACTAGATGTCCAAATTCGTGGTTTATGTAATACTCTTTATAGAATTTAGGGTCAAAATTCATTATGAAGTCACTATTTCTTTGGTCAAAAACCATTTTCATAAACTTACTAGAATCTGAATAATAGTCTGGGTTTAAATGAATCATCATTTTTGTTGGATCCATAACTTCACTTCCATCACCAATACCGAATGCTGCAATTGTTCCATCATGTTTTGCCACTGCGAAATCAATACTATTTTTACTTACTAGATCTCTTACAATTGGTTCATCTCTTACTAAACTTTCAAATTGGGTTAGTGTTGGCTCCAATAATTCGCCATCCACTTCCCCTAAAGTGCTCACAATATAATTGACACCACTCTTAGTTCTGCCCCTGCCATCCGACATTAATTTTAAGTTGCCTAAATCTGGCATTTTATCTGCTACTAAAACCTTAGTCCTGTTATAATCCCTTCTCAATTCATCGTGAGAATTAATATAGCTGTTTAAGCCTTTATTAGCTTCTCTCAGTTGCCTTTTCTTAATGTTAACTAAGTTCTCATCACCAACCGTTTTGGCTACCTCAAGTTCTTTCTTACTAATCTCTCTTTTCTTAGTTGCTTTTGAGTTAGTTTATAAACT